>CBDTUI010000001.1:0-117890 GCA_965363765.1 uncultured Acidimicrobiia bacterium
CGAATACGCCGCATGCTAGGTCCGAGAATAGTCGACGTCGGGCGGCCAGACCGCCTGAACCCCACTGATCGTCCCTCATAAGGAAGAGGTCCTGGTTCAAATCCAGGTAGGCCCACGCCGGTCGCATCTGCGACCTAGCGGAGTTTGCTGCGCAAACCCTCGAGACACAATTAGCCTCGGACCGTCGACACCCGACCGCCCGACCGCCCATCGCGAAATCGCGACAGGAACACGAAGAAAGACTCGCCATATCGGCGAGTCTTTCTCGTTTCCCTCCCATTTTCCCCGTATTCCCCGTATTCCCCCAGGCTTTTCCCCGGCTATTTCCCCCCAGAAATAACCACCCAGAGCGGAAAATCCCTGTTCCCCTACAGGGACACGAGGGGCCCGAGGCGTTAGCTCTCGGGCCCATCGATCCCTGGCGACACCGGACAAACCAACCGATGTTGTGGGAAGAGTAGCTGGGAGGCTATCTAGCATCGGTGGCCAAGGCCGTACTCGCCCCCTTAATGTACAACCGCTCACGGCGCGATTCTATGGGCCGCTCGACCCATTTTTTCGGCCCTAGTGACGTGTCATGCGTAGTATGACGCCATGAAAATACGTAAATTGCTCTTTTTGGCGGCCATCGTGGGAGCAATTGCTTCCTACTTAAACAAGCAGAAGCAGCTCGAGGCACCCTCAGCTGACGGTATCTGGAAGCCCGTAAACCCACTCTCCGAGTGAACGTCACCCTGAGTAGGAAAACCCCGTTGCTCGAGCGGGTACACCGGGTCCTTTCCGCCGATCCGACTGTAACGACAGTCGCATATTGGGACGGGCGAAGTAACACAGATGTAATTGTCGCGTACACCGACGACGAAGCAGCCCGCCAATCACCACGTTTCGTGGTCACTGCCGACGACCACCTCGCCGGGCGCGGGATGACGAAATGTAACCCGCTTGGGTTGGCCGAAGCATTGGCCGTTGTGGCCGGCGGAACTCTCAAGCATGTTTCTTGGGCCAAGCCGGGTAGCGCCCGAGGATCGAGTCCGGTTAGGTTCCCGTCCCCGGTCGGGCTTCGCTACGGCACACCCGTTACTGCTGCCCTTACGTTGGCACCAGCGGGCTCGGCCCTATCTTCTCTCCTAGTAGACATCGACGGTGCGCCCGGTTCAACAGAATACGCCGTGGTCGACGACGCCGAGTTCCTTGCCGCCGTGTGTTGGGCGGCCGGGGTTATCGCCGCACCATCAATAGGCGCACTACCGATGGGCGAATCGGCGAAGGTCATGACCCCAGCCGACGTGGCTGTCGCCTACGTGGAGGCTTGCCAGTCAGGCGGCATAATCATCGCCCGGCAGGAGCCGGAATAACTAGCGTCCGGTTGCCGTCGGAGCGGGCGATTTGGTAGGCGTGTCGGTGGAAGCGACCACCGTTTCGCTGGTCGACGGAGCCGACTGCCATGACTGAACCTGGCGGACCGGCCGAGTCGGTGCGGTAACTGGAGCGTTGAACGACTCTTCGAGTACGACCACCTCAAGCCCACCAACCACATCTGAGATGAGGTTATACATCACGGCACCGAGCGTTGTCATCCCGGTCATCAGAACGGTGAACGCCACGCCCAAAAAGGCCGCCAACCGGAACATATAATCATTCGTCGGCACCAGCGGGCCAGCCGTGACCTCTCGAAGGCCAATACTGGACAAAGTGTCCTCGATGAACGTCGGATAGCCGGCGGCGGTCACGAACGACCAAAAGATGACACCGCCCAGAACCAGCGCTAAGCCCATGACGGCATACAACGCAAACGAGACCTTGAGGACCGTCCACGGGTCAATCTTTCGGATAATCCGACGCACTCTGCGTACTTGGGCCATGCGGCGCTTAGCTCCTTGCCGGGTTCAGGGAAGTGTAATGCAGTACGGGGTCCAACCCTACGTTCAATGAACGACAGGCCCTACCGAAGAGTTCCTGACTCATGTTTCCTCTCCCGCATCTGCTGCCTCTACTGCCTCTTCCTCATGGAGTACCACCGCAAAGGCGGCGATCTGGTCGCCTGCTGGAAGGTTCATGACCTTGACGCCACTCGCTTCTCGCTTCTGGCGACTGATCTTCTTGACCGGGGTGCGTATCGCTACCCCTGACGAAGAAATCACGAACAGTTCTACGTCGTCGGTGACGGCTCGAGCGCCAACCATCACACCGCGCACCTTGGTCAGTTTCATCGTCTTGAGCCCGATACCGCCCCGCTTCTGGGGTCGGAACTCGTCCATCTTGGTTCGTTTGCCGTAGCCACCGGAAGTCAGCAGAACAAGTTCTGATCCGTCTGTGTTCGAAGCAGCCGAAACGACCCGGTCTCCTTCGCGCAGACGGATTCCCCGCACGCCCTGGGTGGCCCGGCCCATCGGACGAAGGTCCTTCTCTGAGAACCGGATACCCATTCCCTGTTCGGTGAAAATAAGAACGTCGTTCTCACCATCGGTCGTACGAACGGCCACAACTTCGTCGTCCTCCTGCAGTTTGATTGCAATCAGCGACGATTGGCGCGAGTCGTAATCGGAGAAAGCGGTCTTCTTGACTACCCCGTTTTTGGTGATCATGACGAGATAACGAGCCGTCTCGTAGTCGCGGGTATCCACGATCGCTTCGATCCGCTCGTCTGGCTGCAACGGCAGCACGGCCTGAGCCAGCACGCCTTTGGCCGTCCGCGACTGACGCGGCACCTGATGGGCTTTGATCCGGTGCACCTGTCCCTTGTTCGTGAAGAACAAGAGAATCGCATGGGCGGTCGTGTGTAGGAGACGCGTGATCACGTCGTCTTCGCGCACTTCGGCAGCTTTGACGCCGCGCCCTCCGCGCCCCTGGACCCGGTAGGTGTTGGCCGGGACCGACTTGACGTAGCCAGACTGGGTGACCGAAATAATCAGCTCGTCGTCGGCAATAAGGTCCTCAAGGGAAAGGTCGCCTTCGTCTGGGACGAACCGGCTCCGACGGGTGTCACCAAACTTGTCCCGAACCTCGGCCAGCTCGTCTTTGATGATCGTGCGGCGCAGACCCGGATCGGCCAGGATGGTCTCGAGCTCGGTTATCAGGGACATCAGTTCGTCGTACCGCTCCCTGAGCTTGTCAACTTCGAGGGCCGTGAGGCGCCGTAGTGGCATGTCGAGAATGGCTTTGGTCTGTTCCTCCGACAACTCGAAGCGCTCGATAAGCGAGTTCTTGGCGTTCTCCGTGTCGGCCGAACCGCGGATGATCCGGATGACTTCGTCGATGTTGTCGACGGCAATGACGAGACCTTGGACGATGTGGGCTTCGCGCTGGGCCTTTTCGAGGCGGAAACGGGTCCGCCGCTCAATGACCTCCATCTGATGATCGATGTAGTACCCGATCAATTCAGCGAGGTTGAGCGTGCGAGGGATCCCGTCGACCAGAGCAACGTTGTTGACACCAAACGAATCTTGGAGCTGGGTCGTCTTGAACAGTTGGTTGAGAACCACCTGTGGGACCGCATCGCGCTTCAGCTGAATGACAATTCTTGTCCCAACACGTGAGCTCGACTCGTCCCGCAAATCTGAGATGCCGTTGAGAGCCTTGTCGTTGACCAGAGCGGCGATCCGCTCGAGCACCCGGCTGGCCGAAACCTGATACGGAAGCTCCGTAACCACGATGCAGGTACGGCCTTTGACCTCTTGGACGTCGGTGACCGCCCGGATCTTGATGGAGCCGCGTCCGGTGAGCAAGGCGTCCTTGCTGCCACGGGTGCCCACGATGTAAGCGCCGGTTGGGAAGTCCGGGCCCTTGACGAATTGCAGATAGTCCTCGACCGTGGCGTCGGGATTGTCGATGCCGAACATCGTGGCGTCGATGATTTCGCCGAGGTTGTGCGGGGCCATGTTGGTGGCCATACCGACAGCGATCCCCTGGCTGCCGTTGGCGAGCAGGTTCGGAAAGCGGGCGGGCAAAACCGACGGTTCGGAGAACTCCCCCGAATAGTTCGAGGTGAAGTCGACGGTGTCTTCACGGATATCTTGGAGCAAGTACGAAGCCAGGGGCGACAGCCGCGCTTCGGTGTAGCGCATGGCGGCTGCACCGTCGTCAGGGGTCCCAAAGTTCCCTTGCGGGTCAATCAGCGGGTACCGCAGCGAGAAGTCCTGCCCCATGCGGACCATGGCGTCGTAGATAGCGTCATTGGAGTGCGGGTGGTACTTACCCATGACGTCGCCAACCACAGTCGCCGACTTCCGGTGTGCCGAAGCCGACGTCATGTTGTTCTCGAACATCGAGTAAATGATCCGGCGCTGGACCGGTTTCAAACCGTCCCGGGCATCGGGAAGGGCTCGAGAAACGATGACTGACATCGCATATTCAAGGAAGGACGCAGAAATCTCGTCCTTAATGTCGATGTCTGGTATGCCGTTTGTGATTTCGTCTGCCATTTACGAACTCCTAAATGTCCAGGAAGCGAACGTCTTTGGCGTTCTGCTGAATAAAGCTCTTGCGGGCTTGTACGTCGTCGCCCATGAGGATGGTGAACATCTCGTCGGCGACGGCGGCATCGTCGATCTCGACCCGCATCAACGTCCGGGTGTCGGGATTCATCGCCGTGTCCCACAACTCATCTGCGTTCATCTCGCCGAGGCCCTTAAACCGTGACGGGGTGATCTTGCGACCCTCGTTCTCGGCCATGAACGTCGCCAGGGCCGCGTCGTCTTTGAGATAGATGACTTGTTTGCCCATCTTGACTCGGTAGAGCGGCGGCACCGCCACGTAGATGAAGCCTGCTTCGATGAGTCCGCGCAGATGACGGAAGAACAGCGTCAGAAGCAACGTCCTGATGTGAGAGCCGTCGACATCGGCGTCGGCCAGCATCACGATCTTGTGGTACCGGGCCTTTTCGATATCGAACTCGTCGCCGATGCCCGTTCCGCTCGCTGTGATAATTCCCTGCACTTCGTTGTTCTGGAGTGCCTTGGCGAGTCGGGCCTTCTCGACGTTGAGGATCTTTCCTCGAATCGGCAGGATGGCCTGGAACTCAGAGTCGCGGGCCTGTTTAGCGGGTCCCGCCGCCGAATCGCCCTCGACGATAAAGAGCTCAGAAAGTGACGCCTCCCTGGACGAACAATCGGCCAGCTTTCCTGGAAGTGACGCCGACTCGAGGGCGGTCTTGCGCCGGGTCAGGTCGCGAGCCTTGCGGGCTGCCTGACGGGCCTTTTGAGCCGAAACACACTTTTCGGCAATCCGGCGCGCTTCAGCCGAGTTGCGTTCCAACCACTCCGGCAACATCCGGTTCATCGCTTTGGTCACGTAACTGCGAATCTCTGTGTTGCCGAGCTTGGTTTTGGTCTGGCCTTCGAATTGCGGCTCGCGAACCTTGACGGAGATGATGGCGGTAAGCCCTTCGCGGACGTCTTCCCCGCTCAGGTTGTCATCTTTCTCCTTGAGGATCCCCTTGGCCCTCGCAAACTCGTTGAGGGCCCGGGTGAGGGCGGTTCGGAAGCCTTCTTCGTGGGTGCCCCCCTCATGGGTGTTGATGTTGTTGGCAAACGTCAATACGGTTTCTGTGTATCCGGAGGTCCACTGCATGGCAACATCTAGCTCGTGCTGATCGGCGGTGTCCTCAAACTGGAGGATCCGCCCGTGGATTGGTTCGCGGCTCTGGTTGAGATGTTTGACGAAGTCGATTAGCCCCTGCTTGTAGAGGAAGTTCTCTCCAACTGGCTCCTCGCCTCGCTCGTCAACGAGCCGGATCTCCAAACCTTTGTTCAAGAAGGCCATTTCGCGCAATCGCCCAACAATGGTCTGGTAGTTGAATTCGGTCGTCTCGGTAAAGGTCGCCTCTGACGGCCAGAAGGCGATCGACGTACCGGTTTTTTTGGCCTCGCCGACCTTCTTTACAATTCCCTGTGGGACACCGAGTTCAAACGACTGCGCATAGATTGCACCGTCGCGGCGCACCTCTGCCTCGAGGCGGGCGGACAAGGCATTAACAACCGAAACGCCGACACCGTGCAGGCCACCCGACACCTGATAGGCGCCCGAGTCGAACTTTCCACCGGCGTGCAACGTGGTGAGTACGGTGGTGAGCGCTGATTCTTTGGTGACCTTGTGTTTGTCGACCGGGATGCCTCGGCCATTGTCGACGACTCTGACTCCCCCATCGGCCAGAATATTTACTTCGATCCTTGTGCAATATCCGGCCATCGCTTCGTCGACTGCGTTGTCTACGACCTCCCAGACCAGATGGTGAAGGCCGCGGGGACCGGTCGAGCCGATGTACATACCAGGCCGCTTGCGAACCGGATCAAGTCCTTCAAGAACGGTAATTTCAGACGCTTTGTATTGCCCTGGTTTCTCAGTAGCCACGGGTTTCCTTTGTTCGCGGAACGCTCAACGGTCGCTCGGTATTTGCCTGTGCACGTAACTCTGCAACTGGAGCTGTATTACACATTTGTAAGTTTAGTCGTTTTAGGGCACTTACCCAAGCCGACAAGGGGTCTGAGCGCCTCACTGTAAATGAGGGGAAACGCTAATCGGAATGGGGTTTTCTGGGTACGGGCCGATCATCCGTTCGACGAAGGGCCCACCAGGCGGATGGACTCGATCGCCGGCCGTTCGATGGCCGCGTTCAAGCGGTCAATCAAGTCGTTGACACCATATGAGAGAACCCGAATCGAGCTACGGGAATGCACCCGAACCGTGAGCTCCCCCGCCTCGAGCATCACGGGCTCTGCAGCCGATTGCCACGGCTCACCCGCGGCTCCCGGCCAGGCGGCAACGAGTGTAAAAAATAGGTCGGCGTCGGCAAGACCCAGGCGCCGCAACCAGGCCGATAAGCCAGATCCGATGGATTCAAGCTCCCGACTCACGTCACGGTTCCTTTCTCCACCAACCAGCGTCTGCCCTCAACCGGTACCTCTTCGAAGCGGGCAGTGGAAATGAACGTCTGAGCCACCGGTAGGGCATTAGCCAGGGCTCGAGCCCTGGAGATGTCGAGCTCCGAAAAAACATCATCTAATACAAGTATGGGAGGCTCACCGGTGCTGGCCGAGATCGCCCGATGAGCGGCCAGGCGCAACGCAAGTATCAACGACCGTTGCTCCCCTTGACTGGCATGGGTCCTGGACTGGCGTCCGCCGAGGGTGAAGATCGGTTCGTCACGATGTGGTCCCACCGTGGTCACTCTCCTTTCTCTGTCCGTCGCATCGGCTTCTTCAAGTGCGCTCCACAGGCGCCCTTCCAGTTCGGCGATACCAACTTCCGGATCGAGCGTCGCTTCCCACCCTGACGCATAATCGAGGTCAATGTCAATGGGTTCGCCTGCTAGTTCGGTATAAGCGTCCCGGACGTACTCGTTGAGTGCTGCGGCGCTCGCCGCCCGGCGTGCCATGACTTTTGCGCCGGCCTGGGCAAGTTTTTCGTTCCACGCTGAGAGAACCGCTGCATCCGTGTGCCGCCCATTCAGCCGGAGTAGCGAGTTTCGCTGTTTCACGACGCGCTCGTATTCCTGCTGATCGACATACGCCGCCGGGCGCAGTTGCACTGCTACCTGGTCCAGGAACACCCGCCGCAGACCGGGGCTTCGTTTGACGATATCGAGATCATCGGGAAGAAACACGATCACCCTGGCAAACCCGAGGATGTCAGCGGTACGCGAGAGTCTCTGCCGATTTACCTGAATACGCCGCCGCCCCTCAGCGGGTAGTTCAATCTCGATGAGGGAGGTCCGGTCGCCAGAAGCGATCTCACCCCTCAGGACGGCCGCTGGTGCTGACGGCTGTCCGGGTAGCTGTCGCACCAGCCCACTATCGGGAATCGCCCTGAATGAGCGCATAAGGGCCAAATAGGCGACCGCCTCGAGAATGTTCGTCTTGCCTGCGGCATTCTCACCGACGTAGATATTTACGCCGGCCTCGGGCTTGAGTTGCAGGGTTTCGTAGGAACGAAACTCGGCTAGCTCAAGCCACTTCAGATTCACGCAACCCGAACCGGCATGAGCAGATAGGTGAACTGGTCGTCTCCGACTCCACGTAACACCGATGGCTTCAGGCCGTCGATCACACTGAACTCGATCTCATCTGCAACGATCGCCTGGACGCCGTCGGTCAGGTACCTGGGATTGAAGGCAATGAGGACTTCGTCGGCTTCGCCTTCAAACACCCCTTCGATCTGTTCGACTTCGCCACCCACATCCTGGCGAATGACCGTAACTTCTACTCCCCCGGCAGCCATCCTTAGCCGCACAGGAATGTGATCTTCGGCCACCAAAGACGCCCGTCCGAGCGCCTCAAGCAAGGCTTCTTTGTTGACAACAAATCGATTCGGATAGGACGCTGGCAGTAGCTGGCGATAATTAGGAAAGGTCCCTTCGATGAGCCGCAGGGTCAGTGAACCTCGATCGGACGCAAAGACGGCTTCCCGACCCATGACTCCCACGCTGACCTTGGCCGCCCCAATGGTCCGGGCCATCTCTCGAAGGCCGCGCGCCGGCACCAACCCAGATCCAGCCAGTTCGACACCGGGAAGCGACCGAACGGCAAGACGATACGAATCCGTTGCAACGAATCGAACCCCGTCGTCATCATGCTCAACCAGAACGCCAGTCAGAATCGGACGAGCCGCATCAGACGAAGCTCCAATCGTGACCTGGGCAATAGCGTCTGCCAAAATCGTCCCGTCAACCGTGGTAGCGCCTTCCAGCGACACCTCGGGCAATTGTGGGAACTCGGATACCGGGAGCTCACGAAGAGAGAATTTTGGGCCCTTCCCCGAGATAACCACTTCGCCGTCCTCGGAAGCCACCATGACCGCTCCGACCGGCATCTTTTTGATGGCTTCGGCGACCAGCTTCGCTGGGGCAACCAGGGAACCTTCCTCGAGAACTTCGACCTGGGTCGTGGTTCGAACGGTGACTTCGAGGTCGGTGCCGGTGACCTGCAGCGTGCTGCCAGTGACTTCGCACAGAACGCCAGTCAGGATCGGCTGGGCGGACCGTAGGCCAACCCCGCGGTTGGCGCGTGAGAACACATCAGCAAGATCATCTCGTTCAGCTCTGATTCGCACAGGACTTTGCCCTTCTTCGGTTGCTATTGATTTATTAAGTTAAACGGTAGTAGTAGTAATAGGGGTTGTGGAAACTGGATAACTTTCTAAAACCCCTGGTAGTTGGTGTTTTAGCTTTCCACAGGGGTTGGGGAGAACTAGGGATCTTTCCAAGGGGGCCCCGCAGAGGCTGTGGATGACGGGTGTTTCATTGTGGACGGATTCGGATGTCTTGGGATAACGCGGTGACTTGTTCAAAGGTTTCATGGTCGGTTTTCAACAGGCCTTTTACCTTTTCGATGGCGTACAAGACGGTCGTGTGGTCACGTCCTCCGAACAATGTACCGATTTTTGGTAGAGAAAGAGAACTATGTTCGCGCACCAGGTACATGGCGATCTGCCGGGCGCGGGCGAGCGGAGCCTTCCGGCCGGCGCTGACCAGTTCGTCTTGAGAAAAGCCAAACGCTGCGGCCGTTGAGGCCATGATCTCAAGCGGAGTAACCGGTCGAGACGAATTGTCAGGAATGAGGTCCTGAAGCACGTCGCGGGTTGTTGCGAGCGAAATTATCTCTCCGTGCAGGGTCGCATAAGCGGTTACCCGCGTCAGGGCCCCCTCTAGTTCACGGATGTTGTCAGAGACGTTGCTGGCAATAAACTCGAGTACATCTTCGGGGTATTCGTGAGCCGATCCCGCCGTGTTCTTTCGAAGGATGGCGAGCCGGGTCTCGATGTCAGGGACCTGAATGTCGGTAAGAAGACCCCATTCGAAGCGAGAACGGACCCGATCGTCCAGGTGGGCAAGGTTACGCGGATGACGATCCGAGCTCAGAACCATCTGCTTTCCGGACTCGTACAGGTCGTTAAAGGTATGAAAAAACTCTTCGAGGATCTGTTCCTTGCCCTCGAAAAACTGAATATCGTCCAATAACAGGACGTCGATGGTTCGATATCGCATCTTGAACTCAGCCATCCGTTTTTTGCGGATGCCCTCAATAAATTCGTTGAAGAAGTTTTCGGAGGAAACGTATCTGACCACTGCCTCCGGGTTGAGTTCCAGTGCGTGGTGGCCGACCGCGTTCAGGAGATGGGTTTTACCCAATCCGGCGGCTCCATAGATAAAAAGCGGGTTGTAATGCAGTCCAGGCTGTTCGGCCACAGCCATCGCGGCGGCGTGAGCGAAGCGGTTGGATGGACCGACGACGAATTCATCAAAGCGATAGCGGTTGAGGAGACGAGTGCTCCTGATTGGGGTTTGATCAACCGCCCGCTGGCGAACCGGCGCAAGGCTCGGTTCCGGCGCCGACCAGTCATCTTCGAGGTCGACGGTCACGTCGGGAGCATGGGCTAGGAGCTCCACACTCACATCGGGACCCCAGATGCCGGTGGCCGCTTCGGTAAGTACCTCGAGGTGTTTGTCGATTACCCATTTGAGATGGAACTCGGAGGGTGCCGCGAGGCGAAGGTGTGGGGGTTCCGATCCATCGTCCTCGAGGGCAGCCAACCAGGTCTGCCAGGTAACGGGAGAAACCTTGGAACGAATCGAGTCTCGAAATACGTCCCATTCCTGTGTGACGGCGTGGGTCACCTGTTGCCCTCCATTAACGAAACTTATCCACAGAACTATCCACAAAATGTGGAAAACGAAGCGGAGATGCCCGATCGTCTGCGGAGGCCCCGGTAACGGGAAGTGAACGCCAGGTTCCGCTTGGTGGAGACTGTAGAGCGGTGAGGGCGGTGGTGACAAGAGTGAGAAAATCGGGCCTAAAGCGAGAACGCGCAGCGCTCCCTAGCGCCAAAACCCCTGCGTACGGGCCATTTTTCTTCGCGCCGATTTCGCGACCTTGGCCCGGATTGGGGCCACATTGCCTCCGAGCAACTTTTCGCGACCTAGCGGAATTCTTCGCGCCTTGACCCGTGGGCACCTTAAGTGAGAGGTCGCGAGACGATCCTGCTTTGACAAGGATTGCCGGTGTTCGTAACCTTCTCTCCACCTCACCTCTCGGGAGACCCCATGAAAAGAACCTATCAACCCAACGTGCGGCGCCGTAAGCGCAAGCACGGTTTCCGCTCAAAGATGCGGACGCGCGCCGGTCGCGCAACCCTGAGCCGCCGTCGTGCCAGGGGCCGTCAGCGGATTGCCGCCTAAGGTTTCAACGCTTCGTGGCCGTGCCGACTTCGATCGGCTCTACACCAACGGCCGCCACCACCGCATTGGTGGTTTGACCGTGATCCTCGCACCCGCCCTCAGCGAACCCGGAAGGGTCGCCTTCGTCGCTAGCCGTAAGGTTGGTGGCGCAGTGACGCGCAACCGTGCCAAGCGCCGGATGCGGGCCGCATATGCGGCGATTCTCCCGAACCATTCGGTAGATGCCGTGTATTCAGCCTCGCCAAACGTGCTCACGGCCCGATTCGACGAGATTGTGCGATGGATGGAGGCGGCCAACCGTGCCTAGACGGATTGCTATGGCAATAATCCGAATTTACCAGAAATTGGTATCTCCCCTGCTCGCCAAGAACTGTCGGTACCAACCAACCTGCTCCCGGTACACATATGAAGCGATCGAACGCTTTGGTGTACTACGGGGGACGTCGCTTGGCGTAAAACGGCTGGGCAGATGTCATCCGCTGCGTGAGGGCGGTTATGACCCCGTTCCTGAAAGAGACCTGATCTTGTGATTGAATTTATTGCTCGCCCCCTAGCAACGATTTTGGCCCTGTTCTACGACTTTGTGCCGAACCTCGGCATGTCGATCATCCTGCTTACCCTGCTCATCAATACCATTCTATTTCCGCTGGTTCTAAAACAGACCAGAGCGAGTCGCGCTTTTACCGCACTGCAACCGCAAATTAAGACTTTGCAAGCGAAATATAAAGATGACCCACAAACGATGCAGAAAGAAATGGCGGCGATACAACGCGAGAGCGGCGCCACTCCCCTCGGCTGTCTTGGCCCCATGATTGTCCAGATGCCGATCTGGTTCGCACTGTTCCGAATGCTTCGGGACCCGCTTGACTTCGTGCCCATAAACACCGGACTGCACGACGCCATCGCGGCCGGTCAGACCAGCTTCCTCGGGATGGACCTGATGAGCACCGCTACCGTAGCCTGGCAGACCGGGTTTGTAGCGGTAGTCCCCTATGCAATAGCGATCATGCTTATGATTGCCGCCCAGTATTTTCAGCAGGTGCATTCGCAGAAGGGCATCCAGCAGGACACCAGCTCTCAGGCCCAGACCATGCAGAAGATCACCAAGGCCATGCCGATCTTCTTCGGAGCCATCGCCATCCAGTTCCAGGCCGGCGTGATCGTCTACTGGGCAACCTCGAACCTGTTCCGACTGGCCCAACAGGCATGGATTTTCAAGATCGACGGCAGACCTCAACGACCCGCGGAGGGCGGAGACGACGAGGACCAGGCTGGGAATACGGAGTCTGAGGCTCCAGCTGCACCAAAGAAGCCTCAGGGATCATCAAAAAAGCGCAACCGGCGCAGGAGGAGTTGACGTGGAAGTTGAATGGGTCGAGGTACGGGGTCGCACCGTCGATATTGCGGTGAGTGTGGCGCTCGAAGAACTCGGAATTTCCGATCGCTCGCTGGCCGACATCGAAGTGCTTGACGAAGGCGTACGAGGTACGCTGGGATTCGGTAAAAAGGACGCTGTGGTGCGGGTTAAGCCCAAATCGCAGCAGAAGAAGCGGCGGCGCCGCACGCGTAAGCCGCGCGACGGCGAAAACCGGGACAATCGCCAGAATAATCAGGCGAACGAGAATCGCGGTAGCGGGCGATCGGGTAAGGGCCAGCAAAAGCCTCCTGCCAAGAAGCGCCAGGAGTCACCGAGGCCGCAGGCCGAACCAAAGGAGAAGATCGTCGTGAATAGAGACGAACAAGCCGAAGTTGTTCGGGGTTTCCTGAACGGCCTACTCGAAGCCTTTGGCCTCGAAGGCGACGTACAGGTGGGCGTGGAAGACGATGCGGTAGTCGCGCAGGTTTTCGGCGACCAGACCGAAGCCCTCGTAGGCGAGCGGGCAGTGATCCTCCAAGCCGTGCTTGAGCTGACGCGTACTGTCGTTCAGCGCCAAACGCACGACGGGGTCCGAATCCGCCTTGACATAGCTGGATACCGGGAACGGCGGCGCGAAGCGCTGGCCATATACGCAGGACGGCTAGGGGAACGTGTCCTTAAAGAAGGCACCGAACTGCAGCTTGAGCCGATGAATGCGGCTGACCGTAAGGTCATTCACGACTCAGTGTCCGATATCGACGGTATCCGGTCCTACAGCGAAGGCGAGGAACCTCGTCGCTTCGTAGTGTTGGGACCAGATGGAACGGTGGAGCCAGAACCGGACGGCGATGAGGACCCTTCTAACGGAACCTCTGAAGAGGAGTAAGCCAAACCTCACGGTTTCACGTGAAACAAAAGGGCACTACCATCCGGTGGTGCCCTTTTCTGTGCTTGAGCAGCTCCTGGATAGACCCGTAGACGCCGCTACCACGGCGCGCCTAACCGAATATGCTGACTGGCTCGTGACAGAAGGCCAGGTCGCCGGTGGGATCGGCCCCCACGAGGCGGATAGGATCTGGGAGCGGCATATCTACGATTCGGCTGTCTTCGCACGATTCTGGGCGGAACCGCCGAGCACCTGTGTCGATTTAGGGTCAGGAGTAGGGCTGCCCGGAATGGTGCTAGCCATTCTGTGGCCTGATACCGCCATACAACTGGTAGATCGGGCTGGCCGTCGGGTTCAGCTGATGCGACGGGCGATCCGGATCCTTGGGATCACCAATGTCGAGGCGGTGGAGTCCGACATCGACGCAGTGGCAGGCGGACAGGAAGCAATCGTGATGCGGGCTGCCCTTCCCCCGCCCGAAGCGCAGAAAGCCTGCTTTCGGCTTCTGGACTCAGGGGGTAAGGCAGTACTGGGCTTAAGCCGATCTGCCGAGCCAAACACGCAGCTTCTGCAGGGTTTTGACAACGAACCCGGCCTCAAGACCAGCATAGAAGCGGTAAAGGTCCTTGACCAGGCTGTGTGGATGCTTATCATGTCCAAATCGTGACTACTCGTGACACCCGGATCATCGCGCTCGCCAACCAAAAGGGAGGCGTAGGCAAGTCCACTACGTCGATCAACCTGGCGGCTGCCCTGGCCTACCAGGGGCAGCGCATTCTGCTCGTCGACCTTGATCCCCAGGGAAACGCCACGTCAGGTTTGGGAATCGACCGGTCGAGTGTCGAACAGTCGGTATACGAGGTTTTGCTCGAAGACGTGCCCGTTGAGGACGTCGTGGAACCGACCAGCGTCCGTGACCTCTATGTATTGCCAGCGACCATTGATCTGGCTGGTGCCGAAATCGCCCTCGTCTCGGCCTTTTCCCGGGAGCAACGACTCAAGATGGCCCTTAAAGGGGTTGACGGCGAGTTCGATTACGTGCTCATTGATTGTCCGCCGTCTCTCGGCCTGTTGACCATCAACGCCCTGGCGGCAGCTCAGGAAGTGCTGATCCCGATCCAATCCGAGTACTACGCCCTGGAAGGCCTGAGCCAGTTGCTGCGCAACGTTGAGTTGGTCCAGAAGAACATTAATCCCGAGCTCGAGGTCCACGGCGCCGTCCTTACGATGTACGACGCCCGGACCAATCTCTCGGCCGACGTGGCATCCCAGGTACGCGAGTACTTTGGCGACCGGGCCTACCGGACGATGATTCCGAGGTCGGTGCGCCTCTCGGAAGCACCCTCGTACGGTGAGCCAATCGAAGCATTTGACCCGATGAGCCGTGGGGCTATCGCCTACCGTGAGTTGGGCCGTGAGTTTCTGGCGAGACACGGCAAAGGGTAGGTAGCACCATGGGTACACGACGGACCGGGTTAGGACGAGGACTCGACGCTCTCATCCCACACGTCGAGGATCCCGCTACGGCGGACTTCGCATACGTTGCCATCGGCGCGGTAGCTCCGAACCCCCAGCAGCCGAGGACCGGTTTCGACCCCGAGCGCCTATCGGCCCTCGCCGCCTCGATTCGCGAGGTCGGGATTCTCCAACCTCTCGTTGTCCGCCCGCCGCAAGACGGTATGTATATGTTGGTGGCGGGGGAGCGCCGTCTGCGCGCCGCTCGCGAGGTGGGCCTCGCTGAGGTCCCGGTAGTTATCCGGGCCGTCGACGGAGATGAGGTCTCCTTAACCTCGGCGCTCATCGAAAACTTGCAACGTGAGGATCTTCGCCCGCTTGAGGAAGCAGCCGCCTACAAGCAGCTTCTGGAAGATTTTGGGTTAACTCATCAGGAAATCGGGGATCGGGTGGCCAAGAGCCGCTCGGCCGTGTCCAATTCGTTGCGACTCCTAACGCTGCCTGCCTCGATCCAGGGCATGGTGGAGCGTGGAGAATTGGCGGCAGGTCATGCCCGGGCTCTCGTCGGGCTAGAGGACCACGCCTATGCCGAGCATATCGGTAAACGGGCGGCGGATGAAGGTTGGTCGGTCCGTCAGGTCGAGGACGCGGTTCGCAACCGATCGGGTGACGGTACGGTTCGCCAGCCTGCCGAAAAACCGGTTCGTCCGGTGGCGATCATTGAGCTCGAGGAACGCCTCGGAGAGCGCCTTGGCACGCCGGTAGTGATCAAACATGGGTCGGCGAGCCGCGGCAAGATTCTCATTTCATACAGCTCGGTTGCGGACCTTGAGCGCATCTACCGGGTGTTTTACGAGTAACCGGCTCAGGCGCGCCCTTCCGCACCGGCTATGCGCCTTCTGCACCAAACTGCTCAGCAGCGCACGCAAAAAAATCAACCACTCCCAGGCCGATGAACTCCGCTGCGCCGTCGTCGAGGGCGGCTGACGTGACGATCGCAGGCGCTCGCGTGCCGCGCAGCATGGCCGTGGCTCTGCCTCCGGTCGGCAAGCCGAGACGGTTGGCAACACACTCGGCTAGAAGGCTGCCGGCCTCCGACTCGGCCAGATCCGACTGGAAAAAATACACGCATTCCGGCTCGTCGTCAGCGCTTGCCAGGCAGAGGCTCAGGTGAGCCCCCAGGCGGTTTGCGCGCCTGGCACGGATCGGAGCAGGCGGGAACACGTCGACACTGCGAGAGAGCAGGGGAGAGGCTCCTAAATTCTGGAAGAAAGTGGCCAGGTGCAAGGCAACTTCCCAAAGGTCGTCGGCGGCGGGACTTTCCTGGGCGGCCGGGTCGATGAAAACTCTGGCACCGACCACGGTGGTCGGTAAGCCGCGCAGCCATTCGCGTTCCCGCACTCGTTCGCGGCCTGCTTGGGGGGCGCCGCGCCTTATGGCGGTGAGTTCCCTGACGACTAACGGGCCAGCTACCCCGTCTTCGGCGATGCCCCGATTGGATTGGAAGTCGATGAGCGCCTGATGCGTATGGGGGCCGAACACGCCATCGACTTTATCGGCGTCAAACCCGAGATCGTTCAGGCGCCGTTGAAGCTCCTCGACGTCGTCGCCTCGCAACATGGGACTCCGTCGATACAGAATCCGGTCTCCGAGCTTGTAACTCGCCTCATAGAGACTTCGCCATGTGTCCGCTCCAACGATTCCGTCCAAGTCGAGTCCCCGGGCGGCCTGAAAGTTCTTGACCGCTTGCGCGGTGGCGTCTCGAAACTCACCGGGAGGATCTGGGGAAAAGACGAACCCGAGTCCGACAAGTCGTTGTTGAATATCGCGTACGGCTTCGCCGGAATCTCCGTGTCGGTAGAGGCGCACTAGCGGTGCACCGCGCAACCAACGACGAAGGAGAGGCCGTCGAAGCGCAGCCGGGAATTGCACGAGGCAAACGCTATCGATGCGTCGATAGCGTCCACGTTGACCGCCGATTCAAACAACGGTATCAAGCAGAGTGTTCCTATCCGATAAAGTCGGCGAGTTCCCGAACCATGTCATCTTTGCGCCGGGCGCCGACGATTCGCTTCTGTTCTACGCCGTCCTTGAAGACGATCATCGTGGGGATACTCATGACGTCACTCTTCGCCGTGCTCTGGGGGTTATCGTCAATGTTGAGTTTGGCGATGGTTATTTTGCCGGCGTACTCGCCAGCAATCTCATCCAAAACCGGAGCGATGGCCTTGCAGGGTCCACACCACTCAGCCCAGAAGTCGACGAGGACGGGTTGACCGGAACCGATTGCCCCGTCGAACGTGGCATCTGTCAGGTTTTCCATATTTTCGCTCATTAGTGCTCTCCTATTGCTCAGCTAGCCAGCGTTCGGCGTCGATCGCGGCTTGGCAACCGGTCCCTGCGGCGGTAACCGCCTGCCGGTAGACATGGTCGGCAACGTCGCCTGCGGCGAATACGCCTTCAACTGACGTTGCTGTGGTTTTGTCATCGATCACGATGTATCCGGCTTCGTCGAGGACGAGCTGGTCGCGGAAGATTTCTGTGTTGGGCTTATGGCCGATCGCGACAAACACTCCGTCAGTTGCGAATGGTCGGGTGTCTCCGCTGGCCGTGTCTTTAAGGGTGACGCCGGTAACGGAATCCTCTCCGAGCACCTCGGTGACCGAAGTATTCCAAAGGACCTCAATTTTCGGGTGTTCCAGGACCCGGTTGGCCATGATGCGGCTCGCCCGAAATTCGTCCCGGCGGTGGATAATCGTGACCTTGGTTGCGAACTTGGTGAGGAAAAGTGCCTCCTCCATTGCCGAGTCACCGCCTCCCACCACTACGAGCTCCTTTTCGCGGAAGAAGAAGCCGTCGCAGGTTGCGCAGGCGCTTACGCCTCGTCCAGTCAGGCGTTCCTCGCCTGGAATTCCTAGCCACATAGCCGAAGCACCGGTGGCAACGATGATCGCATTCGCCTCATATTCGACTTGTCCCTCCCAGACTTTGAACGGGCGGGTCGAGAAGTCGACCCGTGTGATGTCTGAGGTCATCAGACGCGTGCCAAACCGTTCGGTCTGTTTGCGGAAGTTCTCCATGAGGTCGGGGCCCATGATTCCATCAGGGAACCCCGGGTAGTTCTCAACGTCAGTTGTGATCATGAGTTGGCCGCCGCGCTGGCTGCCCTCGAAGAGCAGCGGGTCGAGGTCTGCCCGGGAGGCGTACAAGCCAGCGGTATATCCGGCGGGACCGGAGCCAATAATGATGAGGTCTTCAGCCATGTTCTATTCCTGTTCGGGTTTGCGTCGTGTCCATGCAAACGCCCCAGCGATCACGAAGATTCCCCCAAAGATGGCGTAGGCACCTTCCGACGATACGTAGGTGGCCACGATCCTGAACAGAGAGATCGATAGGAGAGTCAAAGCAATAAACGTCAGTACGCCAGCAATGATTCCCAGGGCAACAACAATGATGTATCGATCGAGACGGTCGACTGTGAGGGAACGCACTTTTTGGGCCTGCGACTCGAGAAAGTCGGCGAACTTATCGGCAAACTGATCCATGAGGGACACAGCCTAGCGAGGCGGGCGGCTTGGCCCTTATTCGGTGGGGAAGAGCAGATCGCAGGTCCCCGACTGGAGGGCGATGAGGCCATCCTCGGAGCGGAACACCTCGATGACGTCGCCGTCAAGTGTGGCGATACCCAACCAAAGGACTTCACCCTCGAGCAAGCTGGTGCCCTCTTCCTGACACGTGAGCGGTTCCGTGATTGCCCGGTCGTAGGCCAGTCGATCGGCCGGTAGGGGAGCAGCTCGAGATTCCTCAAGCGAGGCGACGGTTGCATTAGTCGAGTCGAACATTTCGATCGGAGTAGCCATCGCCGTGAGGTCTTCGAGTGTCAGGTCGCCGAGTGACTGAACGGCAACGGCACCCATCATCGCGTCGTCGACTCCGGCAGCGTCGCTGGCGGCCTCGTCGAGGGCCAATGCTGCGGAAGGAGCGGCCTCGGCTGTAGCCGACTGTGCGAGGGTGGTGGTGTCTGCCGACTCGGCGGCCAGGTCTGCTGCATCGTCATTGCCCCCGATCGAAGGGAGGAGTACTCCGTACCCGACCGTGACGGCGAGGACTGCGGCGGCGGATCCGGCCAGGACCTTCATCCATCGGCCGGTGCCCGCCGAGCGGACCGGGGCCGGAAGGGTGGTTAGCTCGTCCGCCGCGATCGACTCGCGAACGCCCCGATGAAGGCGAGCGCGTTCGATGTCAGACAGGACAGCCGGTTGAACGTCGGCGAGTACTGAGATGGCGACCTGCTGAAATTCGTACTCTTCGGCGCATTCGGGGCAGGAAGAGATCCACTCGGAGGCGCGGGCAGCTTCGGCACTGGAGGCCGTACCGTCCGCATAAGCGGCGACGATGTCGAGGTCATGGTTATGCATGGTTATCCCCGTTACGACGTTCCGAGTTGGGTGTTTGGTTCCGCAGAGCTTCCGCTAGTTGTCTTCGAGCCCTAAATACCCGGGACTTGATGGTACCAACCGGTACGCCAAGCATCTCGGCGACTTGCTGGAGTGGCAGCCCCTCCATGTCGGCCAGGATGATTGCTTTGTGGAAATCGGGGGTCAGGGTGGCGAGGGCGCTCAAGAGGTCTGGTCGTAGCTCGACTGCCAAAAAGGCGGAGTCCGAGTGTGGGTCGGCCGGGTCCGTCGCCTCCGGGAGCGGATCTGCGGCGCGCCGTTTGAGCTTGCGCAGCTGGTCGTAGCAGGTGTTCGTGGCCACCCGGTACAACCACGTCGAGAAAGCCGACTCTCCCGTGAACTTGTCGGCCTTGCGATAGACGGTGAGGAAGGTCTCCTGGACGGCATCAAGGGCAGACTCACGGTCACGCATTATCCGCAAACAGATACCAAACACCCGATCTTCGTGGGCGGCCATCAATTCGTTGAACGCAGCCAGGCTGCCCGCCAGATACCGTTCGATGAGCTGGCTGTCTTCGTCCGCTCGAGAAGCCGTCATGATCGGAAGCGTACTTCCGAGATCGCCCCCGTGTACGTCCCCTCTGTTGTGGCTGGGAGGTCTGTAAACCAGACCAGCCAGGTCCCACCGTCGGTCGGAGGCACAGATATGTCGGTACTTCCACCACGGATCGTTCCTTCGGCGACCAGCGTCCAGTCACTGAATGTGCTTGCGGGCTGAGAGGCCCAGTACAACTCGAACACGGTTCCATCGCGTGCTCCAACGATCTCCACCGCGGACACCGGGCCCCGCACCGAAACATGAAGCCCCACACCAGCTTTGAGTCGGGGGAGGGGCGAGTTGTAGCTTTCGGTCTTCCACGAGGTCCCAAAGTCGCCGTCGATCGCCTGGCTGGCCAACTCGTCATGCTCCCCGTCGGTACCGAAGGGGTCGTATGCGGCTGCCGTGACGACCTCAGCTGACACCAGGGAGCCAGCCGGCGCCGTATCGGCAGTGGTGCCGCTCCCGCGGGCTGTTGTCGCACTGGATGGCGACCCGGTTGTGCCGGGGCCGCCGGACGCACCAATGGTCACGTTGGTGCGGTTCTGGTTGGTGAGGTTCGCTCCAAGCATCACCAGTAGACCGGCTACGACGAATAACGTGGCGGCCGGTCCTACCCATCGCCAGGTCCATCCCGTCCAGCGGCGACGGATGGGCGCCAGCAAGGGGGCGGCGCGTAGGGCGCCTGCCAACTGCAGCGCATCAACCTCTCCCGATCGTCCCATCTCCAGCGCCCGATCGACCTGAGGGGAGATGGCGTCAATGACCTGTGAGGGCAAGGCAGCTCCGATCGGTCGGCCGGTGAGCGTCGTTTCGAATAGGGCCGAAAGAGCCTGGACGTCTTCGGTGGTCGTGCGCCAGTTCGGTGGTCGCCCGAACCCGGCGATTTTGGCTGGATGGGCGGCTGAAAACAGGATCGACTCGGCGTCGATCGCACCGTGGACGATCCCGGCGGCGTGGAGTGCCGCCAGGGCGCTCGACAATCCGGTGGCGTTTGGAAGGAGTTCTTCAGCCGGGATCGGTTCGCCGGCGAGCGCTCGATCTGCCAGCGACACGCCACCGGCCCATTCACTGATCGAATAGGTTGTGTCTTCGATCGTTCCAGCGGCGTAGACCGTGGCGAGGTGGGTATGGGATATGCCCGCCGCCGCCCGCACGCTTTCGAGGAACGATTCACCGCGGTCCGGACTCGTTCCAGATGGCAAAAACCGCAGCAGAACGGGCCGATCGAGTGGCAGGTCGGTTGCCAGCCACTCTTCGATATCGCCGTCCGACCCGAGCCGGACTTCAAGTCGATATCGATCCGGAAGACGCGGTGCCATCAGGCCGACTCGAACTTCAACACGTCGAGGCCGTTGGACAGGCGGATAAATCCTTCGGACATATACAACCGTGCAGCTGGCTGATTGTCGGGTTGGGTATTGAGGAGCATCGAGGATGCCCCGTGCTTCTGTCCCCATCGCAGGGATGCCCGCACGAGCGAACGACCGAATGCTTTGCCCCGGTGGGCCGGGTCGATGGCTACCCGTTGCAGATACGACACCGATGCCGCCACTCCGACGATCGCGAACCCGGCCACAGTGCCCTCGTGACGGATCACGAGGAAGGAGCTGCGAGGAGTGGCCTCGCGAGACTCCGACAAGCCGGCCGCTCCGAGACGCCAGGTGGGTTCGAACGAGAGCCGATCGATCGCGATCGCCGAGTTCCAATCGGCAGATTCGCCGGTTACGACGGCAGATGTCGGCTCGGCGATACGGTTGTGGAGGTCTCGCGAGAAGAGATCGAGGTAGAGCCAGGGCTTGAACCCTGCCTCGGTCCAGAGCTTTTGGCTCGTCGAAGGCATGGGCGGCGAAACGACTTCACCGTACGCGGCGGCGAGCTCGAGCGAGCAGGCGGTTACAAAATCTGCGTTGCCGCGCACCAGGCGTAGCTGGACACCTGGAAAGTCATCATTCCAGGGTCGGGCCATTGCTTTCGCCCAACCGCGGCGCAAAGTCAGTTGTCCGGGCCAGTCGCCGCGCATCGTGATCGTCACTGGATGCCTTCTCGTCGTTGGCGACACTCTATGGCCCTGCCGTTGGTTGTGGCGACACGACTATGGCAGAGTGGGGGATATGCATTTGTTGTTGTTGCATCACGAGGCGTTTTCGCGACATGAAGCGTCAAGCCGCCAACACCCGGAGCGGCCCGATCGGTTGAAGGCTGTCCTGGCCGGGCTCAATCGCTCGCAAGCAGAACTGGTCCCGTTAGATGCGGAGCCGGTTGATCGGGCGATTCTGGGCCGAGTTCATCCGGCCAGCTACGTGGATTCGATTGAGGCCTACTGCCGATCCGGCGGGGGATACCTTGACGCCGACACGTACGCCGGAGCTGCCAGCTGGGAAGCGGCCACCCGGGCGGCAGGGGCGGGTATTCAGGCGGTGGAGGCCCTTCGCCGGGAATCTGCCGACCTGGCGTTTCTGGCGGTGCGTCCGCCTGGTCATCATGCTGTAGCCGATCGGGCGATGGGGTTTTGTCTTTTTAACAACATTGCGGTGGCCGCCCGTCACCTCGCCGACGGCGGCGAAAAGGTGGCGATCATCGACTTCGACGTGCACCACGGAAACGGCACTCAGGATCTGTTCTATGACGACCCGAACGTGCTCTACCTTTCGCTCCACGAGTTCCCCTTCTATCCGGGGACCGGATGGGTTGACGAGGTCGGGATTGGGAAGGGCGCCGGGCACACGGTGAATCTCGCCTTCCCTGCCGGTACCGGCGGCGACGCCTATCGAGGAGCCTTCGGCCGGCTAATCGAGCCGATTGTGAAGCAGTTCGACCCGGATTGGGTCCTCGTGTCGGCGGGGTACGACGCCCACCGAGACGACCCGCTCGCCGACGGGACCCTGCTCGCCGCCGACTACGGAGACATGGCGACGCGGATCGCCAAGTTGGTGCCGCCCCGACGCGTAATGTATTTCCTGGAAGGCGGATACAACCTGACGGCGATCGAAGACTCAGTTGCCGCCACGGTCGATGGGGCTGGTGCTGGCGCCACTGAGGACCCAAGCCGGGGCACGGTCTCGCCAGGGGCGGCGTGGCGAGCAGTGGATCTGGCTGTAGAAGCCCTGGCACCTTTTTGGGAGATCGGTTAAGTCGCGGGCGAGAGCAGCCGATGAATCTTTTACATTAATAATTTGGAGGGTGCATGTCTGCCTCGCTCGATGAGCTGCTCAAAAAGATGATTGAAGTTGGTGCTTCCGACCTGCACCTAAAGGTTGGATCGCCGCCCGTAATGCGGATTGATGGTGAGTTGCATCCGACCAGCCTGGCGATGCTTCTCCCCAATGACACCGAAGAGTACGCCCACTCGATCTTTACCCAGCGAGCTGCTTCGGAGTTCCGGGAACTCAACGAGGCTGACTTCGCCTACGGAAAAGCCGAACTGGGTCGTTTCCGTGTCAACGTTTACCGGCAACGAGGTTCGGTGAGCCTCGTGTTGCGCCGCGTATTGCCGTCGACGCAGAACTTCGAAGAGCTGGGACTCCCGACAGTTCTGGAGAAGCTGTCGCAGGAAAATCGCGGGTTGTTGTTGGTTACCGGGCCCACCGGTTCCGGGAAGACGACCACGCTGGCTTCGATCATTGACTATATGAATCGCACCCGTCGGGTCAATATCATCACGATCGAAGACCCGATTGAGGTACTGCATCGTGACAAGCTTTCGATTGTCGCACAGCGCGAAATCGGCATGGATACCAAGGACTTCACCGAGGCGCTCCGCCGGGCACTTCGTCAAGACCCCGACATTATTCTGATCGGCGAAATGCGCGATGCCGAGACGGTCAAGGCCGCCCTCCAGGCCGCAGAGACCGGTCACCTCGTGCTGTCAACCCTTCACACGGTGGACGCCACGGAGTCGGTGAGTCGCATCATCGACTTCTTCCCTCCGTACCAGCAGCAACAGGTTCGCATCATGCTCGCCGCCACTCTCAAGGGTGTCGTCAGCCAGCGCCTGCTCGAGAAGGTCGACGGGGGCCGAGTTCCAGCGGTCGAAATCATGACCAACAACGGTCGGGTCTATGACCGGATCGTCGACTCTTCCCAGACCAACAGCCTGATCGAGGTCATTGCCGAGTCGGAGTTCTACGGGATGCAGACCTTCGACCAGTCAATTCTCGGCTTGTTCAAGGCTGGCCAGATTTCGTTCCAGACGGCGATGACATCTGCTTCCAATCCACACGACTTCCGGGTGAAGGCCGAGCAAGAAGGCCTCATCTCGGTGTAGTTTCAGCGCCAGGCTCCCGCATGAGTTCCGGTTGGCCACCAACACGGAACCGATCTTTGCGGGCGGAGTAAGGGACGGGGGTCGCCGCCATGTGCGTGCGGCCCTCGTTTCGTTAACGACTCCGGTCGGGCTGACAAAGCGGAGGATCTATCCTCTAGGGCTAGATGATCCCCGACCGACTCTCCTGGCTTGTTGCCGATAACTCAGCGTCTTCGCGTCTCGGGGCCGAGTTCGCCACCGCTGGATTCGACCTGTATCTGGTTGGTGGATCATTGCGAGACGCGCTGCTCGGTCGCGAATCGGAAGATCTCGACTTTGCTACCAATGCCCGGCCTGACGATATAAAGCGGATTGTCGACCCGCTCGGATCGATGTTCACCATGGGAGAACAGTTCGGCACCATCGGTCTACAGGTGGAAGAACAGCGCTTCGAAATCACGACGTTCCGGTCGGAGGTTTACGACGACGAAAGCCGCAAACCACGGGTGGTGTTCGGCGATGATCTGGAAACGGACCTGTCCCGGCGCGACTTCACGATCAATGCAATGGCTCTCGAAATCGCCACCGCCCAGATGATCGACCCCTTCGACGGTCTGAAGGACCTCGCCCGTCGAGAATTGCGGACGCCGCTCGCCCCTGAGGTGGCTTTTTCCGATGACCCACTTCGCATGCTGCGGCTCTATCGATTCATGGCAACGCTCGGCTTTGAGTGCGACGCCGAAGCCGAACGGGCGGCGGCAGAGATGGCGGGTCGAATTTCCATAGTGTCTGCGGAACGCATCCGCGACGAACTCTCCAAACTCCTGACCGGCGAGTTCCCGACCCGCGGGTTGCGGGGAATTGTCCGGTCTGGGCTGGCCGAGGTTTTTCTGCCTGAATTGGTCACGCTTAGTCAGGAGAAAGATCCGCTCCACCGGCACAAGGACGTTTGGGAGCACACGCTGGCGGTCGTCAAGAAGACGGAACCGGAGCTCCGCATCAGGATGGCTGCGCTTCTTCACGACATCGGCAAGCCGGATACCAAAGAGTTTGCCCCCGGTGGGGTCACCTTCCACCATCACGAAGTGGTCGGCGCTCGGATGGCCAGACGCCGGCTTCGGGAGCTTCGCTATCCAAAGCAGTTCATCGACGAAGTCGGCCAGTTGGTGTTTCTCCACCTGCGTCCGCACACGTTCAAGATGGGTTGGACCGACTCGGCCGTTCGCCGCTACGCCCGCGATGCCGGTGACCTGCTCGACGATCTCAATCAGCTCGTGCGGTCCGACGTGACCACGGCCAACGCCAAGCGGGCGGCGACGATCTCGCGCCGAATAGACGACCTTGAGGAACGGATCGCCGTCCTGGCGGAGCAGGAGGAACTCGACAAGCTTCGTGCTCCGATCGACGGAAATGACGTGATGGAACACCTCGGAATCGGACCGGGCAAGACTGTCGGCCAGATCATGAAAATGCTCCTTGAACATCGGATAGATCACGGCCCATACGATCCCGCCGAAGCCATGGTGCTGGTCGACGAGTGGGTGACGATTAATGGGGGAGTCGATGCGTAAGGTCGCCATGGCGGTGATATTTCTGAGTGCCTGCACCCCGAGTTCTTCAACCGCCCCAATCTCAGATGCGACCATCAGCTCGCCCTCGGTAGGAGAATCAACGATCGCGACGGTGCCGATCGTGGGGATAGAAGCCGATGCGGGAATTGGTGATCCGTTGTATCCCGACCTCGGCAACGCTGGATACGACGTTCAACACGTCGATGTGCAGATCAGGCTCGATACCTCGTCGGGCCGGCTTCAGGGGCATACCGAGATTGAGGCGATAGCACTGGACGACCTTGACTCATGGTCGCTCGACCTCGACGTGCTCTTTGCGTCGGAGGTCCTCGTTGACGGAGTCGTTGCGCACTGGGCGCACGAAGACGGCGAACTGAGAATCGATCCTGACGCTACCGTCGAGGCCGGGAGCCTTTTCACCATGTCGATCGAGTACGGCGGCCTCACCGAACCGTATGACTCTCCTGCGGCAACCTTTGAAATGGGTATGCAACGATCACAAGATGGCTTTTTCGCGATCAGCGAGCCCGACGGGACGTCCTCGTGGCTCCCGGTGAATGATCACCCGCTCGACAAGGCCACCTACACGATGGCGATTTCGGTGCCCGGCCCACTCGTCGCCGCGGCATCCGGAACGCTCACTGGAACCGAGCAAAGTGACGACGGGTTCATCACCTACTCCTTTGAGATTTCTGATCCGATTGCTCCGTACCTGCTTGCCTTCGGGGTCGGGGACTTCAAGCTCGTCGAAGCGGACGGCCCGAATGGGGTGGCGATCAGGAACTACTTCGACGACGACATTCGCGATTCAACCCTCGGCATCTTCGACAAACAGGCCGACATGATTGTGTTCTTGTCCGAACGGTTCGGGCCGTATCCGTTTGACGTGTACGGCGCACTCGTTCTCGACACCGCAGAAGTGGCCGTCGCCCTCGAGACTCAAACGCTTTCGACGTTTGGCACACAAATCCTCGGCCTCGGTGAGGAGGTCGTCATTCATGAACTCGCTCACCAATGGTTCGGCGACTCGGTGTCATTGAAACGATGGGACGATATCTGGCTCAACGAAGGGTTCGCCACGTACAGTCAGTGGCTGTGGATCGAGGAGACTCAGGGCCCTGAATTCCGTGACGTTCGTATCGCCCAGTCCTATGACCTCATCAGCGGGCGTCAGTTTCTGGGTGGTACCGGGTCTGAATCGGTGGCGGCTAGCCAGGCCTACCGCCAGTTTCCGCCGGCCGGTACCCCCGCCGCCGACGACATCTTCAACGCATCCGTCTATCTCCGGGGTGGGTTGACCCTCCATGCTCTCCGGTTGGAAGTTGGTGATGAAGACTTCTTTGAAATTGCCAGGACCTATCAGGAACGATTCGCCTACGGGAACGCCGAAACGAGCGACTTTTTGGCAACTGTCGCTGACGTGACCGGGCGCGATTTAGGAGGATTCCTGGACGCCTGGTTATACGACGAGGCGATGCCTCCCATCCCTGCGCTGAGTCTGTCGCCGCTCGAAGGCTGACGGTTTTGCGACTCTATGCGCATACATGTATAATTATGCGGGTCTAGTTATGCGGAGGGGGTCAACGTGAAATCAGTAGCAATTCTCGGCGCCTCCGGATACGGCGGAGGAGAGCTGATTCGTCTGGTCGATGCCCATCCGGAGATGACGGTTGCCTACCTCGGTGCCCATACCCAAGCCGGTAAACCTCTGGCAGAGGTGCATCCCCATCTGGCGGACGGACAGCGGGTGCTCGAGCCGAACACAGCCGACCTGACCGGCATCGACCTCGTTTTTTTGGCGCTACCGCACGGCGCTTCTGCCGTGCTTGCAAGTGACCTGGCCGGGGCGGGCGTCAAAGTCGTTGACCTTGGTTCCGACTTCCGAATGGATACGACCGATCGGTACGAAGCCGCTTACGGGGCCCCTCATCCTCTGCCGAACGAATTATCCGACTGGACATATGGCCTCCCGGAACTGTTTCCGATTGGGGACTCAACGCGAGTGGCTTCCCCAGGCTGCTATCCGACCGCCACCCTGCTCGGGGTTGCTCCGCTTCTCGCCGCTGGCGCCGTTTCGCCCGACGGGATTGTCATCAATGCCGTCTCGGGGGCGTCTGGGGCCGGACGATCGCTGAGCGAAGACCTCCTGTTTGGTGCGGTGGCCGATGGGGTTCGCGCCTACGGGGTTGCTAAGCACCGACACCGTCCCGAGATCGAGATGGCCCTCGAGGCATACACCGGACAGTCGTCGATTCGGGTGACATTCACCCCGCATCTGGTGCCGATGCAGCGGGGTATTCACGCCACGATCACCGCCCCCACCGCCGGTGGGGTGACCGAGAATGACTTGCGCGGCGTGCTGGCCGACTTCGGGGAGGGCAAGCCGTTTTATGAGGTAGTGGATAGCCCCCCGCAGACTCGCTGGGCGGTCGGCTCAAATCGGGCGATCGTGTCGGTTTATCTTGATGAGCCAACCGGAAACGCGGTGATCCTCTCGGCAATCGACAACTTGCTCAAAGGCGCTGCCGGTCAAGCCATCCAGGCCGCCAACCTGATGTTCGGCTGGGATGAGGCCGCCGGGTTGCCCGTCTCAGGGTGGATGCCGTGATCCGATCTGCCGGCATGGTCTCCGGCATCAAATCGTCAGGGGCGCCTGACCTGGCCCTGATTGATCTGGGTCGGCTGGTTTCCTGTGCTGCGGTTTTCACGGCTTCTCAGGCGGCCGCCGCTCCGGTTCTCATCAGTCGACCGATCGCCGGTCGGGGAGAGGCCAGGGCGGTGGTCATGAACTCGGGATGTGCCAATGCCGGGACAGGCGCCGTCGGCATGGACAACGCTCGGCGTATGCAACTGGCTGCCGCCACCAAGCTGGGATGCGATCCCGGGGCTGTGTTTGTTTGTTCCACGGGACCGATCGGCCCCCAACTCCCTATCGAGAAGATCGAAGCGGCGCTGGCCAGCATCGACGTGAGCGAGGATGGCTGGACCGGCGCTGCCGAAGCGATCCGAACCACTGACACCTTCGCCAAGGTTGCCGAGCGCACGTTTGGTCCTCTCAGGGTCCGTGGCATGGCCAAAGGGGCAGCCATGATCAGGCCAGATATGGCAACGATGCTGGCGGTAATCACCACCAATGCCGACCTGGGCTCAGAAGACCTTGATCGTGGCTTGCGCGACGCAGTCGGGCCGTCGTTCAACTCGCTCAACATCGACGGATGCCAGTCGACCAATGACACTGTCATCGCGTTCGCCACCAGCGAAGTGAATGCCGATCTCGACGCAGTGAATCGTCTGATTGCCGAGGTGTGCATGGAGTTGGCCGTAATGATCGCCAGCGACGGGGAGGAAACCAGCCGGGTCGTACGCGTCTCGGTGGTCGGGGCGGCCACCGACGGAACGGCTCGCCGACTCGGCCAAGCGATGACCGACTCGGACCTGGTTCGGGCGTCCTTTTACGGTGGAGATCCGAACTGGGGACGGCTTCTGCAAGCGGCGGCCGTTTCAGGAGTCACAATCGACACCGAGGCGTTTGGGGTTGCCTATGAAGGGGTAGCGGTGGCGAGCGAGGGCTGCCAGGTGGAATATGATCCCGCTGCTATCCGGCCGCTGTTGAGAAACGACTTCACCGTCGACGTAAGAGTCGGGTGGGGTCCAGGATCAGCCACGATCATCACCACAGACCTCACCCCGGGATACGTCGAGTTCAACGGGGCACCGTCATGACCACCGGCCACTCATCACCGAATGCTCGCAAAAGCCGGATCGCCTCGACCATGGGCAAAGCCAAGATTCTGACCGAGGCGGCACCATACATCAAAGCTTTCTCAGGCAAGATCATGGTCATCAAGTACGGCGGGTCGGCCATGACCAGCGACGAACTCCGAGAAACGTTCGCCGGGGATGTCACACTGCTGAGCCTCGTCGGCATCAAGCCAGTGATTGTGCATGGGGGAGGGCCGCAAATCACGAGGGCGATGGGCCAATCGGGCGTTGAACCTAAGTGGGTGGACGGGCTGCGTGTAACCGACGCCGAGACGATCCGAGTTGTGCAATCGGTACTCGCTGGTGAAGTCAACCCCGATATCGTCCGATTGCTGGCCGGTCATGGGGCGGTGGCGGCCGGGGTCACAGGTATCGATGGCGGGCTTTTCAAGGCGGTCCAGAAGGACGATCGGCTCGGGTTCGTAGGAGAGATCGAGTCGGTTGACCCGACTTTGGTCCGCGGCATGCTCAACCAAGGGATCGTTCCGGTAGTGGCACCCCTGGCGCGGGGCGCAGACGGCCACGCCTACAACCTGAACGCCGATACTGCGGCCGGGGCGTTGGCCGAGGCCCTGGGGGCAACCAAGCTGGTCTATCTCACTGACGTCGAGGGGTTGTATTCGGACCTCGGCGACGAAGACACCTTGCTATCGAGGGTAGGTATCACCGAGTTGGAGGCGATGATCGAATCTGGCTCGGCATCCGCTGGCATGGTGCCGAAGTTGCGGTCTTGTATCTCGGCAATGAAAGCGGGCGTACCTCAGGCTCACATTCTTGACGGACGGGTCCAGCACGCGCTCCTCCTGGAAGTGTTTACGCCAGAGGGCATCGGAACGATGGTCGAGCCTCGCTGACATGTTGCATGAATATTCGCCGACCCGTATCGTTATGCGCCCATGAACACCGCCTCTCGCCGTAGGTTGATCCGCAAGCTGTTGCTCGAGAACGACGTTTCCAGCCAGGGTGAGATGGTCGACCTGCTTCTTGGCGAATCACACGAAGTGACCCAGGCGACGGTGTCGCGGGACCTCCATGCCCTCGGCGCTGTGAAGTCACGTCGGAACGGCCGCATGCGATATGTCTTGCCTGACGACGGGACGACTAGCGACGGCGAATATCTGACTCTCGCCAGGGCCCTGATCGAGTTTGTCGAGTCGATTGCCTTTTCGGCCAACTTGGTTGTCATTAAGACATCACCCGGTGCGGCCGGAGTGGTGGCCGGAGCCATCGATGCTTCCCCTCTCGGTGGGGTGCTTGGCACCATTGCGGGAGACGACACACTCATGATCGTTGCTGATGAACAAGTCGGCGGTTTTGGATTGGCGAACCGCCTCGAACAAATCGGAGCTGGGTAATGAAAAAGATCGTTCTTGCGTATTCGGGAGGCCTCGATACGTCGGTGATTCTCACCTGGCTCAAAGAGGAATATGACGTCGAAGTGGTTGCGTACACCGCCGACGTTGGCCAGGGCGAAGAAGTTGAAGAAGCCAAGGTCAAAGCGATGGCGACCGGTGCGGTCGAAGCAATCGCCGAGGACCTGATCGAAGAGTTTGTCTCTGACTACGTCTTTCCGGCACTGCGGGCCAACGCCATTTACGAAGGGCACTATCTGTTGGGCACTTCTTTGGCCCGTCCGGTGATCGCGAAAGGGTTAGTGCGGGCAGCCGAAGCCACCGGTGCCGATGGGATCGCCCACGGGGCAACCGGCAAGGGCAACGATCAGGTCCGGTTCGAAGTCTCCGCCTATGCGCTCAAGCCAGACATCAAAGTCATTGCACCCTGGCGGGAATGGAAACTGCGGGGGAGGGCTGATTGCATCGCCTATGCAGAAGCGAGGGGAATCCCAATACCGGTCACCAAGGAAAAGCCTTATTCAATGGATGCCAACCTGCTGCACATTTCTTACGAGGGTGGCGTTCTCGAGGACCCGTGGGTGGGCCCTCCGAAAGACATGTTCAAAATGACGGTCGATCCCGAGGACGCTCCTGACGAGCCGGAGATCGTGACAGTCACCTACGACCGCGGCGATCCGGTGGCTGTCAACGGGCAGGCCCTCGGGCCAGCGGCGCTCCTGGCCCGGCTCAATCAAATTGCTGGAGCGCATGGCGTGGGTCGAGTCGACATCGTCGAGAATCGCTTTGTCGGGATGAAGTCGCGCGGCGTGTACGAAACGCCTGGCGGGACGGTGCTGCACTACGCACACCGCGCGGTTGAATCGCTGACCCTGGACCGGGAGGTCATGCACTTGCGGGACAGTCTGATCCCTCGGTATGCCGCCATGGTTTACAACGGCTTTTGGTTCTCGCCCGAACGCGAAGCGCTCCAATCGTTCGTCGATACCACCCAGGAGCGGGTGTCGGGGGAGGCGCGGCTGAGGCTCTATAAGGGCGGCGTTTACGTCGAGGGTCGCCGGTCCGACTACCGGCTCTACGACCAGGCCACGGTTACCTTTGAAGAAGACGACGTCTACGACCAGGCCGACGCGGCCGGGTTCATTCGTCTCAACGCTTTGCGGTTGCGGCGCTCTGCCGAAGCTCGCCTCGGTCAAGGGGAGTAGATGTCGACGCTGTGGGGCGGAGGTTTCGCCGAAGGTCCCGATGCGCTGCTGTGGGCCTATACGGTCGACACGGCAGACCGCCGGCTGATCTTCGACGACCTGCATGGTTCGTGGGCCCACGTCGGGATGCTCGGCGAGCAGGGGATCATCAGTTCCGAAGAGGCCGCTCAGTTGCAGGGTGGCATTTTGGAGATCGTGGCCGAGGCGGAGGCGGGCGAGTTTGTTTTCCTGAATTCCGACGAAGATGTGCATTCGGCAACCGAACGGCGCCTGATCGAAAAGATCGGCGATGTGGGCCGCAAGGTGCACACGGGTCGATCCCGCAATGATCAGGTGGCTCTCGACCTTCGCCTCTATTTGGCCAGGGCGGGTCGTCAACAATTGCAGCACCTTGCCGCCATGGCCAGGGTCTTGGTTGACCAGGCCGAACGGGTGGGCGACCTCGTGGTCCCGTCATACACCCACCTCCAGCAAGCCCAGGCGGTGCCGTTGGCCCATCACCTGCTGGCGTATGCCGAAATGCTCCGGCGGGATGCCGAACGTATGCAAGCCGCCGTCTATCGGACCGAAGTGTCTCCGCTTGGAGCGAGTGCCTCGGGAGGATCGAGCCTTCCTCTTGACCCTGCGGCCTCGGCCCGGCTTCTCGGTTGGAGTTGGCATTTCGCCAACTCGATGGACGCGGTTGGATCGCGCGACTTTGTCGCCGAGTACGTCTTTGTGTGCGCCCAGGCGATGGTCCACCTGTCGCGCCTCGCCGAAGAAGTCGTGCTGTGGGCGACTAGCGAATTCGGATGGGTGTCGTTCCCGGACACATTTACGACCGGATCGTCAGCGATGCCTCAGAAAAAGAACCCAGACGTTGCCGAACTCGTGCGGGGACGATCCGCAGGCGTGATCGGCGATTTGTCGGCGATCATGGCCCTGCAAAAAGGGCTGCCACTCACGTACAACCGTGACCTGCAAGAAGATAAGCGGATCGCGTTCCACGCCGACGACGTGCTGGCCGGGTCGCTCCAGACGCTGGCAGCCATGCTGGCCACGGCCGTTTTCAACCCGCCACCCCCCAACCCGGCAGTCACCGCCCTCGACCTGGCCGAAGTGCTGGTCGGGCGGGGAGTGCCCTTCCGGACAGCACACGAGGCGATCGGTCAGCTACTCAAGAACCTGGCGGACGACGGGCGGACCCTGGCCGAAGCTACCGATGCCGACCTTTCGACTGCCCATGATCAGTTCGAGGCCGAAGACGTCGCTCGGATTGATCCCGTTGCGTCGGTTCAACACCGGGTAACTCCGGGTGGCGGTTCGTTTCGTGAAGTTGCCCGGCAAATAACCCGCCTCCGGTCTTTGCTGGCAGACATCGGCAAGTAGAGTCAAGACCCGGTGCTGACGCAGCCGGGGACGCCGGCTTCGACAGGGGCATCGGCTGGAAGTGAGTGTCTTTGGACTGGTTACCGTGGTTGTTGTCGCTTGGGTTTGCGTTCCTCGGCTGGGCAATCGGTCGATCAACGAACCGTTGGTTCGCTGCGAGCCGCGAAGCTACCCGTCGGATGGTCCTCGTCAAAGGGTTGAATTCGGCTCTTATTGCGGTGGCGTACTGGCTTATCGTGTGGCAGGTCCTCAAACGCTTCGATCTGTTTGATCTCACCGCTGGGGTCGTCGTCGGACTGATGATGGTCCCGTTCGCCGCCCTTGGCTACATGTGGGCAGTCCGCCAACACGCCCAAAGTCTGTTTGGCCGGCGCCTCCCCCGCCGCCTCCGCCCCCGAATGTTCATACGACGTAGCTAGGGGTTCAGATCAATGCGATGGTGGCAGCGAGGGTGAGGGCGCTGGCGACCGTTGATACGAGCACGGTGGTGGTCACGAAGTCTGGTTCGAGGTCGTGTTCGATCGCAATTAGCGCCGCAAAAACGGCGGCGGGCATGGCCGATTGCAGGATGGTGACGCCACCCGCAGTGCCGCCCAGCCCGATGAAGGCGGCAGCCAGGGCGGCAGCCGCCGGGGCGATCAGCAGGCGAAGGCCCGATGCCACCCATACTTCTTTTGCGAAGCGTGGTCGCTGCATGCTCGACAACTGAACCCCGAGCGTTACGAGCATGACGCCGATCATGGCGTCGGCCAGCAGGCCAATTGCCCGGTCGGCGAAGACAGGGAGCGTTAGATCGCCGGCGTTAAAGACGATTGCTAAGGGAAGGACCGCCACGGTGGGGGTGGTGAGTGCCTTGATGATCGCTTTGGACGGCGAGGCGGTCCGCCAGGTGGCTGCCGTCACCCCGATCATGAAGGCGGCGAAGTTGATGATGAGGAATGACACTCCGGCGAGTGGCAAGGCCTCTTCGCCGAACGCAAAGGAGACGATCGGTATGCCGAAATTGCCGACGTTCCCGTAAACAGCAACCAAAACGACGGCCGCCGTCAGCGAGTAGCCCCACTTGAACAAGCGGCCGGCCGCCAGGCCGAGTAAGGCCACAACCGCGGTGGTTACGGTGATCACTATCGCCATCTGGGCCACCACGCCGGTCTCGATGTCGGCATCGCGGAGCAGATCAAAAAAGAACGCGGGGGCCAGAATGTAGTAGGCCACCTTGGCGAGTGGAGCGGGATCTAAGCCCATCCGCCGACCAACGATGAGGCCGATCGTTGCTAATCCGAAGACGGGCAGCAGGATATCGATGAAGATTGCAGTGAGGTCGGTCACGTGGGCGGCCATTCTAGGAGCCGTCCGCTGATCGAGCCGGTCGAGACTGCTCAAAGTTGGTAACGTCGCAAGCATGTCGATCCGTATGTCGCCCGAACGAGTACGCCAGTTTCTTATGTCGGGCACGCTCACCGGAAAGCTGGCAACGGTGCGATCTGATGGGCGGCCCCATGTGGCACCTATCTGGTTCGTGCTCGATGGCGACGACGTCATCTTCAACACTGCCGATACGAGCGTGAAGGGCAAGAACCTGGCACGAGACAAACGGGTGTCCATCTCCGTTGACGATCAAGCGCCGCCGTATGCGTTCGCGATCATCGAAGGAACTGCTGAGTTAAGCACCGACTCAGATGAGGTGATCCGCTGGGCCACCGCTATCGGACGTCGGTACATGGGTGACGATCGCGCTGGCGAGTTTGGTCGCCGGAACGGAGTTCCGGGCGAATGGCTCGTCCGGGTCCGACCCGACAAAGTCATCGCCTTTGACGATACGGTCGGGTACTAAGCGACTGCGACCTTCCATCCGCACCTGCATCGCGAATCGCATCATTCGGGCTGCGACGGCGGTTCTGCTACCGATAAGGTGGCGCTCATGTATTTGACCCGAGGCGCTCGTGCTGCAAATCCCTGACGCCGAACGACGTAGGCGGTTAGCCCATCGCCACGGCCTTGTCGCGGGATTTGAGGCGGTTCCGTCGGTCGCCGACGCCCTGGTCGGTCTCCATTCGAGTGATCCTGCCAGCGTCTACTTGTCGGTGTGGGCGCGTATGGATGGCGTCAAAATCGAGGACATCGAATCGGCTCTGTATGACACGGGAGAGCTGGTCCGGATGTGGGCGATGCGCCGGACCATGTTTGTCGTGCCCCCCGAACTCGGGCAGGTCATGTATCCCGCCGCCACCCGCGACGTGGTGACTTCCGAGTGGCGCAAGCTGCGGCAATGGGTGGTCGCCAATCATGATTTTCCAGATCCCGACGCCTGGATGGAGCAGATCGCAGCAGGAGCCATCGAATTCCTATCGAGGATCGGGAGAAGTACCACTCGTGAACTGAAAGCGCAGGTCGATGGTCTGGATACGGCGCTCGTGGTCCAGCAAGGCACGCGAGCTCCCGTGACGATGAGCATGGCGAGTCGGCTGCTCATGCTCCTCGCGATGGACGGGCGGGTTGCCAAAGGACGGCCGGCGGGAACCTGGCGATCTTCCCAATACGAGTGGTTGTCGCTCGGTGAATGGCCAGGCGATTGGATCACGAACGGCACCCACGACGATCCCGAAGCCGAACTGCTCGCAAGGTGGCTGAGCGCATACGGTCCGGGGACGTTTCAAGACCTCAAGTGGTGGACGGGTTGGACGGTTGCCAAGACCCGGCGGGCGCTGTCGGCAACCGGGGCCGTCGAGGTGGAACTCGATGATGGCACCGGGTTCGTCCTTGGCGACGACCTGAACGCGACACCCGATCCGGGCGATTGGGTGGCCCTGCTACCCGGCCTCGACCCGAGCGTCATGGGATGGAAGCAGCGAGACTGGTTCCTCGGTGACCTGGCCGGTCGACTCTTCGACCGAAACGGCAACGCTGGCCCGACCGTGTGGGCCAACGGGGAGATAGTCGGTGGGTGGGCTCAGCGGCCAGATGGGACGATCGCGGTGGGTTTGCTCAAAGATGTACCGACCGCTGCCCGAAAAGCCATCGACCGTGAGGCTGATGACCTGGCCGATTGGATTGGTCCGGTCGGGCTCCGGTTCCGCTTCCCCAGTCCCTACGAGAAGGAACTACGCGACAGCTAGGGTGAGATTCTGGACCCTGGAGGATGATGTACGAGAAAGCCTTCAAGCAAATTCACGGCAAACAGATGGCCTATATCGACATCGGCGAAGGTGATCCAATCGTGTTTCTGCACGGCAATCCAACCTCGTCGTTCCTATGGCGATCCGTCATGGCCGAACTCGAGGGACACGGACGCCTCATCGCCCCCGACCTCATCGGAATGGGCGATTCCGACAAACTCGACGATCCGGGTCCAGATTCGTATACGTTTGTTGAGCACCGGCGTTTTCTTGACGAACTCCTCGACCAGCTAGATCTCGGTGACGCAGTGACGCTCGTCATCCACGACTGGGGTTCGGGTCTCGGCTTCGACTGGGCCAACCGCCACCGGACTCGGGTCAAGGCGATTGCCTACATGGAAGCCATCGTCAAGCCAGTCACATGGGAGGAGTGGCCCGAGTCGGCTCGCCAATTCTTCCAGGGGCTTCGGTCAGAAGCCGGAGAATCGATGGTCCTCGTAAAGAACATGTTCGTTGAGAGGGTGCTGCCCAGCTCGATCCTCCGACCGCTCACCGACGAAGAGATGACCGAGTACCGAAGGCCCTACCTTGCGGCCGGGGAGTCACGTCGCCCCACGCTGACCTGGCCCCGACAGATTCCCATTGCAGGAACGCCTTCCGACGTGCACGACATCGTGGCGGCATATTCCCAGTGGTTGGCCGACTCGGATGTACCCAAGTACTTCTTCAACGCTGATCCCGGATCGATTCTCATCGGAGACCAGCGCGAGTTTTGTCGGAGTTGGCCAAATCAGCAGGAGATGACCGTGGCGGGCCTGCACTTCATCCAAGAGGATTCCGGCGCCGAGATCGGGCGCGAGCTAGCCAGATGGCTTCCCAGGCTGTGAACCGCGTTGGGAGCGGCGCTGTTTAGGTCTCAAACTCGATCACGTCGGGGTCTTCGTAAAGAGCCTGCATAAGCGCTCGATGGGCAGTCTGAGTCCCGATCACGTCGAAGTGGGCGATTAGCCGCTCGCGATCCTTCGCTTCCTTGAAGGAGCGCACGCGTAGTCCAAGTTCCACAATCCGGTCGCGGAGAGCGTCGAGCTTCGGATGGCCGGCGGTTGTGACGATGCGATAGATCATATGGCCCGACCGTCGATCGATCATGACTTCCGCTTTGGGCAGAGCGACGAGCACAACCATCATGACGGCAAACGTGGCCATGCTGGCCAAGTATTCGCCCGCTCCGATTCCCATGCCCAGTGCCGCTGCTACCCAGATCGTGGCGGCGGTCGTGATGCCGGAGACATTGCCGTTGTGCTTGAAGATGACCCCGCCACCGAGAAACCCGACGCCCGCCACTATTCCGGCCGCTACCCGGCCCGGGTCGTTGGTGCTGCCGGCTAAATCCTCTGAGATCATCGTGAAGAGGGTGGCGCCCAAGGTGATGAGCAGGATCGTGCGAAATCCGGCTGCTTTGTCGCGGTATTCCCGCTCGGCGCCGACGATTCCGCCGACGAGCACGGCCAGGGTGAGTTTGAGGGCGAGTTCCATCGGTTGAATGTATCAGCTGGTCGCAGGTGCAGCCAAGCCTGGGCTAAACCCTGACACGAATTAGCCCTTGCGGATCTGTTCTTCGAGGAAGGCGATCCGTTGGCGAATCCACACCACTGCGCTGTGCGGATCGGCTGAACCCTGCTCGTCGGCGATGGCGTCGATGGCGTTCAGCGTGCCCCTGACGGAACCCTCGCCGGCCATAGCCAGTTCTATGCCCTGAGTTGGAAACCGGGCCAGATGGGCTCGGAGCCCCTCGAGTTCGCGTTTCATGTCGGCCACGGAGAGAGGAGCATGCGATCGGAGTATGTCACGAAGGCCGTCGCGTTCCTCCGTCATGGCCGCAAGGGACGCTATATCTCCGGGGTTGGAGCGGGCCTTCTCTATTTCGCCGGCAAGCTCGCCGAGGCGGCTCAGAATGTCGTCTCGTTTCAATGTTTCTCCCTTGGGATGCCCCGATGGTAGGTGAAGGCCGTCCCGCGCGTCGGGCCATCCGCCAATTCTGCCCACCGCCACCCGATCTTGGGGCTCCAGCACCCATTATCGGGCGCAGGAACCCAGGGTTCAACCCTGGGTTCGGGTAGGGGGGGTAGCCTGGCTCGCATGGATCAGTTTGCACAACGTAGAGCTCAGTTCGCCGAAGCGATTGGAGACGGAGTCGCCATCATTCCGGCGGGACGTGACACCACCCGCAACGACGACGTCGACCACGAGTTTCGCCAGGACTCGACGTTCTATTTCCTCACCGGGTTCTCGGAACCCGACGCCGTCGCGATCCTTCATCCGTCCCACCCCAGCGCTTCGTACACGCTGTTTGTGCGGCCCCGCGACCGCGAGATGGAAATCTGGAACGGATACCGGGCCGGCACCGAGGGAGCCAAGAAGGAATACGGAGCCGACGAGGCATATCCGATTGGGGAACTGTCAACCAAACTGAACGACCACCTGATTGGTACCGACACGATCCTCTACCGAACAGGGGGCCCGCTCGACGAGATGGTTTTGGGGATGATGCAATCGCTTCGGCCGCTCGCCGAACGATACGGACGAACCATCCCCACCCGGTTGGTCGACCCTTCGCCGACGCTCGACGAGATGCGACTGCGCAAGTCAGACCCAGAACTGGCTCACCTGCGTAGGGCCTGTGACATATCGGTTCTCGGACACGAAGCGGCCATGCGGTTCGCCAAGCCGGGAGTGTACGAGTACCAAATCCAGGCAGCCATGGAACACGTCTTTCGCCAGGAGGGGTCACCCCGCAATGGCTATCCATCGATCGTGGCCTCTGGGCCGAATGCCTGCATCCTGCATTACACCGAGAACGACCGCCAGGTCGAAGATGGTGACCTGGTGCTCATCGACGCAGCGGCCGAATCGGGTCACTTCTCTTCGGATATCACCCGAACCTTCCCGGCCAATGGACGGTTTACCAAACCCCAGCGAGCCGTATACGACGTCGTGCTTGGCGCCCATCGGGCCTCGATCGGCGACGCAAAAGCGGGCAACACGCATCGCGACATGCACGAAACCGCCAAGAAAGCCATCACGGAAGGACTCATCGACCTCGGCCTACTGCCGCAAGGTCTCGAAGACTCGCTGAGTATGCACCACTATCGCGAGTACTTCATGCACGGAACCGGTCACTGGCTTGGCATGGACGTGCACGATGCCGGATCGGTTCAGATTGGCAATGACTCACGGACCCTTGAGGTCGGAATGTCATTCACGGTCGAGCCGGGCATTTACATTGCGCCAGATCAAGAGGCCGTCGACTTCGTGTTGATGGAGTACGACTCATCGGCGCGCTACGAACGGCGTTATCGCATCGGCGCCGAGGCTGCCAAAAAGCTTGAAGAAGAAGAGATGAAGGACGCCCCCCGGGTTAGCCATGAGATCCCTGCCGAATTTCGGGGAATTGGGGTCCGCATCGAGGACGATATCGCTATCACAGCAGCTGGCCCCGAGAACTTGACCGCCGCTCTACCGGTCGATCCCGATGAGGTCGAAGCGATCTGTCAGAACTGATCGTTGAGGCTCAGCTCGCCTGCCGCCGCCCTGCGCAAGGCGGTCCTAAGCGTGCTGTCCGCAAACAACGCCTGGTCGATCGGTAACGGGACTGACATTCTGAGGAGATCGTCCTCGAGCTCGACTTGGGCGCCCGCCTTCGACAGGCTGTCTACAACGGCCCGGTTGTCGGGAAGAACGTAGGCAGTGAAAACTGCAACGCCGTTGGTCATGGCGACTTCGGTGAGTTCTTGCAGTAGTCGGGTACCGATTCCGCGACCGTGGTGGGAATCGATGACGATGAGGGCCGCCTCGGCAGCCGTTGGATCTTGGGTATCGCGAACATAGCGGGCTACGCCGACCCCGACGCCGTTGTCCAATACCGCCACGAGCGCCACATGGTCCTGCCCGTCGACGTCGACGAGGTAGTCGAGTTCGGCGTCTGTGAGTCGGTCGACGCCGCGCATAAACCGAAAGAAGCGGCTCTGTTGACTCGTCTCTTCGAACCCGGCGACCAATTGGGCGCGATCCTCAGGCAGGATCGGGCGGATGGTGATGGTCTCGCCATCGGGGAGTTGGGTTTGCACGGCGCCATTCTCGCACGAACCGGTAAGCTCATTGTCATGGCACGACCAAGCTTCAAACATCTCGCCGGTAACTGGGCGAACTCAGAGCTACCCCTAGCTCAAAAGATTCGACTGACTATCAAGAACAACGCAATCAAGATCAAGAACGGATCGAACTGCTGCGGAAATCACGGCGAACCCGGTTGTTGAGTGGGTCCTGACGCCTCCGGTTCGGATGGCCATGCACATACCCACGACGACGATCATGGTCATGGCCACAATTAGTTGACGATGGAATAACGCACTAGCTCGGCCCCGTCGTTGGTCCACCACTGTTTCTCGAGCGCCATACCAACCCGTTCCGCTACCCCCCGCGAGGCCTCGTTTTCGGCCAGAGCGTTGGCAAAAATCGTCCGTACCCCGACCACGTCGAACGCGTACGAGATAATGGTGTCGACCGCTTCAGAGGCGTAGCCCTGTCGTTGGTACTTCCGGGCGATGGTGTATCCGACGTCGGCGGTTGAAGGGTCGGAAGCACGTACGTGGAGGCCCACGTCGCCAACTGTCACGCCGGTTTCCTTATCGACGACAGCGAACTGGTGCCACTCGCCGGGCGTTCCTGGCGGGATATTCGCCAACTCGTCGAAGAAGTCGTGAGCTTCGTCCTCGGTGTATGGCATGTCCCACCCCTGGAGACGGGCGATCTCGGGGTCGTTGCGATATTCGAGAAACAGGGCCAGGTCCCGTTCGTCGAAGGTTCGGAGGCCGATCCGATCGGTCTCTGCCAGCCAGTTGCTACTGCCCAAAACGACGCTCTCGTTGGGCGAAATCGCGTAGGGACCGGAGGAAATCAACTCTGCGGAAGGCTGGCCAGTGCACGTCAACGAATGAGAACTCGGCGTAGGCAGATTGCCAGAGGAGGAAGCCAGACAGGCGCGACTCACCGGAAGTGCGGATGATGAGTTCGGCGTCTGGCAGGTCGGAGAGATACATGTGGGCTGCCAGTGACTCCCGGGTTACCTTGGCAGCGATTTCGTCAGGGGTGATCCCCGCTCGGAGTAAATCCGCCATCAGCTCCCTGGCGGCGTCGACGATTTCTTGTTGGCCCCCGTATCCCATTGCAATGTTGAGTTGGCGAGTGCCGGTGGGCCGGGCTGCGGTCATCTCTTTGGCGGAGCGGACGAGGTCGTCGGGGAGCAAATCAAGCGAGCCGATGACCCGCAGGGATATGTCGTAATGCTCGGCTAGCAGCGGCAGTCTTGCGAAGAGATCCTTGAGCACGTCGAAGTAGGGAAGTAACTCAGACTCGGGGCGGGTCATGTTCTGCGGCGACAGAACCCAGCCGGTGACGGTCTCGATGCCGATCTTCTGCGACCACTCGATGAACTGTTCGAATTTGGCCATGCCTTCGCGATAGCTCGCCGCGTAATCAGGCAGCCGCTGAGTGCGTGCGTACCGCCGATGCCCGTCGAGGATCACGCCGATATGGCGAGGGAGACGGGTTGAGTCGAGTCCCCGTTCGAGCTGGCGCTCGTACAGTCGGTAGAGGGGACGGGATAGGACAGATTGGCTCACGCCTTTATGGTACCGACCTGGATGCTGCGTGTCTCTATAACTCGGAGCGGTTCCATGCAGTGGAAAGAGCATCGGCATATTCGTTCCAGCGGGATCCGTCGTGGGCCCTGATCCAGGTGAACGTGATCTCGGGCCGTGCTTTCGCTAGGCGATACAGTTCTTGGACCAAATCAAGGTTCTTGATCGGACCGCTCTTGCGCTTCCATCCGTTGCGCTCCCAGCCAGCAGCCCAGGTGTTGACCGTCTGGACGCACAGGTTCGAGTCCGAGTACATGGTCACAGAACTGCCCTCTGGGACGAGGGCGACTCCCTCGATGAGAGCGGTCAGCTCCATACGATTATTGGTCGTATCCGGATCGTGGCCGTACGCCTGGCCGATCACATCACCATCGACGACGTAAACCGCCCCCCAGCCACCAGGGCCGGGATTGGGTACCGAGGAACCGTCGGTGAATACACCGGTTGCCGGTCCGTCGGCGAACTCGACGAGAACTTGAGCCACGGTCAGCGATTGGGACGACGTCCTTGATTTGGTCCGTTTGGGCGATGCGGATCCCGACGCCCTCGGCGAGGTCCTATTCGGGGTACCGTTGCGGCAGTCGAGGCATTGCGATGGTGTCCAGTTCTCATACCGATCAACAATGTCCTGCCTGACCGAAAACGATTTTCCACAGAGGTTGCATACATACTGCGGCATCAGGTGGCTTTCGGGAGTGAGAAGATAAACGAGCTCAGCCCATTCTTGCGCTGATAGGTGACGTCACCCTCCATGAGGCGAGCCAGTTGCCTGGCGACGACCAGTCCGAGGCTGAGCCGATCAGGTTGCCGCTCGGCCTCCGCATCGTTGCGATACGGCTCGAAGATGTTGCCGGGATTGTCGAGTCGGATCCCGGGGCCGTCATCGTGAATGGCAACCTGAACGGTGTCGAATGTTGACTCAACCGTCACAAATACCTCTCCGCCGCCGTGGGTGACTGCGTTCCCGACCAGGTTCCTGATGATCTGAACGCAACGAAAGCGGTCTCCTTTGGCGAATATTGTTTCGCCAATCACACGTACTCCACCTGCCGGGAAGGAAGCGATGACCTCCCTTGTGAGTTTGTTGATATCGAATCGCGCCGGTGTGAATTCGACGCTCCCGACGTCCACCTTTGCAGCGACGATGAGGTCCTCGATGCGAAACATGAGAACCCCGGCCTGGGTGGCGATGGTGTCGATCAGCTCGTCCTGTTCCGGCTCCGTGAAGCTCGTTCGATTGTCCTTGAGCTCCTGAGCGAATCCGACCACTGCCGACAATGGAGTCCGCAGTTCGTGGGCGATAGAAGCTACGAATTCATCCTTCGTACTCACCATGTGTCCGTGCATTTCGACTTGTTCTGCCTGGCGTTGAGCAGTGATGTCTCGCGCAGCGCCGACGACATCGCCATCGTCCGCGGATAGGCGGATCTCGTAGGTTCGGTCGCCGCCGCCGAAGTCGGCTTCGCCTATCACGACCTGAACGTCACCGGTATCGATTGCCGACGTGGTCCCGACCAGCAGCGCAGCCGCAAATTCTTCCGGGAGAAAATCGCCAAAATTTCGGAACAGATACTTGGCTTTGTCCAGCGTACCGATGGCTCCATATATCTCGACGAGTCGGCCGGCCGAGGTCACTCGAAAGATGGCATCGGGAGCAGCTTCGAGCAGAGATCTGAGTCTCTCCTCGGACCGCACCGCTGCCGCGTCGGCCTTCTGGTCGGCGCGCTCATAGATCTCTAGCCTGCGAACAATCAGGTAGTACCGACCGAAGACCAGGCTCACGAACACGAGGGACAAGGTGATCAGGGCTCTCGTGAGGGTGACGGGACCCTCTTCGTTGCGGACCCCCGACAGATAGTCGAGTACGAACGTATTGAACGGAAAGGCGAGCGTGGTTGCCGCCAGCCCTGCTCGGCTCCCGTAGAAACTCGCAACGAGTGCGACCGGCAGGACGGAAACGAAGGCGGCTGCGTCGCCAAGCTCGCTACCAAAGATGTAAAAGATGAGCGCCGAAAACGCCACGGCGAGGGCCACGAAGAGGGCGTGGCGAGTTGTTTGAGCCGAGAGGGAGGTCATGATCGACGCTCAGGATATCGGCGTCGGCACGGAGGAACCACTTCTGTTGGTTTTGTGTCCTGAATAGACTCCCCCTCGTAGCCGCAGTCTCTGTTGCCAAAATCCGGTGCTTAACGTGAGCGACCACCCCGAAGGGCGGTCGCTATGGTCGGGCTAACACAGGAGGCTGAACGTGTTATGCAATGATCTTCGGCACATGAAGGCTTTAACTTGATGGATTTATCAGAACCGGTTCGTCGCCTCAAAGAGCATCTGATGGCCGACGCGATTCGCCAGGACGGTCCGTTTACGCTCCGCTCTGGTGCGATCTCATCGTGGTACCTCGACGGACGCCAAACCACGTTCAACGGGCGTGGTGCCCGGTTGGTCGGCGAGGCTGTTTTGTCTCGTCTCGACCAGGACGCGGTTGCGGTCGGCGGCATGACGATGGGAGCAGATCCAATCGCGGTCGCCTCGGCCATGTTGTCCACAGACGACCGTCGCCCCCTGAACGCATTCTCGATTCGGAAAGAAGCCAAGGACCACGGCACCGGCGGACGATTGGTCGGTCCGGTGAAGTCAGGGGATAGGGTGGCGATCCTCGAGGACACGACCACTACCACCGGAGCGTTTATGGAAGCCATCGACGCCGCCGAAGCCGACGGTCTCGTGGTGATCCAAGCGATCTGTCTTGTTGACCGATCGAGCGGCCTAGCAACAGAGAAGATGGCGGCCAGGGGAATCCCCTATGTGGCGTTGCTGACGCCCGAGACGCTGGGTCTGGGCGCATGATTGTTCGCGTAAAACCCCATCGAACCTTTGCATGGGCGATCCTTGGATTGCTGGGAGCGACCATCCTTGCCGATTTTCTGGTCGGCGGTCTTATGGCGAGTGGGGCGACGTGGTTGCAGAGCACCCCGATTGCCACCTGGATTACTGAACGGTTTGGCGTGCCGTTCTCGCTCGGTGAAATCGATGCGTTTGAGGCTCGGGATTTTCTGTGGGCGGCCGCATACGGGACGCTGGGACTCGGACTCGTGATCCATGGGTTGCGGGATCTGCTGGTGCCGCGCAAAGTCTTGGTCGCCGACGATGAAGGTATCTCGGTTCATCTGTCCGGATGGTTTGGACGGACCACTCGGATTCCCTGGCCCGTGATTGACGACATTCGAGGAGGGCGACTCACGCATCTCGATGCCGTATCGGAAGCATTGATGGTCACGGTCACCTCCAACGAAGGCATCCCGAGCGATCCATGGGGTGCAAGGTGGATAGATGACAACACCCTGGCGATCGTCGCTCGACATTGGACGAAAACGCCAGACGCCGTCGCCGAAGGATTGAAAGACCTGGCGTTGCAGGCGAAGACGGCCCTGTGATGCTGGTTGGCGCCCATGTCGACCCGGTCGATCCACTGGCGGCCGCCAGCGAACGAGGGGCCGACATCGTTCAGGTTTTCCTCTCGAATCCTCAATCGTGGAAGAAGCCACCACCTCGAGAAGACGCAGCAGTCCTGAAAGCTTCCGCCGTGGGGATCTATGTGCACGCCCCGTATCTCGTCAATGTGGTGTCCGGTAACAACCGGGTGCGGATCCCGTCTCGCAAGATTCTTCAGGACTCGGCCGATGCTGCTGCTGCAATAGGCGCGCTGGGCCTGATCGTCCACGGTGGACACATGACCGGCGAGGAAACCGACGAAAACGAAGGGTTCGTCCGGTGGCGCAAAGCGCTGGAGGCGGTCGAAACCGACGTGCCGATCCTCATTGAGAACACTGCCGGCGGCGACGTTGCTATGGCGCGACAGATTGAAGTGATCGGGCGACTCTGGGCCGAGATCGGGGACCTGGGGCCGGGGTTTTGTCTCGATACCTGTCATGCGTGGGCAGGAGGCGAACCGCTCGAGGGTCTAGTGGAGCGGGTGATGACTGCTACCGGGCGGATCGACCTGGTGCATTGCAACGATTCGAAGGATGGGTTCGATTCGCGCCGAGATCGCCACCAGAACCTGACTCGTGGGCAGATCCCCCCCGACGAGCTAGCTGAGTTTCTTCGGGCGGTTGACGCCCCAATTGTCGTTGAGACCCCCGGATCGGTTGCCGACCACATCGCCGATATAGCTTGGATCCGTAGCCTCTAACCGGTATTTTGAGCGATCGCTTGACATTGGATGCCGTCCCGCGATATAGTTTGAGCGAACGATCAAAGCGATTGCTCAAGACGGTTCGATCAAAGGAGTAATGATGGACTCGCTCATAGTGGTCTACGTGCTGTACGGAGTATCGGCAATCGGACTTACGGTGTGGTTAGCGAAGACGCTCTTTGCCAACGGAGCTGTGTTCCTCGAGGGAGTATTCAAAGACAATCACGAACTGGCCGAAGCGCTGAACCGGCTGCTGGTGACCGGGTTCTACATGCTCAACCTGGGCTACGCGTTCCTGATCTTCAAGACCAACAGTCGCCCGATCGGAGCCATCGACTCGATCGAGCTGCTCGTCAATAAGATGGGCATCCTGCTCGTAAGCCTGGGGCTCATCCACTTTCTGAACATGATCGTCTTCTGGCGTCTTCGTAGAGGAAGCGAAACTCGGACCCCACCGCCGTTACCAACCCCCCAGGGTGACTTCCCTTGGTAGCAAACGGACCGAGCCGGATCGAAAGGATGCGAGAATCATGACCCGATTCACGACGGAGCCCTTCATGCCACCCAAATCGGCCGGCGACAATACAAAGGAACGAATCCTCGATGCCGCCTTCGACACGCTTGTCGAAGACGGCATCACGGGAGCAAGTGCTCGGGCGATAGCGGCTCGAGGCGAATTTAATCAAGCACTGATCTTCTATCACTTCGGCAGCGTACGCGACTTGCTCATCGCCACCATCGAACGAGCATCTCAAATTCAGGTCGAGCGATATCGGGAACGAATCGAAGGCATCACTGACCTCGGGGACATGGTTCACGTAGCCGACGCGCTCCATGCCGAAGATATGGAGCGGGGTTCGATCACCATGGTTGCTCAGCTCATGGCGGGAGCGGCGTCGGATCCGGAGATGGGTGAGGCGGTTGTTAAAGCTTTCCAACCGTGGATCGACCTGGTGGAAAAGGCCCTCAGGCAGGTATTCGCCGGATCACCCATCGAGCCGTTCCTGCCGTTTCCAGATATGGCGTACGGCATTTCGTCGCTGTTCCTGGGTCTTGAACTGCTGTCGAAGCTTGACCCCGACCATGAGCAGGACGAACGGATCTTTTCCATGATGACCATGGTTTCCGGGATGCTTGAAAACGTCATCGCCGGTAAGCCGCTACTCGGCTAGGAGTCTGCTCCTAGATCTGGGTTGACGGGGCATCCCACATCGGCGCGGGGCCACTGCTCGACCCGGTCCTCATCGATGGCGATGTACACGTAGTCAAAATCAGCTTCAAGATCAACGTAGAGCTCGCGGACGGCCGAGTCCTCGCCGGGGAGGCCGTACGTGTGCGTTATGCCTGACGAAAAGAGATCGTCAAGTGGGTGCTCGGCCGGTCCGAAACTCAGTACCTGCCCGGCGTCGTTGGTCAGGGGTCCCAGCAGGCCGAGCGGGTCAGACGCGAACCGGTGCTCACCGAACTCGAGGAACGTAACGCCCTTCTCGTCGCAGATGAACTGGCTCGGGTACTCATTGACACCGTTAGCGATGCGGTCGTTGCCATCGACCCAAGGTCCGTGCTGGCTCGACGCGCACGCCCCGAGGACCAAAGCCATTGCCAGTATGAGAACCCGTCGCATCCCACCAGGCTACTGGTAGCTTGCCGCTTGTGGAACTGACACAAAACGAAACCAGAGTGCTGGGTGCGCTCATCGAGAAGCACATGACCACCCCCGATCACTACCCGCTCACGACGAACTCTCTCATGGCAGCCTGTAATCAGACCTCGAACCGCGACCCGGTGATGGAGCTCAGCGAAGGCGAAGCGATCGAGGCGATGGATTCGCTTCGAAGCCAGGGACTAGCTCGAACGGTGAAGCGGACCGGGGAGCGAGCCCTGAAACACCTCGAAATTGCCGACGAGGGACTCGAGCTCAACCGTGAGCGGAAGGCGCTGCTCGGCGTATTGCTGTTGCGGGGTCCCCAGACGAGTGGCGAGCTGCGTCTACGAACCGAACGCTACGTTCAATTGGACAGCCTGGAAGAGGCCGACCGGATACTCGAATCGATGGCGACCGCCGACATTCCAGTGGCGGTCTTACTTGAACGGGCACCTGGCCAGAAAGAGGCGCGCTGGATGCATCTGCTGGCCGGGGAAACTGCTGAGCATGCAGCTCCTTCCACCGGATCGGTCGCTACCGGACAAGTCGTTCCGTCCCGCTTGGAAGCGCTTGAAGCCGAAGTGTCGAAGCTCCAAGATCGCGTCAGCGAACTGGAATCACGGTTGGAACAGGACCGATAAGTCAACACTGATTGTCGAGTCATCCGGCAGGCCGACCAAGTCGCCGCCGTAGTCCTCGAGAGCGAATCGGTAGCTGGCGTTCGGCATGTAGCGGGGGCAATCGGCAGAAACCCCATCGACGCACGGCGCCATGGTGATGACCTCCATCAGCTTCCCGTCGCCATCGAAGAAAGCCACATCCAATGGAATCGGAACGGTCCACATCCAGAACGATCCCGAGGCCGGCGTCTCCCATGCGAACAACATGGCGTCAACATCACCGAGCGATGTCACTCCCATCAGCCCCTGCGCCCGCCGCGCGCTGTCGTCGGCTACTGCCACCATCAGATCTACGCCGTTGAGCTGAATGGTGGCCAATTCGAAGCCCTCGATATCGCCGGTGTTGATCGTCGTGGCGGTGGACGGCGGATCGGGATGGGTCTGTGTCGTTGTCGGCGCTGGTGCGGTAGTCGTCGGCCCAGCCGTGACTGTCGTGGTTGTTGTTGAATTGCCAAGAACAACGGGCTCCGCAGGGGAGCCCGAAGTGCAACTGGTGAGGAGTCCTACCAGGAGAGCGGCCAGGAAAGGTCGCGTGGCTCCTCCTCAAATAGGGCGGCGGCTGCCTCGTCGGTCATGTGATAGGTCTCAGCTTCGCCGGGGAACGTTTCGCTGCGAACGTCAGCGGCATATTGGGTGAGGGCTTCGATGGCCTGGACGCGCAGGTCGGCATACTTGCGAACAAACTTGGCGTAGTGACCGTCGTGCAGACCCAGGACGTCGTGCCAGACCAGTACCTGACCGTCGCAGTGGACCCCGGCCCCGATACCGATGGTGGGTATGCCGATCTCCTTGGTGATGACCTGGGCGACGGTGTCGGGCACGCCTTCGAGGACGATCGCAAAGACGCCGGCGTCGGCGAGGGCTTTGGCGTCGGCGATCATCTCCTTGGCGTCGGCGACCGCCCGTCCTTGGACCTTGTATCCGCCCATGGCGTGCACCGACTGGGGGGTCAGTCCGATGTGGGCCATGACGGGAATTTCGGCATTGATGATTGCCTCTACAACCGGTAGTCGGTTGATTCCGCCCTCTAGCTTTACCGCTTCCGCCCCACCCTCACGGATGAGACGCGAGGCGTTCCGCACCGCTTCGGATGTGGAGATGTGATAGCTCATCCATGGCAAATCACCGAGCACCAGGCTGTGGGGCTTGGCTCTCGCTACTGCGGCGGTGTGGTGAATCATGATGTCGACGTCTACAGCCAGGGTGTGATCGTGTCCGAGCATGGCGTTGGCGACAGAGTCCCCAACGAGGATGATGTCGATGCCCGCAGCTGAGGCGATCGATGCGGAAGGGGCGTCGTAGGCGGTCACCATGGCGATCCGTTCGCCGCCTTTGCGGGCTGCGATAGCCGGTGCCGTGACCTTCTTGGGTGCGTCACCCATGCGTGTGCTCCTGTCTCCCCACCTCTTCGAGGTTGAGGGATGTGGCGGGTTTCCGGTTGTTGAAAGTCCGACATCCGATGCCAAGTGGTCACCAGTGTCTTTTTTCAGGATAGCCGTAGCTGACTTAATCCGTTTTTCGAACCACTCCGTACTAGTACTAAATAGATTCTACAGGAGGTTATTGTGAGAAAGCTATCGCTATTCGTAATGGCACTGGCGGTTATGGCCGTATCGGTGCCAGCCGTGGCACAAGAGACGCCCCGCATTCACCTGATTCATGGCATCCCCGACACAGCTGTCGATGTGGAAGCCGGTGGCGAGAATGTATTCGAAAACTTTCAGTTCGGCGAGACGCAGGATCTTTCCTCGTTGGCAGGTGCCACGCTCGAAGGCTTGACGGTCAAGTTGGCCGGAACCGACACGGTTGCTATCGATGCCGGTGATGTTGCATTGCCAGCTTCGGGTAACTACACGATCATCGCTCATCTCACCGCAGACGGTACGCCGACACTTGCCGTGTTTGAGAATGACACGTCGTCCATCGCTGCCGGTGAAGGCCGTCTAACCGTTCGCCATACCGCTGCGGCTCCTCCCGTCGACGTTCTGGCCAATGGCGCAGTTGCGTTCTCAAACCTGGCCAACCCTGATGGCGCTTCAGCTGATCTTGCCGTCGGCACGATCTCGGCGACGGTTGTTCCGACCGGAACCACTGAGCCGGTTGTAATCGGCCCAGCCGACCTTCCGATCGCCGACGGGACGTCGCTGATCGTCTATGCCGTCGGTTCGCTGGATGCTGAATCGCTGACTGTCCTGACTGAAAGCATCAGTGGTCTTGGTACCGCTCCCGCTGCAGTCAACACGGGCAACAGCCCGGTTGCGACTACTTCGCCATACGTCGTTGCCGGTGGAGTCCTGGCCGTCGCCATGGTTGGTTTCGCAGCTCGCCGTCGCACAGCGTTCGACAACTAGGTCCTCCATTGAAAGGGGTTGGGGTGCCACTTGGCACCCCAACCCCTTTTGCTTGCTTCATGCGCTACCTTCTTCTTCTCTTTTTGGTTGCCGCCACGGTCGCTTGCGCGGGTGAGTCTGCCCCCCCTTCCGTAGCCGCTCCAACGGCGGCTACGGTCTCACCGACCACGGCCGTAGACGGGCCGACCACTACGACCTCGATATCGACTTCCGAGGCGAATGAACTTTCCGAACTGACCAGACCGCTCGAGTCGGCAATCTACGATCCCGACGCGTTCTTTCCTGAGTCCACCAACCCGGTCGGTCTTCGTATTGACGCTATCGACGTCGAGTCGCCGGTAATTCCTGTCGGGGTTCTCGACAACGGCGAAATGGAAATCCCGGGAGCTGCCGAAGTTGGTTGGTATCGCTATGGGCCTTCACCCGGCGAGAGCGGATCAGCCGTCCTCGCTGCCCATATTGCCTACAACGGTCGTAACGGCGTGTTCCGCAAGCTCGACCGAATGCAAGTTGGCGACACATTTGAAGTTGTTTACGACGACGGTTCGGTAGGCCCTTTTGTGGTCACCGAGGTTGCCCATTACGGCAAGGCCGCGTTGCCCTTTGACCGGGTTTTTGCCAAAGACGGAGATGCCGAACTTGTGCTCATTACCTGTGGCGGGACGTTCAATGAGTCGTTGAGGTCATACGAAGACAATTTCGTCGTATACGCGACACCCTCCACCTAGCTCTCTCTCTCTCTCTCTCTCTCTCTCTGGGTGAGGGAACCGATCGTTGCGTGGTCAGCGTCCGAGGTTGTGAGCCTGCGGGCTCGTGACCAAGGAGAGCACCATGAATCGAAAGCTTTTGACCGGAGTTTTGGCAGCGGCACTAATCCTCGGGGCCTGTGCCTCGACCAGCGGAACGAAGACAACTGCCTGGGGGACCGAACCGCGGAGCGGACCGGCTGACACGCAGAGTCGGAGTTCCGACCCCTGGGTCACAGACCCGAGCGACGCTCGCGTGACTCCCGATGCCGTGGATTCAGCGGTGGGCGTGTACTCCGAAGAGCGAGCGGCCAGCTCGTCGAGTCCTGACTTGTATGGGAACGCCGACTTTGTTGGAGAGTCTCCTAACCCGGCCATAGATCCGCTGCGCGACGGATTCTCGACCTTCGCCCTCGACGTCGATACCGGTTCCTATTCGATCGGCAAACGATTTGTGGAAGACGGGTATCTGCCTGATCCCGACTCGGTGAGGACTGAGGAATACGTGAACGCCCTCGACTACCACTACCCCCAGCCCGGCAGAGGAGACGACTTTGCCATCCATCTGATGGGGGGCGTTACACCGTTCGTCGCCGACCCCGACACGTATTTGTTTCAGGTCGGCCTACAGGCCTTCGACGTCGAAGACGAAGACCGTCCGCACGCCAATCTCACTTTCGTGATCGACGTGTCGGGTTCCATGAGCAATGACAACAAGTTGGACATCGTCAAGGACGCGCTCGTAGAGCTGGTTGACAACCTTGGAGTTGATGACCAGGTCGGCATCGTTGCCTACGACAATTATGCCGAGGTCATCCTCGAACCGACCTCGGTGCGGTACGCAGATGAGATCGTGCGAGCCATCGAGCGGCTCTATCCGGGCGGAAGCACCAATGCCGAGGCCGGCCTCGTCGCCGGGTACGAACTCGCCGAAGCGGCGTTTGATCGCAACGCCATCAATCGAGTGATACTCGCTTCCGATGGGGTCGCCAACGTCGGCGAGACCGACCCCAACGGGATCTTGGCTTCAATTTCCGAAGCGGCCGGAGACGGCATCAATCTCGTCACGGTCGGCGTCGGGATGGGTGAGTACAACGACTACCTGCTCGAGCAACTCGCCGACAACGGCGACGGGTTCTATGCCTACGTGAACTCGTACGACGAGATTCGCGATCTTTTTGTAACCGACCTGACCGGGACGCTGTACACCGTCGCCAAAGACGCCAAGGTCCAGGTCGAGTTCAATCCGGATACGGTCCTGTCGTATCGCTTGCTCGGATACGAGAACCGGGCCATTGCAGACGACGACTTTCGCAATGATGCGGTCGATGCCGGAGAGATCGGCGCCGGGCACGCCGTTACTGCCATCTACGAGATCGTGCTGACTGAGGAAGCCAGCCGCCGCGACGAGGTAGCCACCGTGACCATGCGATGGCTCAACCCGAACTCCAACCAGGCGATCGAACTCGACGGACGGTTCACGGTCGGCGACCTGAACGACGACTTTGACCGGGCTCCGAAGGCGTTCAAAGCCGCCACCACGGTCGCTGCCTATGCCGAGCTGCTCCGTGAATCGCGGTTTGGACGAGCTATTGACTGGGGTCACCTTGTGGGGGTGGTCGATGACGTGGCCAGGGATCTCCGTGATAGCGACTTCGATGACTTCTCCGACCTCGTGTATGACGCCTACCGAATTGATAGCTAGATCGCCTCGCAGGGGGCGGTCCCAAACGGACCGCCCCCAATCGTCGCGTTCTCCTTCTGCGAGGATGAGAAGATGGCCGCACCAGAGCTGCTCGAAAAGGAGGTTGGGGGGAATTCCGAGCGACCAGACTGCTGCCTTCTTGGATCTCTTGAACGAGCTATCTGACGATCGGGTTGCACTCGGCGTTCTGAAACTCGCAGACGGCGACATCGAGCAACTTTTGCTTTGGCTTGATATGGCCCGCGTCGATTGGCGAGATGTGCTGGCCGCTGCGGAGTATCCCCGCCAGATCAGGATTCAGGGTCCCGCACCCGCCGCGGTGATTGCCGCCGACCTGTCCGAATATGAGAGCTGGCTCGAAGAGTAACTCGACCTTCGAATAGGACTAGCTCCTAAAGCTCTGGACCATTGAATTCTTGAGCTCTGACAGTTTGGGGGTGATCGACACGTGGTACGTGTGCGGATTGACGAGACGCCGCACTCCTGGGTCGAGTTGTTGGAGGTCTGCGATGCGCCGGCGACGGGCGTCCTCGATGCCGCCGAGGTCTCCCACTCGCTGGCCCTGATCGAGAACCCTGACCAGGAGCGGTTCGATGCGGCTCACTTCGGGCCCGGTGAGGGTTCGGCTGACACCCGGCTGGGTGGGATGGACCAACGTCACTGGAGCGGCGATCTTTTCACCGTTGAGCGAGACCAGGTCGGCTGTAGCGATGCCCCGCCGGTCATAGATGCGCCACAGGCTCTTGCGGCCCGGGTTCTGGATCTTGGCGGGTGAGTCGGAAATCTTGATGGCCGGCTGCCACTCACCGTCGCTGTCCTCGACGGCCACAGTTTTATAGACCCCGTCGAAGCTGGAATCCCCCTCTGAGGTGACCATCTTCGATCCAACTCCGTAGACGAGTCGGCCCAGGACCCGGGCCGGGTCGACGTCGTATCTCGAAGCCTCTTCGAGGATCTGGTTTCGGATCTGCCAGATGGTCAGTTCGTCGAGTTGGCTCGACAAGACAATGCGGACGTTCTCGAACCCGGCCGCATTGAGCATCTGTGCCGATCGGACCGATAGATGGGCCAGGTCGCCCGAGTCGAGGCGGATGCCCTTTGGTTCGTGTCCCTTTGATCGAAGCTCCTCAAACACCTTGATGGCGTTAGGGACGCCAGAGTCAAGCGTGTCGACCGTATCAACCAGGAGCGACGTGTCGTCGGGATACAGGTCGGCGTAAGCCCGGAAGGCTTCAAGTTCCCCGCCGGCAACGGCCATGAAGACCTGGACCATCGAATGGGCGTGGGTGCCCCGCGATTTAAACCCGAGGTCGAGGCTTAGCCCGACGTTGGAAGACGCCTCGGCTCCGCCAATCAGCGAGGCCCGCGACGCCGTGTTCGCACCCCAGGCAGGCGCCCGCCTCATACCAAATTCGAGCACTGATCCGCCGCTGGCCGCTTCCACAACCCGCGACGCCTTGCTGGCAATCAGCGAAGCAAAGTTGAGATGATTGAGAAGTGGCGTCTCCAGGATCTGAGCGATCGCCAGTGGCGCCTCGACTACGGCCAGGGGAGTATTGGGGTGAATGACCCGACCCTCCGGAATAGCCCGAAGGGACACGGAATTAAATGAACCGGCGTCGCCGAGCCAGTTGAGGAAGTCCGTTCGGAATTCGGGATCGCCATTTGAGGTCTGGAACGTGGCGAGCGCTTGCAACTCATCAGAGCCCACCTTGGTGTCAGTCATCCAGTCGAGCAGCGGACCTAGTCCGGCGGCGATCGCGTAACCAGCTTGGTGGGTGCCATAACTTGGGTAGGACCGGAAGAAGTAATCGAATTGCGAACGTCGTTCGTGCAAGCCCATATGAAAATACAATTGGGCCATCGTCAGTTGGTAGTGGTCGGTGAAGAGGAATCCGTCGGCAAGCACAATTGCAATGTTACCGACGTAGGATCGCCCCATGACAACGTACGGGCAGAACACGGCGCTGATCGTGGTTGATATGCAAAACGACTTCGCCGATCCGGGCGGCAGTTTGTCAGTGGCCGGCGGTGACGTACTCGTTGGCACCGTCAATGCCGAAGTGATCCGGGCCGCGTCAGCTGGCGCGTTCGTGGTGTACACCCAGGACTGGCATCCCAAATCCACCCCGCATTTCGCCAAGGATGGCGGCGTGTGGCCGGTGCATTGCGTGGCAAACACCTGGGGAGCTGCCTTTCATCCTCACCTTATCGTCGCCGGACCGACCGTCCGCAAAGGCACCAACGGCGAGGACGGATACTCGGGTTTCACCATGCGCGACCCAACCACCGAGACGACGATCCCGACTGGGTTAGCCGAGCTCCTCAAAGCCCAAGGCGTCAAACGGGTCGTCATAGCGGGCCTCGCCCTCGACTACTGCGTCAAGGCTACGGCCCTTGATTCGGCCAACAACGGGTGGTTCACCACCGCCCCATCCTATCTAACCGCTGCCGTCAACCTTGAGCCCCAGGACGGCGAGGCAGCGGTCGAAGAGCTACGGCAAGCAGGCATCGGGCTCGAGTAACCGTTATTCGACCACCGGTTCATGGTTCGATACTGACGGTGGACGGCCACTCTTTGAATTGCCAACGTTGGCCGATCGAACTGGCGACTGGCCGAGGTCGCGAACCGAGCGATACGACCTCCATCTGCCGAAGGGTTTGGAGCAGGTCGCAATGTCAATGTCCGAGGCGGCCGCGTCCCTCAGTTAACGCGGACGATAACGGAGAAAGTGAGCTCTTACGCTAGTTCCGAGTGCTCGGAATAGTTCTTCTCATCTCTCGACCGCTGTAGCCTCCCCCGCTAGCCACGGTCCTCTGCGGTGACGGCGTCGTACAGGCTCTCGACGATACCGTTGCCGCGCCGGATCGTGATCGGTACGTGAGTATCGAGCTTCTCGTTTGACTCAGCAGATTTGATCACGAAAACCGTGACCAGGGCGTCTCCCGGAATATTCAGTGCCGGGTCGAGCAAGTCGAAGCCCGGATACTGAGTGCAGTCGTATGGAGTCATCGAGGCTAAACACAATGTGCGGGCCAGGTCGTCGAGTAGCACTGGCTCCGCATTCCGCGTGAGTCCGGTTGTCACAGAGTGTCTCGGTTTGATCGCGAGAAACGGAGAATATCGACCTACGCCCCACATTGGGTGGTCCCAAATCGGTGTGGCCTCGAGGGTGCCGGGGGCCTGATACCCATTGGGCTTCCCATGATCGCTCTTGAGGACGATCACTGCTTCGTCATATACGCCCAGTGCTTTCAGTTTGTCCAGGAATTCGGCCATTTCTGCCAATGCGCACTTCGTTATAGCATCGAATCCGTCCACGTTTTGGTTTTCTGCGAACCACTCTGGTTCGTGTGCGCGGTACTCGCACGCCTCATCAAATTGCAAGGGGAAATGAGTATGCGTGAAGTGGAGAAAGTGAGCAGATGGCTGAACCCCACCGACTTCCAGGTTTCTGACGTATCGATCGAAGTCTAGGATCGATAGAGCGAGGTTATGGCTCCACTGGGGCGACAGAGACCCGCTAAGCCGGTTTTTCAATTCGGACTCTGCCTGGTCGGCGGGATGGTCGGCGCTCACGAGGAATCCCTGCATCGCCGACTTGACCCGGCCGGTCGGCACAGACACCGGAGTGAGCGTTCTCGCAAATGAAAGGTCCAGGAGGGTCGATGCAAGTTCTTGACGCATCGTCGTTTCGGCGAGTCGGCGACCTGAGTTAAGTCCGGTACCGTAGGCATAGTACGTTGTCACCTCGTACCCGTTTGCCCCGAGGACGTTCGTTAGAAGTGTGGGGCCGCCAAGTGTCCACGCTTGTTCTTGCGTCTTGAATCGGCTTTTAGAGCTCTGGTTTCCGCTGAGCTCACCAAAGATCGATGCCAAGGTTCCGGGTGAGCTTGCAGCTGCGTTGTCGAAGTATACGAAGCCTCTCAGTTCGTTTTCTAAGTCCGGGTCGGCCGATAAAACTCGGTTTACGGAGGACCTAGATAAACCGTCGAAACTGAGTACGAAGATGTTGCTGGTCTCCGAGGCAACTGCATGTCGGTCAGGTTGAGTCCGAGCTTGGTACTCACTAAAAACCAATAGCGAGACGTTGAGGATCAAAAGGATTCCCAGGAAACTGTTGACGTAGTGCCCTCTTGCTGACCTCGAAAGTGCAAACAGTACGACTGCAACGATGGTGCTGGCTAGCAGAGGTCCGATGGCGACACCGAGGTTGCTGGGGTCGGTTAGGCCGTCGTTGGCTGCAACTGGGAACACGAGACTTGTTGTCAGGACGAAGAACGACAGGTAGTGAATTGTTCGATTGAAAAGTGATCCGGTACGCGAGCCTTTTGCGAGCCGCCGGATTATGAGCAGGAAGAGAAGAACATACGAGGCGAGTCCAAATAGGCCGACTAATGACGCTGGAGGAATGGTCGAGATCGGGACATCGTTTTCGCTAGCTATGAGCGCCGGCGTAAATATGAAGACCAGGAACGGGAGCAGGAAGAACGGAAACAACGGTTCGGCCAGTCGACCCCGAGGAGACTCGCTAACAGTTTCTTTAGCCATGGCTATGTTCGTCCCATTCGGTAAATCGTTGCTAGAGACCCAACTCCTACCAGCCTGTCAAAATGACCTTGCCTGCTTCGGCAGACCGGGCAGTCTCGAAAGCGGCCTTCCATTGCTCGAACGTGAAGTGGTGGGTGATTACGGGACTGATGTCGAGGCCCCCTTGCAGAAGAGCCGTCATCTGGTACCAGGTCTCAAACATGCGACGGCCATAGATGCCTTGCATGCTCAGACCCTTGAAGATGACATCGTTCCAGTCTATAGGTGCTTCAGAAGGCGGGATTCCCAGCAAGGCAACCTTGCCTCCGTGGTTCATGACATGGAGCATGTCGCGAAGCGCATGCGGATTGCCCGACATCTCCATGCCGACGTCAAACCCTTCGATCATGCCGAGTTCACGCATAACGCTTTCGAGGCTTTCTTGGTCGGCTCGGACAGCCCGTTCGATCCCCATCGCTCTCGCCAGCTTGAGCCGATAGTCGTTGACGTCGGTGATAACCACATGGCGGACTCCGACTCGGTTGGCGATCGCGCCCGCCATGAGTCCGATCGGCCCGGCTCCGGTGATGAGGACGTCCTCGCCGACCAGTGGGAAGCTGAGGGCGGTGTGGGTGGCGTTCCCGAGGGGGTCGAGGATTGTGGCAATGTCATCGTCGATGTCGTCGGGTATCGGGAACACGTTGATGGCCGGAATCATGACGAATTCGGCAAACGCTCCTGCCCGGTCGACTCCCACCCCCACTGTGTTCCGGCAATGATGGCGCTGCCCGGCCCGGCAGTTGCGGCAGGTCCCGCAGGTGATGTGCCCTTCGCCCGATACCCGCTGCCCGACGCTGATGCCGGTCACTTCCGACCCGACGGCGGCAGCCGTCCCCATGTATTCGTGACCTACGACCATCCCGACGGGGATCGTTGAAGCGGCCCATTCGTCCCAGGCTTCAATATGCAGATCAGTTCCACAGATCGACGCCTGGCTGACCTCGATAAGCACGTCGTTTGGCCCGTGTTCGGGCATCGGGACGTCAGTCAACTCGAGACCCGGGCCAGCCGTGGGTTTGATGATGGCCTTCACGCCACGACCCCCAACTGGCGTCCGACCTCGATGAACGCCCCTATTGACGCGTCGAGGTGATCCTTGGTGTGAGCCGCAGACATCTGCGTACGGATCCTGGCTTCGCCACGCGGAACCACCGGAAACGAAAAAGCGGTTACGTAGATGCCCTTTGCCAACATGCCGGTGGCCATCTCACCAGCCAGCTTGGCGTCACCGAGCATCACGGGAATAATCGGGTGGTCGGCTCCCGCCAACCTAAAGCCGGCATCTTCCATCGCCGACCGAAAGTACGCCCCGTTATCTGCCAATTGGTGGCGCAATGCTGCCCCGTCTTCGATGAGGTCGAGAGCTCTCAACGAGGTGGCAACGATGGTCGGGGCCAATGAGTTAGAAAAGAGATAGGGCCGCGACCGTTGCCGGAGCCAGCCGACGATCTCTTTTGGGCCGCTTGTGTAGCCACCGGAGGCGCCACCGAGGGCTTTGCCGAGGGTTCCGGTTCGGATCGTTACTCGATCTTCGACACCCCAATAGTCCGGAGTACCGCCACCGTGCTCACCAACAAACCCGACGGCATGCGAGTCATCGACGAAGACCATGGCATCGTATTTCTCCGCAAGGTCGCAGATGCCTGGAAGGTTGGCGACAATGCCGTCCATCGAAAAGACGCCATCAGTGGCGACCAGCCGGAAGCGAGCACCCTGGGCAGCTTTGAGCTGGGCCTCAAGGTCGTTTAGATCGTTGTTGGCGTAGCGATAGCGCTTGGCTTTGCAGAGTCGCACTCCGTCGATGATCGAGGCGTGATTGAGGGCATCGGAAATGATGGCGTCCTCTTCGCTGAGCAAAGTTTCGAACAGACCGGTGTTGGCGTCAAAGCAGGACGAGTAGAGAATCGTGTCTTGCGTCTTGAGAAACGCAGAGAGTCGCGTTTCAAGGTCGGTGTGGATGGTCTGGGTCCCGCAGATGAAGCGAACCGACGCCATCCCGTAGCCGTATGTATCGAGGGCGGCATGCGCCGATTCGATGAGGCGAGCGTCGTTGGCGAGCCCAAGGTAATTGTTGGCGCATAGGTTGATGACCTCGCTGCCGTCGTCGAGGGTCACGGTGGCGCCCTGGGGTGAGGTCATCAGTCGTTCATGTTTTTCGAGACCATCGGCACGAACCGCGGCTAGTTCGTCGGTCAGGTAATCAGTGAAACTGCTCATGCCGACAGGCTAGGCGTCCGCGGGCGGGGTGGTCTTTGGCTCCGGTCGGAGCTGGTCAATCCGATCGTCAAGATCAAGCAGGCGTTGGGCCTCGGTGAGTTGGCGCGCTTCGAGAGCGGCGATGTCTCCCTGAGCGGTTAGCTCGCTCATGCGAAGTTCGTGCCGGTAACCGAGCAAGTAACGAGCAGCCACGGTCCCAGCTCCGATAGCGGCGACAACGGCGGCCATATTGCTGGTCAGAATCTCAGTTAAGTCCACATTGGTGACCGCAAAGATCGGGATCATCAAGGCCATCATCGGAATGAGGTACGCCCAATTCCAGCCGCCTGATTTCGGATCTTCGTCTGCCATATCACTAAGCATAGAAGAGCTTGTCCTAGGCGTGCGGAGCTAGACACAGCACAAAGCATCTGATCAGGCCCCAAACGCGAAAACTGAGGAGCAGCTCAGTTAGCTCGCGAGCGCTTGCTCGTTTACACTCGCGAACCGCGCACCCATCCGGGTGTTCTCGCACTTCACGGTGCACACATCCTGCTCCACCACCGTGGTGGGGCCGTTCGCTTAAGCGAATGTCCATAGGAGGTATAAATTGCATAACTATGAAGTCATGACGATTCATCGTCCTGACCTCCAAGAGCCAGACGCCCAGGGCAAGGTCAAAGAGATCGCGGCCCTGTTGGAAGCTCGAGGCGCTGAGGTATCCGAACAGGACTTCTGGGGCAAACGTCGCTTTGCCTACGAGATCAACCACATGAACGAGGGCTACTACTCGCTTGTGACGTTCAAAACCGACAACCCGGTGGCGATCGATGAACTCGACCGGGCCCTTCGTCTATCTGACGCAGTCATCCGACACAAGGTCATGCGACTAGAAGACTGACCTTTTTGTCACATCCAGCCCAGATACTGTGTCTGTCGGCGAGAGATGTGACGAAAGAGACGACCCAGGAGAGGGATCAATGACGAACACCGTAACACTCATCGGAAACCTGGTTGAAGACCCAGAACTGCGCTTCACCCAATCGGGTATTGCCATGGCCAAGATTCGCGTAGCGGTCAACCGCCGCTGGCGTGATCAGCAAAACGAATGGCAGGAAGAGACGTCGTACTTCGGCGGAACCTTGTGGCGCGAAGCCGCCGAACACGCATCGGAATCCCTGACCAAGGGAACTCGTATCATCGTGACTGGCAGCCTCGAGCAGCGCAGCTGGGAAACCCCCGAGGGCGACAAGCGGTCCGTGGTTGAACTCCGGATTGACGAAATCGGGCCCAGCCTTCGTTGGGCTTCCGCTTCGGTCACCAAGGCAGCCCGTACGGGCGGCGGTGACTTCGGTGGCGGATCATCCGATGCAGGGGGCCTGCCGGCCGCTCCGGTTGCTCCGGTTGCTCGGGAAGATTTCGGACCAGACGAAGCGCCGTTTTAGCACTACAGCTTTAGGAGAAACAAATGGCTCAGCAGCCACGTAAGAAGCGCCGGAACGACTCCGGCCGCAAGATGAAGAAAAAGGTCTGTGCGTTTTGCACTGACAAACGGGCCACCATTGACTACAAAGAGGTCTCGGTGCTGCGTCGATATGTGTCCGACCGTTCCAAGATCCGCGCTCGTCGTGTGACTGGGAACTGTGCCCGTCACCAGCGCGAAGTGGCCCTTGCCATCAGGAACGCTCGTGAAATGGCCCTTCTGCCCTACATCAACCGCTAATGAAACTCATATTGACAGCGGAAGTAGAGGGGCTCGGAGTTGAAGGAGATATCGTCGACGTTGCCGACGGATACGCGCGTAACTACCTGTTGCCGCGCCACGTAGCCATCAAAGCGTCCGGGGGCGCCCTCAAGCACGCCACCGCGCTGAAGGAAGCACGTGACGAATCGTCACGCAAGGCCCATCAGGAAGCCGAAGCGATTGCTTCGTCACTGGTCGGCACTCGGATCGTCATCGGAGCCCAAGCAGGCGACGAAGGCAAACTGTTCGGGTCCATCGGTGTGAGCGACATCGTCGAAGGCGTGCAGAAGTTCGCCGGCGTAGCGCTCGACCGTCACGCGGTGAATCTCGACAAGCCGATCAAGAGCATCGGCCTCCATGAAGTGCCAATCAAACTGCATAAGGATGTGCAGTTTGTGTTGACCCTCGACGTTATCCCGGCCTAGCCCGGTTATGGCAGACGGCGGCGCGCACGAGCCACCTGACGACTCGTACGCGCCGCCGGCGCCTGATTTCCAGCCCCGTTCCAGTTCACGACCCGGCGGGGTTCGCGTCCCTCCTCACAATGCCGAGGCCGAAGAGTCAGTCCTCGGAGCGATGTTGTTGTCGTCCGACGCAGCCAACACTGTCATCGATCGCCTCTCGGCTTACGACTTCTACGTGCCGGCCTACCAGGCCATTTACGAAGCGATGGTCGAGCTCTACAACACGAGCCAGCCGATCGACGCAGTCACGGTCACCGATCAGCTTCGCCGCAAGGACGAACTCGACAAGATCGGCGGACCGGCTTTCATCGCTCGCCTCCAGAATGCCGTTCCCGTCGCCTCACGAGTTGAATACTACGCCGACATCGTGGAGGACAGCGCCCTCCGCAGGAGCCTGATCCGAGCCGGTGGCGAGATCACAAACCTCGCCCACCAAACTGACGAAGAGCTCGACTATGTAATCGACAATGCCGAACAGACAGTGCTGGGCGTAGCCGAGCGACGGGTCGGTGACGGCTTGTTAGAGCTGTCGACGATGCTCAAACCAGCTCTTGAGTCGATTGAGGCGCTCGAAGCGAATGCCGGACAGATCACCGGGTTGTCGACCGGGTTCCGTGATCTCGACACGATGCTGGCTGGCTTTCAACCTTCCAACCTCATCGTGATAGCTGCCCGTCCTGCCATGGGCAAAAGCGCCATCGCCTTGAACATCGCCACCAACGTTGCGGTGAATGGCGGCGTCGTGGCCATGTTCTCATTGGAGATGGGAAAGGATGAGATCATCCAGCGGATTCTGTGTTCCATGGGCCGAGTTGACTCGATGAAGCTGCGGGCCGGCCAGCTATCGGTAGAGATGTGGCAGAAGGTCACCAATGCCGCCAGCCGTCTGTATCCCGCTCCCATCTTTGTGGACGACAGTTCTTATACGACCGTCACCGATGTTCGCGCCAAATGTCGACGACTCAAACGTCAGAAGGGCCGGCTCGACCTTGTCGTGCTCGACTATTTGCAGCTCATGCAGGGCCGCAACCGTGAGAACCGGCAGCAAGAAATTGCCGAGATCAGCCGAAACCTCAAGAACTTGGCCCGAGAACTGGAATGTCCGGTGGTGGCCGTTTCTCAGCTCAACCGTGGCCTTGAGGCTCGAGAGGACAAACGGCCCCGACTAGGCGACCTTCGTGAATCTGGCGCCATCGAGCAGGACGCCGACATCGTCATGTTCATCTACCGCGACGAGTACTACAACCCCGACGCCGTCGAAAGCAAAGGCCTCGCCGAAGTGATCGTGGCCAAACACCGTGCCGGTGCAACCGGGCGGGTGGAAATGAACTTTCTTCCCGAATACACGTTGTTCGCCGATCTCACCCGACACCCGCCGCCCTAAGCCACACCTGTTCAGGCGACACGCTTCCTAAGCGACACGCTTCCTAAGCGACCGCTACAGCGACACTGCTCATCAACATGAGGATCGTGACCGGACCCCAGATGCGGCGTTCCCACTTGCTGGGGGTCGTCAGATTCAGCACGGCGCTCAGTCCGGCAAAGCCGACTACGAACCAGATCAGCGTCTTCGACAGCTCGAACCACTGGTCCAGCAGCCACCCGGCCCGGACGAGCACCACCCCGGCGAGCGCAGCGAGTAAAACGGCTTGGACAACGGCGGCTCCCCGCATGTGGTGGGGAAACGTGCCTGGATACCGACCGCCCATGGCGACGTTCCCCCACGGCATTCCGATCGCCAGGCCTAACTGGAAGACGATCGCCAGCCCGGCCAGCGCCAGGTAAACCCAGGCGGCTAGGTCCAGATTCATCTGGCGATGTCACGTCCAGCCTGGTCTGGCGTCGCCGTTGCCGTTTCGCCAAGAATCCTCATTCATCGAACCCTTCGGATTCCTGGACGCTCCGAACATAGGCAGTTACGGCGGCGACTTCCTCATCGCTGATGCGGGTGACGGGGGGCATGTCGCCGAATCCCCAGTGGTGGGCGACGACGCCGTTCTTGGCGGCGCTGGCGAACGCAAAATCGGCATGATGGTTCGGCTCGTAGATAATCGACAAGAACGACGGTCCCTGGGCTGTGCCACGCAAATCGGTGCCATGACAGGCAGAACAGAACGTCCGGTACGAGTCACTTCCGAGAGCGAGTAACTCGTCCCCAGCTACGGTGGCCGAAGATTCCGCCACCCCGCCACAAGCGCTCGCTCCCAACATGAGAACGATAAGGAGTTTTTTCACGCCGCCAGACTAGGTCACTGGGACCGTGACTACTGACGCTTTGATCCCGCTTCTGGTTATCTGGAAGACAGCAGCCCTAGAAGGCGTAGTCGCCGAATCGCCCCCAGGCAACGAAGAGGGCCATCAACAAGAACACCATGTTCATCGCGGCCTTTTGAGTTTCGTCCCCTCTGCTCAAGTGGCGAGCTATTGCCCCGACCATTACCAGGGCGATTCCGATGGCCGCTAATGGGGTCAGCATCGGGATAATCCCGGTCACGGCCGGAACGATGAGGCCGATGGCACCGAGCACTTCGAGGAGGCCGATGAGCTTGATCGTGCGAGGCTCGTAGTGCTCAACCCAACCCATGTCTTCGGCCAGTTTTTCTTTCGGCTGCCTGATTTTCATCATGCCAGCCATCAAGAAGATGGCGGCCAACAGGCCAGCAACAATCCAAAGTGCAATGTCCATGTGTATTTTCTCCGCAGTAGTTTCCAGGGTCGATAACCCCGAAGTGAGACCGATCATTCCCTGCGGGAGTGCGAAGACAAATGCGAAGAGGCCCCCGGAGGAGCCTCTTCATAATTCTCCGCACAAGGTGTGGCAACGAGAGAAGGGGATCTCCGCCGCGTCCTTCGCTGAGAAGCTTGCTTACCCCAGTATCGGCATCCGCCCTAGGTGACTTGAGAGAAACTTTGGATTGGGTCGGTATAACGTTGCGTAATGCATCCGAGATCGATCGTTGCTCTGGCCGCCGCATCGCTGGGGTGGGGGTTGGCTGGCGTTGGGGTGCGGGCAATGTTCATTGCCGGAACGACGACCTTCACGGTGATTGTCTTTCGGATTCTCTTCGCCACGGCTGCGGTCGTGGCGTACGGCCTGGTGGCCCGGACCGGCGTCGATGCTCAAGCGTGGCTCCGTGGTTCGGCTATCGGGGTTCTGAGGATCGGGATCGCCCCAATGCTTTTCATCGGCTCGCTGAACTACATCTCAGCCGGTTTCGAATCGTTGGTGATCACGCTCGTCCCGGTGGTCACCGCCGTGTTGGCCCGTCTGTTCCTATCGGAGACCTTGCGCCGTGCTCAGGTCGGCGGCCTCATGCTCGGCCTGGCCGGCACGCTCATCATCGTGCTTTCTGGTGATAGTGGTCTGGCCGAAGGAGGCAACGCTTTAGCCGGTGCGAGCCTCGCTTTTGGCGGTGTTGTGGCCGCATCGCTTTCGGGCGTCATAAGTCGCCACTTCGCACCGATGCACGACACTGCCGAGTTGGCTATCCCCATGTTCGTTTCCGGCCTACTTCTGGTCGGCCTGGTTGGCGCGGCGGTTGGGGGCGTAAGCCCGTCCTCCGTGCCGCCCGATTACTGGCCTCTTCTTATCGCTCTCGGTCTCGTCGCCACGTTGCTTCCATTCGTGGCAACCCTCTACGCCATCAAGCACGTTTCAGCGACTGTGGTTGCCCTGACCGGATACCTGGCTCCGCTGGTGGGGCTACTTGGAGGTGTAGTGATTCTCGGCGAACTCGTGACCCCAGCGATTGCCGTTGGCGGTTTACTCACACTGGCCGGTGTCGTAGTCGTTGGCATCCCGCGGCGTTTGCCCATCCAAACCTGACGTTGCTTGCGGCAGGCGAGCGAAACCGCCCTGCGTCGTCGGCTGTTTCGCTGTGAAGATCGAGGGCGTACCGTCAGCGAGGGTTGATGGACAGCAGTGGAAAGAGAATCCCCGGGGCGCTGGCCCAGGGGATTCTCTCGTGACTGGCAGCTTGGTCAACCGGGGAAGGCGATTGCTACGACGTCGTCGATTGAGTCTGCGATGTGGATCGTCATTTCTTGTAGGACGGCTTCGGGGATGTCATCGACATCCACCTCGTTGCGCCGGGGCAGGATTACCTCAGTGAGTCCGGCTCGATGGGCCGCCAGTACCTTCTGCTTCACGCCGCCGATCGGCAGAACCTTGCCTTGGAGTGTTACCTCTCCGGTCATCGCTACCGTCGACTTGACGTTGCGTCCTGTCAACAGTGACACGAGGGCTGTGACCATGGTCACCCCGGCCGACGGGCCATCCTTGGGGATGGCACCGGCGGGCACATGCACGTGGAAACGCCTATCCAAAGAGGCGGGGTCAATGCCGAGCTCCCGGGTATGGCCCTTCACATACGACAGGGCGATCTGGGCGGATTCCTTCATTACGTCGCCGAGCTGACCGGTCAATGTGAGTCCGGCCTCTCCGTCCATTGCGGTCGCCTCGATAAAGAGGACGTCGCCACCGGCACCGGTTACCGCCAAACCTGTGGCGACTCCGGGTACGTCGGTCCGGTCGGAGACTTCGTCCTTCCACACCTTCGGCTTGCCGAGGAAATCGGCCATGAGGTCAGCGTCGACCACGATAGGTATTTCTGTGTTCTTGCCGGCGACTTTGACGGCAGCTTTGCGAGTCAGCTTGCCAAGTTGGCGTTCCAGGCTTCGCACCCCGGCTTCCCGGGTGTAGCGGTCAACCACTGTCGCCAGGGTCTCTTCCGGGACCTCGATCTCTTCGGGCTCAAGCCCTGCCGCGCGGATCTGACGCGGGAGCAGATGATCTCTGGCGATCTCGACCTTCTCGACATCGGTATATCCGTCAATACGGATGACCTCGGTGCGATCCAACAGAGGACCGGGAATCGTTTCGAGCACATTGGCGGTTGCAATGAACAGGACACTGGAAAGATCCAGATCGGTCTCCAGGTAGTGATCTCGGAATGTGTGGTTCTGGGCAGGGTCGAGCACCTCTAGCAATGCCGACGATGGATCGCCTCTCCAGTCGTTTCCGACCTTATCCATCTCATCCAACAGGAACACCGGGTTCATGGTCCCGGCTTCGATGATCGCTCTAGCGATTCGGCCAGGACGGGCACCGACGTACGTACGGCGATGACCACGGATCTCTGCCTCGTCACGGACACCACCGAGGGCTACCCGATGGAACTTGCGGCCGAGTGCCTTGGCGACTGACTCGCCCAAAGACGTCTTTCCGACGCCGGGAGGGCCGACCAGCAGCAAGATGGCACTCGAAGATCGATCGTCTTCCAGCCCACGCTCGGTGCGGAGTTTGCGGATGGCGAGATGTTCGACAATCCGTTCTTTGACGTCCATTAAGCCGGTGTGGTCGCCGTCTAGCACGGCCCACGCCTCATCGAGGTCCAGCTTGTCTTCACTTTTGGTTTCCCAGGGGATTTCGAACATGGTGTCGAGCCAGGTCCGGATCCACGAGTGTTCCGGCGACTGCTCGCTCATCTTCTCGAGTCGATCGATCTCCTTTGAGATCGAATTAGCGACGTGTTCTGGCAGGTCGCGTCCTTCGAGCTTGGAGCGATAGTCATCGGTGGCATCAGCGTCCTCGCCGAGTTCCTTTTTGATCGAAGCGAGCTGCTGGCGAAGGATGTACTCACGTTGTGAGTCGGTAATCTTTTCGGTGGCGTCGTCGCGGACCTTCTTGCGAAGCTCGAAGTCGGCCAGGACGTTGCGCATCAGATCAATCACGAGCCCTAGCCGGGCTCTGATATCCATCGTCTCAAGAACCTCGACCTTCTGGGCAAGATTCAAGTCGGGTGAGTAGACGATGAGGTCGGCGAGTTGGCTGGGGTTCTCCATTCCGAGTACCCGATCAGCTACGACGCCGATCCCACGATGGTTCATGACTTCGGTAACCACTGCCCGGAACTCAGCAACCAGTGAGTCGAGCTCTTCGTCAATGATGTCGACTTCGGGATAGCTCTCGACCTCGACCCACAGCGCACCCGTTTCATCGGTCGAGCCAGCTCCGACCCGCGCCCGGGCGACCCCGGCGACGACCACGTTGCCGTCATCGTCGGACTGTTGGATCTCGGCGATGGTGCCGACCTTGGCGTACTCACCGTCGACCCGAGGGACGAGCAGCAATCGACCGTCACTTGACTCAGCAGCTGCGAGCGCAATTCGGCCCTCGCTAGTTTCGATTTTGAGGGTGACAACCATGTGGGGAAAGACGACCCCATTACGAAGGGGAAGTACGGGGAGCGTCGAATGTTTGGTGTTTGGCACGATGTGTGACTCCTTGAGCGGAACCGATCCGTTCGATCGGTAATAGATGTAATCAGGATTACACCCAGCTTATTCCCTTTCCAGACTTATCTGAGCCGATCCCAGTCAGATATTCGCTATCGCATCCATCAGATCCGCAAGGATCCGGCTATTGGTTCGGTGTCGGTCCCCCAGTGGAACGTCCGGGGAAGGGCGTGGCCTGTCGGTCACGTTGCCGAACGGCGAGCCGTTCTGCGGACGCTGGTGCGCGTCACAGACAGGCGCGTGTTCGCTTCGCTCGTTGGGGGACCGACGGGTCATGGACAGTGGGTCACGCCGCTGCCGCGTATGTCAGTGGCGGGCTTGGGCGACTAGGGGGATGGTGCGGTAGGGGATCTGGCAGGCGAGGGCGATGGCCGTTGAGGTGCGATCGACTTGAGGGATCTGGAGAATGCGTTCGAGCACACCCATGAGATGATCGTTGGATCGGGCCACGATACGGATGAAGAGATCGCCCTGGCCGGCGACCGAGTGAACCTCGACGACCTCGGGGATAGACCGGAGCGGTTCCACAACCTCGCTGATCCGACCCTGGGTCATCTCAATGGTGCAGAAGGCCGTCACGTCGTACCCGATTGCCTTTGGGTCAATGTCGGGGCCGAATCCACCTATCACCCCTGAGTCGAGGAGCTTGTCGAGTCGGCTCTGGACGGTGGCGCGGGCGACCTCGAGGCGTCGAGACATTTCGAGTACGCCCAGGCGAGGCTGGCTGGCGAGCAGTTCGATGAGCCGTTGGTCGAGTTCGTCGACTTGATGAGCAGATTGAGTAGCCATGGACGAACCTTAGCCCGACAACTATACAATTTGCACAGTGAAATCTCGGTTGGTTGCGCACGTTGGTGACTTGCTGTTGAATCACCTGACAAGACCGTCACAGAAAGGCCTCATCCGTGACCGATCTCATGCCCATCCTCGGGTACGACGCCATCGAGTTCTATGTCGGAAACGCCCGACAGGCTGCCCACTACTACCGGACTGCCTTTGGGTTCGACGTCACCGCCTATGCCGGTCCCGAGCACGGAAGCCGGGATCGTTGCTCATATGTCCTTGAGCAAAACGGGGTTCGATTCGTCGTGACCGCCGGACTTGATCCCAACTCACCGATCGTTCGACACCAAGCGGCGCACGGGGATGGTGTGAAAGACGTGGCGTTTTCCGTTCCGAATGCCGAACAAGCCTTCGCAGTCGCTCTCGAACGCGGCGCCGAACCACTGGCAGAGCCATATGTGGACGAGGACGAACACGGAAAGATCGTCCGAGCGTCGATCAAAGCGTACGGCGATACCATTCACACGTTTGTCGATCGTTCGAACTACTCGGGCATCTACGCACCCGGCTACCACGCCACCAATCATCAAGTCGCCGCGGTCTCAGTCGGCCTCCAACTGGTCGACCACGTGGTCTGCAATGTCGAGCTCGGTCAGATGGATCGCTGGGCGAAGTACTACGCAGACATTATGGGATTCAGTCAGCTCCACCACTTCGACGACGAGGCGATCGCCACTGACTACACCGCCTTAATGTCGAAGGTCCTCTGGGACGGCAACGGGCGGATCAAGTTGCCGATCAACGAACCGGCGGCAGGAAAGAAGAAGAGCCAGATCGAGGAATACCTGGACTTCTACGGGTCGGCTGGTGTGCAACATATGGCCCTGGCGACAGAAGACATTGTCGAGTCGGTTCGTCAGATGCGTGCCAATGGAGTCCGATTCTTGTCCACCCCGGCCACCTATTACGAGGATCTGCGCACTCGTCTGGACTGGTCGACGATTGATGCCGATCTCGACACCCTCCAAGAGCTAGGGGTGCTCGTCGACCAGGACGACGAGGGGTATCTTCTGCAAATTTTTACGAAGGCGGTCCAGGACCGGCCGACGGTGTTCTATGAAGTCATCGAGCGACATGGTTCGCGTGGCTTCGGAGTCGGAAACTTCAAAGCGCTGTTCGAAGCGATCGAACGCGACCAGGCCGAACGCGGCAACCTGTAGCCTTGCAGCCGGCTCGACCCCGGTAGCCTGACAGCCGTGAGATATCGGATCGTCGCAGTAGGCCAGATCAAGCGTGGCTTCTATGCCGAGGGCTGCGCGTTCTACCTGGACAGGTTGCAGCGGATGACAACGGCCGAACTACTTGAGATCAGAGACGGCAAGGACCGTGACCCGGCGAAGCGAAAAGCCGAAGAGTCGTCGGCCCTGCTCGGCCACGCTGATGGCCGGCTGGTGGCGCTCGACGAGCGAGGCAAGCGACTCCGATCGGAGGAGCTGGCAGCGGTCATCGGGGATTGGGAAACCCAGGCCGTTTCGCGAGTGACTTTCCTTATCGGCGGCGCCGACGGTCACGCCCCGGATCTGCTGGATCGAGTGGACGCGACGTGGCAGCTATCGGCACTCACCATGCCTCACGAGTTGGCTCGGCTGGTCCTCCTCGAACAGCTGTATCGGGCTGAAACGATCCGATCCGGACACCCGTATCACCGGGCCTAGTCTGTAGCAGTGAGCGAGTCGCGACCAACAAGTGTCCTATCCCCGGAGCTGCTGCCCGTTTCGGTGGCCATCTTCACGCTGGTTGGTTTATCGGCTTTCAACTCCCTCGGCGTCTCGGCGGCACTGCCCAATCTCGCCGCCGATCTCGGCAACCTGGATCTGCTCCCATGGGTGATCACCGTGTATCTCCTCATGGCGGGTGTGGCCACGGTTGTCTCGGGAGCCCTGATCGACTCGGTCGGTCTTCGAACGATCTTTCGAGTTTCGGTGGGGGCGTTCGTGTTGGGGTCGCTCCTCGCCGGTTTGGCTGGGTCGATGCAGATGCTTATCGCCGCCCGGGTTGTCCAAGGAATCGGTGGAGGCGGCGTGATCGCCGTGGGCCTCGCCGGGGTGAACCTTCTGTTCCCCAAGCACCTGGTCGGCCGAGCGTTCGCGGCCAACTCGACGGTGTGGGGTGTCATGGGTGTTGCTGGCCCGGCCCTCGCCGCGTTCCTGCTCTCGTTTGCGTCTTGGCACTGGATCTTTTTCGTCAATGTGCCGTTCGGGCTCGTTTCGTTGGCTGCCGGATGGCGGGTCATGCCGGGGCCAGCTGGCACGCACTCAGGACGTCGCCTCGACCTGCTCGGCTTGGCGATTGTGTTCGTTTTCAATCTGTTGTTGCTGTTCGCTGTGAATTCGTTCGATAGTAGTTCGGCCTTGCTATTCGGGGCTGCGGTGATTGCTGGGGCGATCTACCTGTGGCATGCCCGGCGTCACGGCGAGCCGGTGATGAAGCGGCGCCACCTGGTTGATCCACCGTTCGGACTGCTGGCCTGGTCGATCAGTATGTTGCTGGCCGGAGGCATTGCTGCCGAGTCGTTCTTCACGCTGTACGTGCGAGGAGCGAGAGGTGGTAGCCAGACGCTGACCGGGTGGGCCGTGGTGTTCTTTGTTGTCGGTTGGACGATTGGCTCAAATGCGTCGAGTCGAATGCTCGACCGGTTGGCGGAAACCAGCACGATCGTGATCGGTTTCGCGCTCAACCTGGTCGGTCTCCTATCTGTGGCCCTCCTGGCGGCATTTGATGCGCCGCTGCCGGCCGTGTTCGTTGGAATGGCCGCCGTTGGCGCTGGCCTCGGTATGGCAACGAACGCTGGACTTACGTTGCTCCAATCGATTACTGCCGTTGACGAGAGTGGGCGCGCCACCGCCGCCCATCAGTTTTATCGGAACCTTGGGTTCACAATCGGCGCGGCGACCGGCGGTGCGGTCATCCTGTTCGTGGTGGCTAGGCAACTCGGCGATGTCGATGCAGTACGGGGATTGCTGGCCGGTAGTTCAGGAGTGTCAGACGAGGCAGGTGCGGCGGCATTGGCGGATGGGTTCGCGGCTGCTGTGGGGATCGGACTTGGGTTCGGGTTGATTGGCCTGATCCCGCTGACGCTGCTGAGAAGGGCGCTTTCCGACGACCGCATAGTTGCCAACCGGGACCGGCAGCATCCCCGCTATATCCCTTAGGCAGTTGGCTAGTCAGTCTCTTCCCAGAGTGCCCGCATCTCGGCATTGCGGGCCAACAGCTCCTCCAAAGTTCCGGTGTCGTCGATCCGGCCGTCTTTCATCAGGATGATTTGGTCGGCACGCCGGAGGGCCGGGTGGCGGTGGGAGATCACGAGGCAGGTCGCATCGCGAAGTTCAAAGAGTCGCTGCCAGAGTTCTGCTTCGGTCCGCACGTCGAGGGCTGACGACAGATCGTCGAACACGAGGAGGTCGGCATCCGTTGCGAACATACGGGCTGCGGCCGAACGTTGAATCTGGCCACCCGACAGGCGAGCACCGCGCGTTCCTACCACCGTGTCCAAGCCCGATTCCAATTGCCCAAGGTCGCTGGTCATGCGGGCCAGATCGATCACTTCGCCGAGAGTGGCCTCGTCAAGCGTGCGCCCCATGGTGATATTGGACTCAAGCGTGTCAGATACCAAGCGAGGGACTTGAGGGGTGTAAGCCGACCGGGGCGGGACCAGGAACGAACTCGGGTCGCGGATGATCTCGTCGTTCCAACGAATCTCGCCGGCGTCGCGGGGTAGGAGTCCGAGTAACACCCGAACCAGAGTCGTCTTCCCAGACCCGATCCGTCCGGTCACGACGGTGAACGTGCCCCGTTCAAGGGTGAACGAGACATCCCTGATTCCCTGAGCGTCTCCGTCCGGGAAGCCGAACCCGAGGCCGGTAACAGTCAATCGACGAAGTCGACGATCGGGGGACAGCACGGCCGACACTGGTTGGGGCGGATCGCCATCCTGCCAGAGAGGCTCGGGATCAGTTATCTGAGTGACGGGTGCATCGACCATCAAGCGCATCATGCGCGTCACGGCCACCTTGGCGCGGTAATGCTGCGCAAGCATCTGACCTCCCCAGGCCATGTACCCGGTCATGCGCGGGATATAGACCAGGAACACCGTGAGATCTCCGATGCTTATCCGCCCGTTCTGAATGAGCGATCCGCCCGCCAACAGGACCAGTCCGGTCGAAATGTTCGCCATGTTGCGGTTGAGTGAGCGCACCGTCTGGTCGAGGAACGTGTCGCGCAGAGCAGAGCGTTGTCGTTCCTCGTTGAGCGATGCAAGGTGATCAATCATCGGGTCTGCGGTGCCGGTCGCTTTGACGGACTCGATGGCCGTGAAGAAGTCGCCGATGAACCCGGTCACCGACTCGGTCGAATTGCGGAGTCGTTCTCGATACATCTTGATACGCCCCGACAGGCTCCGTGTGATGAGGAACGCCCCGACCATCGGAGCGATCGCCCACCATGTCAGCGTCGCCGAGATGGCCTGCATGATCCAGATGGATACGACTAGAAACCCGACCAAACCGAAAAGGTCGAGCAGGTTCTCGACGTAGTCAACGAGCTGATCGGAGTCTTCCCGGAAGGTAGAGACTGCCGCGCCGGTGCTCATGGGCAGGACCCGAGACCCAGGGGCCCGCATCAGGTAGTCGAGCAGGTTGCGGCGGATCAGCAGAACCATCCGGTGCCACAAACGCGAATACGAAAGGATGCTCGTCTGAAACAGAACGAGCCGCCCGATGATCACTGCTAGGTAGATCCACAGGGCGGTGGTTGCCAGGTTGCGGTCACCCTGGTCAAGGGCGTCGAATACCCGCCCCACCATGACACCGATCACGGCTGGGAAAATGTGGAAGCCTCCCCACAACAGGACGTTGATCCAGAACATGAAGGGCCACGGCTTCGAGATGCGCCAGGCGACTGGCAGCGGGTTCATAGCGGCACCTCGTCTCTGATCAAGCCGTCCTTGGCGGTGCTCAGCAAATGAGCAAACGCTGAGTCGGGGTCGGCGGCGAGGTCGGTCCGGCGGCCGTGTTCGATGACTTGGCCCCGCTCAAGGATCATGATTTCGTCCACATGTGAGACGGTTGCCAGACGATGCGCCACGATGATCGCGGTGCGGCCTTCGATGAGCCTGTCGAGTGCAGCCGCGAGAACTACTTCGGTGGCCGGGTCGACGCGGGAAGAAGGCTCGTCGAGGATCACCAGACCCGGATCAAGAAGATAGGCCCTGGCGAGCGCCACCAGCTGCGCCTCACCGGACGACAATCCTTTTCCGGCTGTGTCGAGATGGGTGTGAATACCATCGGGAAGGGTGGCCAGCCATTGGCCAAGACCAATATCGCGTAATGCGTGTTCGATGAGTGCGTCATCGTGGTCAGGGACGAACATCGCCACGTTGTCGCGCACGGTGCCCTCGAAAAGTTGCACGTCTTGCGTGATCATTGCCACCCGAGTCCGCAGCGACGACTCGTCGATCTCAGTTATCGGTTCACCCCCGAGGGAGATGGTGCCCGAACTCGCGTCGTAAAAACGGGCAATGAGTTTGGTGATCGTGCTCTTGCCGCTTCCGGTCCGCCCGAGCAACCCGATATGGGTCCCGGGCGCGAACGCAAACGTCACCCCGTCGAGTACCGGATCGGTTTCGTACGCGAATGTCACGTTGGCAAAGTCGACGGCGAGAGCGTCGGATGACAGCTGAGTTGTTCCGAGTCGGGGGACCGTCGGTTGACGGCTGAAGAGCTCGCGGAGACGTCCAAGACCGGCAGCCGCCTTCTGGACCTCTTGCATCTGGTCGGTGATCTCTTCGATCGGTCCCTCAAGTTTGGACATGTACTGAATGATCAGAAAAGCAACCCCGTATGTGATTTGGCCCTGGAACACGAGATAGGCGCCGACCGCCAAACCCAGCAGCGTCCCGAGCGAGAACATGCCGATCGACGTTGTCCAAATGACCGACCGCTTGATCCAGGCGTTCACCGATCGGGTGTAATAGCGTCGCATTACGGTCTGGAATGTGCCCATGACATACTCGCCCGCCCCGTTGGCGCGGATGTCTTCGATGGCGGCCAGCCGTTCCTCAATGAAACCGTACAGGTCGGCCGACGTCCCTCGCTCGGCCTTGGTGGCGGCGACGGCGAACCCTCTCAGGAGATACATGGCGAGCACGACCGCGGCGGCGAACCCGACAACGGTCCAGCCGGCGATAGCGTTCTCCCGGAACGTGAGAACGAAAATCCCACCAAGCAGCAGTACCCCGGAGATCACCTGAACTGCGAAATGGGAGAACATCTTGGCGACGGCGTCTATGTCTCCGTCGACCCGCTCGATAAGCGCTCCGGCGCTCGTGTGCTTGTGATAGTCGAGATCGAGGGAGGCGACATGCCTCGTAGCGTCGATCCGCAGGTCGTTGGCGATTGACCATCCGATGGCCGTTCCGACGTATCGAGATGCAATTGCCATTATTTGAGCCCCGATTCCGGCGGCGATGTAGATGGCGGCCAATCTGACCAGCTGACTGAGGGGGACACTTCCGAAGGCTTCGTCAATGAAGTCAGCCAGGATTTGTGGAATCCACAGCTCGAGGCCGACGCCAACCACGATGGCCAGAGTGGCGAGCAGGAACCAGCCCTTGCGGGTAGCCAGATAGGGGCGAAGTACATCGAGGTTCAGGCGCGACTTCTCGGCACGCTCTTCGGGGTTCATGGGTTCAGGCTACGTGTGACGCGCCTCGAACGTCGTTCTTTTTTGCAGCGCTGATCGTGCTGGCGAGTGGGGTTGTTGACAAGGTAGGTCCGCACCCCTTGAATCCCCGGTGTGGCTGGGAAGTTAATGGGTTCAATCGAGGCGGGGGGCACCAAGTGGATTTGTGCTGTGGGAACCAGTCCGTCTGGCATTGTTGCTGAGACGCGTATCGACACCACCAGTCCAGCCGAAACCCTGGGTCTCGTACTCGACTTCTTCCGCTCCCAGCCGGTCATCGAAGCCGTCGGCGTGGCTTCGTTTGGGCCACTGGAGTTGCGCAAAGATCATCCCAAATTCGGGTACATCACGACCACACCCAAAGAGGGCTGGATGGACGCCGATCTGGTCGGTACCATCGGCGATGGGCTCGGAGTTCCTGTTCAACTCGACACCGATGTCAACGGGTCTGCCCTCGGTGAGGGCCGATGGGGTGCGGCCCAAGGCGTGGGGTCGTTTGTTTACTTGACGATCGGAACCGGGATCGGCGGGGGAGCAGTGGTGGGAGGCGAACCCGTTCATGGACTCGCTCACCCGGAGATGGGCCACGTCTCGGTGACCAGGCATCCAGACGACGGATTTGGCGGGCTATGCCCGTATCACGGTGACTGCTTCGAGGGGCTGGCCGCCGGCCCGGCAATTGTGGCCCGCTGGGGAGACGAACCGCGCTATCTGGCTCCAGCCCTTGGTCGGTCGGCAGCTGAGATGGAGGCTTTCTACGTTGCAGAAGGCCTGCGGGCCATCGTGTTTACATTGGCGCCAGAGCTGATCATCGTGGGCGGTGGTGTATCGCATATGGATGGTTTCTTTCCGGCGGTACGGAGTGCCCTCATCACGACGCTCGCTGGCTATCCGGGTCTTCCCGAGCATTCGTCGGATGCTTTTGTTGTACCGCCCGGACTCGGCGACAGGTCGGGGATTGCTGGTGGATTCGTCCTTGCTGAACGAGCTGTCCGAACCCCGTGACCGACCAGTTGCCTCCATTCGCAACTTCGCCTCCCGAACGACCGGGAAAACCGGTCGCGACGCAGGCGATCGACGCAGACCTGGTCCGAGCGTTGCTTCGCTCGCAGTGTCCGATGTACGCCGATCTTCCTCTCATCAAGGCGGCCACCGGGTGGGACAACGAGATGTATCGGCTCGGCGACGAACTGGCCGTTCGGCTCCCTCGCCGCGACATTGCCGCTCCGAACATCACCAACGAGCAGCGTTGGCTCCCTGGCCTGGCTCCGGCGCTTCCAATCCGTGTTCCAGTCGCCATCGTCAACGGGACACCGGAGTTTGGCTATCCATACGGGTGGAGTGTCGTGAATTGGGCAGCAGGCACAACGGCCGCTTCGAGCTCGCTGCTTCCTGCCAACGCCGGCGCCATTGCGAAGTTTCTGGTGGCCCTTCACAGCCAGGTCCCGCCCGACGAAGCGCCGGTCAATCCGTGGAGAGGGGGCCTTCTGGCCGAACGCACCGAAGCCGTCGAGGAGCGCCTAGAGGTCGTTTTCCGAAAAGACCCTGAACTCGGAGTCACGCACGCGGACACTCTCAGACTCTGGAAGGCAGCATCTCAAGTGACGATCGATCTTCCCGCCACCTGGATCCACGGTGATCTGCATCCCAAGAACCTGATCGTCGACGAAGGCATCATTGTCATGGTCATCGACTGGGGAGATATCTGCGTTGGTGATCCCGCTACCGATCTGGCCGCAGCCTGGATGTTGTTTGATGCCCTCGCGGTTGAGGAATTTCGGCAGTCATATGGGAACATTTCGGAGGCAACGTGGTTGCGTGCCCAAGGCTGGGCCATCTACTTCGGAGCCGTGCTGTTGCTCAACGGATTGGCAGACGACCAGGCCTTTGCCGCGGTCGGACGGCGCACGCTGAATAGAGTGGGAATGAGTCGGTAACCCCGCCGGCTGTCCGCGAGATTATTTTTGGCTACTGAGAACTATTTCCAGTGTCGGGTGTCAAAGCGGTATACATCAGCTCGGTCAACTGAAGGAGGCCATTATGAAGCTCGGTGAAATGGGAACGAAGGTACGTGATTCGATCGTCGGAACCGTCAAAGGCGCCGGCACGGTGGCCGACACAACGGTCAACGAGATCAAGGACACGACAGTCAAGGTGTTGAAGGGCGCTGGTGGCATTATCCACGGCGGAACCGACGCAGTTGGCGATGTTGTATCAGGCGCATTGAGCGCTGTCGATGATATCGGCGGCGGTATCCTCAAGGTTGCCAAGGGTGTTGTGCTCGGTGTAGTTGGCTCGGTTGGCGAAGTAGCGACTGTTACCGCCGGGACGATCAGCGACATTGTTCGCGCAGCGATCAAGGGTACGTCTGAGATTGGTGGCGACCTAACGGCTGCCGCCAGTGGCACGGCCCAGGGTGTCATGGGTGGCGCCAAGGAAGTAGGCATGTCGGCTACCGACGCAGCCTTCACCCTCGCCAAGTCCGTTGTGACGGGTACGACTGAGGTCGGTGGCGACCTCATCGGCGCCGTGACCGGCACCGTTCAGGGTGCCGTCAAGGGCGCATCCGAAACGGGTGGCGATGTACTCGGTGCCATCTCGAACACCGCTCGCGGCGCAGTCCGCGGTGTAGGTGAAGTTGGCGGCGACATCGCCGAAGTAACCCGCACGACCATTTCGGCTGCCATTGGTGCTGCCAAAGAGGTCGGTCTTGGAGTCGAGGATGCTGCTTCGGCAGCCGCCACCGGCGCCATGGAAGCGGCTGGCAACATTGGCGAGTCCGCAGTGAACGCGGTCACCGGTGTTATCGGTACCACCGTCGACGGTGTGAAGGTTGCTGTCAAAGGCCAGTAAGGCACTCTGACTAAACCGAACCAAAAGGAGGCCCGGGCGTTTGCCCGGGCCTTCTTGTTTTGGGTCGTTCTACATCCGGTCGGGGACTTCTATCCCGAGGAGATCGAGTAGGACCGTGAGGGTCCGCGCGGTTAGTTCAATCAGACCGAGCCAGGAAGCCTTGCGAGTTAGATCCGTCTCGCTGAGAATGTGGCACTCCTCGTAGAAGCGGTTGAACTGCTGGGCGAGTTCGTAGGCGAACTCGGCGATGTGATTCGGAGCGCGAGTGGTCCAGGCCCGATCGATCACGTCGGGAGAGCGAAGTAACTCGAGCATGAGGCGCCGTTCTGCTTCGACTGTCGGTTCCACGAGGGAACCGGGTGTCCAACCGGCCTCGGCCGCCTCCCGCAGGATTGACTGGGTTCGCACGACCGCGTATTGGAGGTACGGGCCGGTCTTGCCGACCAGACTTGTGAATCGTTCGAGGTCGAACAGATAGTCGGATTGTCGGTGGTTAGACAACTCACCGAACTTGAGGGCAGCCAGACCGACCAACCGCGCGATTTCGGTCCGCTCCTCGTCGGTGTAGTCACTGATCTTCGATTCTGCCAGGCGGGCGAGACCTGCTTTGGTCACCATGTTGATCAGATCACGCAGCTTGACCACGCCACCCTTGCGGGTCTGGAAGGGTTTCCCGTCTGGTCCGTTCATCGTTCCGAACTTGATGTGCTCCAGTGCGGCGTCCGGTGGCACGATGCCAGCCTGGCGGCCAACCCGAAACACCTGTTCGAAGTGGAGCGCTTGACGGGCATCGACGACATACAGGACTTCTTGTCGATCGAGTTCCTCCATCCGCATCTGCAACGTGGCAACATCGGTCGTCGAATACAGGTAGGCACCGTCGCCTTTGAGCATGATGAGCGGCGGTATGTCCATCTTGTCGGTCGGTTCGGCGACGTCGACTACCAACGCCCCAGCCGACTCCTTAGCGAGTCCTTGGGACTTCAGCAGGTTGATCAGTGGGTCAACCAATTCATGCACCGTCGCCTCTCCGTACCAGAGGTCGAAGTCCACTCCGAGGTCATGGAAGTCTGCTCGTTGTGACGTTTGGGAAACGTCAACGAGGTGCTGCCAGAGTGCCCGATATCCGGGCCGGCCCTGTTGGAGTTCGACGGTGGCCAGTCGGGCCGCCTCAGCGATGTCCGGATCGTCTTTAGCTCGCCCGGATATGTCCGGGTAGATCTCCTGGAGGTCGGTCATGCTGACCGGCGAATCGGCGGGATAGCCGTATGTGATGGCAGGGTCGAAGTAGGGCAGGTCAGGCATTCGCTCCCTGACGCCGACGATGACCTGTCCCATTTGGGTGCCCCAGTCACCGAAGTGGGCGTCGCCGAGAACGTTATGTCCGACGAACTTTCCGATGCGGGTCAGCGAGTCGCCAATGATGGTGGCTCGTAGGTGGCCAACATGCATGTCTTTGGCGACGTTGGGGCCGCCGTAGTCGACCAGCACCCGTTTGGGATCGGCGACGGGGTCGATGCCGAGTCGGGCAGTCTGCATCGTCGAGGCGAACCCGATGAGGGCTTGGTCGGTCAGCCTGATGTTGATGAATCCAGGTCCGGCGAGTGTCAGCTCGGCAAATTGAGGACGGTTGGACAGTGACTCGACGACGGTCTGAGCGATTTCACGCGGATTGCGGCCAGCTTGTTTGGCGGCCGGCAGCGCACCGTTGCATTGGAACTGCCCGAGATCGGGTCGCGATGACACCACTACGGCACCGAACGAGGAGTCAAGGCCCTGGCTGGCAAAAGCCTGGCCAAAGATTTCAGAGAGTTGAATCAGGACGTTCATGGCTATCGGTAAGGATAGGCCGGATAACCTGACAGTCGGTCTGTCCCGCTAACCGTTGGTGACGTTGAAGCGGAGGTTGCCGGAAGAATCCGAAACGATGGCCTCAAAACTACATTTGGCGCCAGAGCTGGTCATCGTCTTCTCGGCGATCGGTTCGGTCGCATCCTCGGAGTCGAAGACCTTGAACACCACAGGCAGGCCGCCGTCAACGGTGAGATTCTGGCCTCGGTCGGTTCTGACAGGCCCGATGGTCGCCTTCGAGGTCGTGGCTGTCAGCCAGTAGCCGTCGGAACCAGCGATGACCGTGATGTCACAACTGGCGTGCCTGGTTGAGATGAGCCCGGCTTCATCGGTGTTGCCAGTCATCTGGATTAGGCCGAAACCAAGCATGACGACGACGGCCGCGCCTGCGGCGGCCATCACCAGATTGTTGAATCGGTTTCGGCGAGGCTGAAAAGGGACGACTTTGGTTTGCACAAATTTGTGGTCTGGGACTTCGATGAGGCGCGCTTTGGCGGCCAGATGGCCGCGTAGGCGCTCCTCAAAGTCGGATTCGTTCACGTTGCTTCTCCAAGAGATTTCTGGAGTGCGGCGACACCCCGATGAATTCGGCTTTTAACGGTCCCCTTGGGAATCCCGAGCGAGTCGGAGATTTCCTCCATGGACCAATCCATGTAGTACCGCAAGACGACCGGGGCCCGATACTTTTCGGGTAGTTCTGCCAGGGCCGCGTCGAGCTTTGGCTCGAACTGCGGATCTTCAATATGGGGTTTGTCCGTGACGTAGATCGATGGCAGTTCTCGTTTTGACCGACGAAGTTTGGTGCGTGCCCAGTTCATGCCAACCCGGTAAACCCAGCCTCCCGGGTTGTCATAGGTCTGCACGTCTGACCAGCGCTGGTAGGCGCGGGTCATGGCTTCATCGGCCGCCTCGATGCCCAACTCCCGGTTACCAAGAACGATCACCAGGGTGCGCACCAAATGAGGACGTTTCGCGTTGTAGAACTCTTCAAAAGAGTTCAGCGAGATGCCCTGTTCGACTGTCACGGTTCCCTCCATACGGGGAGCAGACGCATCGTTTGGCTTGTTGGTTCCCAGATTCCGTTCCATCTCGTTCCCAGGATAGGTCTCCCCAACCTGGCTCCAAACCCACCATTCCCCGAACCCAGGGTTCAACCCAGGGTTCCAGCGCCCGAATACGGGTGCTGAGGCCCCAAGAACAACCCAGGGTTGAACCCAGGGTTCCTACCCCCGTTTTTCGGGGGGTTACAGCCCCGAGAACAACCCTGGGTTGGTGCGTGAACCCTGGGTTCTAGCGCCCGGGTATGGGTGCTGGAGCCCCAAGAACAGCGCGCGGGTGACAAAAGGTGGGCTGCGGTGGGCTGGGTCGGGACGACGCAGCTACCCTTCGGCCTGATGTCTCAGACGTTCGACTTTGCGGGAACCGACGTGATTTTCGTCGAGGGCGATTCGGTACTCACCGCCCTGGTGCGGGGCGGGATTTACCCGGCCGGTGGGGGAACCCTCTGCTGCGAAGGTGATTGCCCGTACTGCATTGCCACCGTCGACGGCGTCTCGTACGTTCGGACCTGCCAGACAGCTGCCCGCGAGGACCTGGTCGTCGAACCTCACCCGGCCGACCAGGATCCGCCTCTGCCAGCCGACCAAGGGTATCGGTCCGCGCCCATCGAATACCGCCATGCTGACCTTGTGGTCGTTGGTCAGGGCGAAAGTGGCCGGATGGCCGTCTACGAGGCTTCGGCCGCCGGGCGAACAGTTGATGCCTTTGACGCCAGTAGCGGCGAAGAGGTCATCGGGATCTATGACGGTCCGATGGTGATCGTTCGGACACCCGAACGGATGATCCACGTCGAATGTGACGAGATCGTCGTGGCGACCGGTGCGGCGCAAATCCAGCCAGCCTGCCCGGGGAGCGAACTGATCGGCATTATCACCGGACCTGCGGCGCAGGTACTGGCCACCCAGGGTGTCGAGCTGGGCGTTGTCGCCGTCGTCGGCCCGCCACCAACAGACCTCGAATGCGTCGTCGCTGTGGGAGAGCTGGTCCGGTTTGAAGGCTCTGACGGTCGACTCAACGCAGTCGTAACTGTGACCGACGATGGGGAGCGCCGGACCGAATGCGACACCGCAGTTGTCAGCCTGGGGATCTATCCACGTGACGGTCTAGCCCGAATAGGAAACGGCCTCGCCGTAACCGTCGTCGGCGACGCTGCGTTGCCAGCCACGATTCCTCCCTGTCCATCCGAAGGTGTGATCTGCCCCTGCAACAACGTCGACGTCGACGACCTACAAAGCGTATGGGATCGTGGCTTCCACGAGATGGAACTCGTCAAGCGGGCCACCCTTGCCGGAACGGGAACCTGCCAGGGGATGGTCTGCTTGCCGTACTTGCGGAGTTTCCTCGCTGACCGGGGAGGTGAACTGCAACCGGCGTTCACCGCCCGTCCGGTCGCCCGTCAGTTGACCATCGGGGAAATGTCCGCCGGCGAACACGACCGGCCCGTACCGCGCACTCCGCTCCACGGAGAACATGTCGCCCTCGGTGCCCGCATGGACCGAATTGGCGGCTGGTGGCGACCGTGGACATACGGCGATCTGGCAGCAGAATATGACGCGGTCCGGCACAGAGTTTCGATCGGCGATGTCTCGACTCTTGGCAAGATGATCGTGTCGGGTCCCGACGCCGAAGCCTTTCTTGAATACATCTATCCCACCAACGTGTCCACCATCAAACCCGGCCGCTCCCGATACGTTCTCATGCTCAACGAGCGGGGATACGTGTTCGACGACGGCCTAGTCAGCCGGGAACTAGACGGTCCGTTCTCGTTGACGTTCACATCGGGAGGCGCCAGCCACGCCGAAATGTGGATGCGCGATTGGGGTTCGAGCTACGACGTACGGATGTTGAACCAGACGATGTCCCTTGCCGCCATCAACGTCACAGGCCCGCTGGCGAGCGAGTTGCTCACCAAAGCAGGAGTCACCAACCCGCCGCCGTACATGGGCCATGCCGAACTTGAAGTGGCCGGGATCGCATGCAAGGTTTACCGACTGAGCTTCACGGGTGAACTATCTTTCGAGCTACACCATCCGGTCGACCGATCGGTGGAGCTCTGGCGTGCGTTGCTCGAACTCGGGGCCGAGTACGACATCTACCCGCACGGCCTTGAAGCCCTCCAGCTGCTGAGGTTGGAGAAGGGTCACATCCTCGTCGGTGTCGACACTGACTTCGATTCGACACCTCGCCGTATCCAGCATGAGTGGGCCTGCCGACTCGATAAACCCGACTTCCTTGGCAAAACCGCCGTAGTCCGCACCAACGAGATTTCGCTCGATCGTCTGCTCGTCGGGTTCACCACCGAGCGAGCAACCGTCGACGGTGCTCTGCTTTACAGCAAGGGTGAGTACTGCGGATATGTCACCTCGGCTGGGTGGTCGCCAATCATTGGGCAAGGAATCGCCATGGCCTGGCTCTATGTCGGGTCGGATGGCGAGTTGCCTGACGAGGTTGAGATCGACGGCATGCCAGCGGTCCGTGTTTCGTTGCCGTTCTATGATCCGCAAGGCGGCCGAGCTCGTGCTTGAAGTCCTGGCGGTAACCCGAATCGTGGCCGCGGTCGGGGCTCTTGATGGGGCGGCCTACCCGCCTGACGCAGTCATCATGCGAACCGCGCCGGACGATGCCATGGTGATTGGAGGCGGAGCGGTAGAAGTCGAGGATCCGCACGCCATCATTCAGCAGGACAGCGGCTGGACGGGTGTTTGGGTCAACGCCGAACCAGCCGATGCATTCTTACGCACCAGCTGCGCATGGGCAGTTCCTGACCGGCCCAGCTTCGCCCAAGGGATGATCGCCGGACTGGCTATCAAACTGTGGCAGGCCAAAGATCGGACGCTGTTCGTATTTCCTACCGCACTCACCGCAGATTTTGTCGAGCGGACTCCGCCGGAGTGGTCGGCATGAACGAGTTCCTCGAACAGAAAGTCCGGCTCACATGGGGTGAACAAAAACCCAACTACGACGTTGTGATTATTGGGGGAGGTGGGCATGGGCTCTCGACTGCCTATCACCTGGCGACACGGCATGGCATCACCAACGTGGCCGTTCTGGAACGTAGCTACATCGGCGGCGGCAATAGCGGCCGGAACACGACAGTTATTCGCTCAAACTACGGAGTCCCCGAATCGGTTCGGTTCTATCAGAGGTCCGTCGAGTTGTACCAGCGACTCGAAGAGGAAACCGATCGCTGGATCATGCACAAACAAAAAGGCATTCTGTGGACCGTTCACACGGAAGCCGGACTGAGGCAAGAGCGGGCGCGTTCCATCATCAATCGAGCAAACGGGGTCGAGACCGAGTTTCTGACTCCCAAAGAAGTCGCCCAAATCGCTCCTGAGATCGACCTAAATGTCGGTGGAGGAAAGTACCCCGTTCTGGGCGCTTCGTATCAACCGGCCGCTTCGACTGCCCGACACGATCGCGTCAACTGGGCACTTGCCGAGGGAGCGATGCGGCATGGTGTCGATGTACTTCAGCGAACCGAAGTCATCGATCTCATCATGGACGGGGATCGGGTAACCGGGGTTCGGACCAATCACGGCGATATTTCTGCGGATGTAGTGGTGTCGGCCGTCGGCGGCCACGTCACCCGCATTACCGACATGGCAGGACTGCGGATCCCGATCCGTACCCACCCTCTCCAGGCGTTCGTGACCAACCATTACGAGCGTACGTTCAATCCAATCGCCTCTTCGCTCGACCTGGGCTTCTACGTGAGCCAGACGGCCAGAGGCGAGATGCTGGCTGGTGCCCACATTGACCAGCAGCCCAGCTACTCCTATCGATCCGGCCATCATTTTCTTTCGTCAATCGCCCACAACATCCAGCGCTTTCTCCCCTTCATGCGCGACCTGCGCATCCTTAGACAGTGGACCGGAATCTGCGACATGTCGCCCGACTACACGCCAATCATGGGCAAAACTCCTGTCGACGGGCTGCTTATCACGACGGGTTGGGGAACGTGGGGCTTCAAAGCGATCCCAGCCGGCGGTGAAGCGATGGCTGAGTTGATCGCAACTGGCAAGACGCCAGCGCTGATCGCTCCGTTTTCGCTGGATCGGTTCCGCAACGACCGGACGCTGGCCGACCGTAGTTCGGCTGGGACCCACTGATGAGTATCCGGATCATCTGCGACCATTGTGGGACCCGACCCCTTGAGGAGTACGTCTACGGCGAAATTTTCGACGTACCGGCTTCGATAGCTGATCCGCTAGAACGGAACCTGGACCGAGCCTTCAACCACACCAACATCGAAGGCCCGGTGATCGAAGCGTGGTTCCATCTCTATGGTTGCCGGCGATGGATTACGGTCAATCGAGACACAGCTACCGATAGGGTTATCGAATGACCTACCCGAAATGTTGGACATGCCGGTAGAAGCCGAACCTATCATTCGACTCATGACCCGACTGGTAGGCACGGGTCCCGCGCTAGGGACGACCGCTACTCCGATTACAACCAAACGCCTCAGGATTGATCTGCCAACCGAGGCAGCCGCTCACTCGCTCTTTGCAATGACGTACGGTCCCGGTGGCCAGTCAGTGACGTCCAAGCTACTGTGGAACGGCCCCATCGACCTGAACGAAATGGCTGCTTGGTGCCAGAAGTACGGGTCAAATGAGTTCAATGATGGTGGCCACCACTGGGTCATTTCCCAACGCGATGACTTCAGCCGGAGTAGACCCGTGGTGATGGGGGCGATTGGATTGACACCAGGGGATCAAGCTGGCCTCGCCAGCCTCGGGTACTGGTCGGGTGAGGCGTTCTGGAATCAGGGCTTCATGACCGAAGCGGTTGGTGCCGTCGTTAGCCATGGTTTCGACGTTCTCAACGTGGCCCGAATTGAGGCGTGCACCTTCCTGACTAATCCGGCCAGCGCAGCCGTATTGAAAAAGGCTGGGTTTGGGTCGGAGGGCGTTCGGCGCGAATCGGCATACAAATACGGCGAATGGATTGACCAAACTGTCTGGGCGGCGTTGCGGACCGATCAGGAAAACTGATCTCTGCTCGGCATGACAAGTCCGGCGTTACCAGTTCAGAGCGATGTACTTGGTTTCGAGGAACTCGTGGATACCCTCGAAACCGCCTTCTCGTCCTACGCCTGACTGCTTGAAACCTCCGAACGGTGCGGCGGGATCGGAAACGAGTCCCCGATTGAGCCCTACCATTCCGCTTTCCATCGCTTCGCTCGCTCGGAGGCCGCGACTCAGATCGCCCGTGTAGATGTAGGAGATGAGGCCGTACTCGGTGTCATTGGCCATCGTGATCGCCTCGGCTTCGCTGCCAAACGTAACGATTGGTGCGACTGGACCAAAAATCTCAGTCTTGAGAATGTCAGAGCCGGGTGCGACATTGTTGAGCACTGTCGGAGCGTAAAAGAAGCCCTTCTGGTCGGGGATCGTGCCGCCGGTTACCACCCGGGCGCCACCATCGGTCGCCATTTCGACCAAGGCGGCGATCTCGTCGCGGCTCTTGCGGTTCACCATCGGACCTACCTGCGTGGAACGATCGATGCCCGGACCCATCTTCAACGAAGACATGGCCTTGCTGAGTTTGTCGGTGAATTCCTGCGCGACCGCTTCATGGACCATGATGCGATTGGCAGCCGTGCAAGCCTCGCCGGCGTTACGCATTTTGGCGACCATGGCCCCGTCAATGGCGTCGTCGATGTCGGCATCTTCAAACACGATGAATGGGGCGTTGCCGCCCAACTCCATCGACGTCTTCAAGACCTGGTTGGCGGCTTTGGCGAGCAGCATTCGCCCGACGCCCGTTGATCCGGTGAAGGAAAGCTTGCGCACGCGGGGATCGGATAGCAGCGTATCAACCGCGTCGGATGACCCACGAGCGCTCATGATATTGACAACTCCGGCTGGCAGTCCGGCCTTTTGCATGAGGTGCACGATGGCGAGCGTGGTCAGGGGAGTGTCGGAGGCTGGTTTAAGGATGGTCGTGCAACCGGCTGCCAAAGCGGGGCCGAGCTTGCGAGTGGCCATCGCAGCCGGGAAGTTCCAGGGCGTGATGAGGACGCTGATACCGACCGGCTGGGACATCGTCATGATGCGCTTGTCACCGCCGGGAGCGGTACGTACTTCGCCGCCGACTCGCACAGCTTCTTCGGAGAACCATCGGAAGAACTCAGCGGCATAACGAGTTTCGCCGAGAGCGTCCGGGAATGCCTTGCCGTTCTCGAGCACGATCAGTTCTGAGATGGTTTCCTCGTGCTCGATCATCAACTCAAAGGTTCGACGCAGAATCTCACCACGCTGGCGGGGAGCGGTCGCCGCCCATGAGGCGGCCGCATCTGCTGCCGCATCGAGAGCTTGATTCGCCTCGACTGAACTGGCGGCCCCGACTGCGGCGAGAAGCTCCTCAGTGGCGGGGTCGATGACATCGATCGAACTCGACCCGGCCTGCCATTCTCCACCAATGAACAAGCCAGTTTTTCCCTCGTCAATAAGCGTGTTGAGCATGGTCGTCATGATGCCTCCGAATGGTCTCGTGCAAGCCTAGACCTTGCGGTACGGACGCAAATGCGGTTTTTTCGACCGTGCGGTGGGGGGCGTCAATCGCCTGGCACTTCGATCATTACTTCGCCCAACGGTTTGCGTTCGAGTACCGGGACCTGGGCGTCAGGTGTGGGATAACCAACCGGGAACAGCACGAACGGGCGCTCATTGTCCGGTCGGCCGAGCAGTTTGGTAAGAAACGCCATCGGTGACGGCGTGTGGGGGAGGGTGGCGAGGCCCATGTTGTGTAGCGCAGCAATAAACAACCCGCAGGCCATCCCGACGCTTTCCTTCACGTAATAGTGGTGCTGCTTGGTCCCTTCCGGAGTGGCGCCATACCGCTCTTCGAAGACGACGACGATCCAGGGGGCGGTTTCCAGGTAGCCCTTGCGCCAATGAGTGCCGAGGTGGGCGAGAGCTCCCTGCCACTCATCATTCATCCGGCCGTCGTAGTTGAGGCGCTCTTCCTCCTCTGCCGCATGTCGGATTTGTTGCTTGGTTTCGGTGTCACCGATCACAACGAACTTCCACGGCTGCATATGGGCACCGGACGGGGCCGTTGCGGCAGTCCGGATGGCCAGGTCCAAGAGTTGGCGGGGAACTGGCTCGTCTGAGAAGGTTCGCACCGATCGCCGCTGTTCCATCAGTTCAAGGAAGGCTTCGCCGCGAGCTGCCTGCTCTTGCTGGTCGTATTGCGTGATCCGATGCTCTACGAACGGGTACTTTGCGGCATCCTCGGGTCGGGGGTAGACATACGGATCGGTCACGACTTCAGCTCAGCCGAACGACCTCTCGCTGTCAAGGGCCGAACGTCATCGGGGTTCGTTGCGGTGGGTGTGCCCGAGCCCTCTTTGAGGCTCATTGTCCGTACAAGCGCCTCTGTTTGGGAAATGTTTTCCCGATACAACCAACTACGCCGACTACGAGATGTACTATGGGTACCTAATCGAGTCCGGAACTCCCCACTCCCTCCGGACTCGAAAAGCGGAACCCCGGCTTGCCGGGGTTCCGCTTATTTCTGGGTTGCTTTGGGTCTTTTCGGACTACGGCAAGTACTGCTCCACGATCGAAGTGATCGTGTCTCCGTCCACGGTGTACCAGACCCACCGGCCCGCCGAATACCAGTCGCTTGGGTTGGAGCCGTTGTAGACCGCCGCATATTCGGAAGGTGTCACCTCGGTGAGGTTGACGTACCCGCGGTCCTCAAGGAACCCGCTGGTTCCGTCGGTTGGGATCAAGCAAACAGGAGCATCGGCCGCCACAACCTGGGCGATGCCCGACGAGCTGATTCCCTGGATATAGAACCCTGCTGGTGCTTCCTCGCCGCTGGCGGCGGCCGTATCCATCGCAGGCTGGCCGGTCAGGAATCGAGCCTCGTCGATCGTGACTTCCACCCCGCCGGTCAGATCCTGCACCAACGCTACTTCGCCGAATCGCAGCTCTCCTGCGCCGATCGCCACGATCCCGGGGATGATCGGGCAACCGTTTTCGAGTGTCGACGTCCACGGCTGAAGCGTCAGCTGGTGGGTTCGTTGGTTGATGATGCTTCCGTCCTCGGCTGAGTATTCCCACACGGTGAGAGTCGCCTCTGTGTCCGTTTCGACGAAGTAGGGGATAGCGGTATCGAAGGCGCCCCACCCTGTGCCATTCGAGGTCTGAATCGTTCCCTCCCACAGAACTGCGCCATTGGCTTCGAGCCGACCTTGGAAGACTGCTTCGAATACTGCGGCCGTCCCTCGAAGATAGACCGGACCGGTGACCGTTTCACCGTAGGCGGGCTGTTCCACAAGGATGTTCGGCACGAAGTCGGCGAAGTCCCCACGGGTCATTGGGCCGTCGATGACGAGCCCCTCGCTTGAGAATACGTCGACTGGCTCGCCATCGATAAGGAGCCGAACCGAGCCCACTTCGCCCAAGCTGGTCGCCGTATAGACGAGTTGGGCAAGACGGCTCGTAATGGAGAACGTTCCGCCGCCCGCTTCGAAGCCGCTCGACAGGTTGATCTCCGCGACGCCCTTGGTTAGAGGGGTTTGGTCGCCATCAACGGTTAGTCCGGTGATGCTGACGCCCAGCAGTGTGCTGTTGGCTGGGACGGAACTGCTGAGCGATGAAGAACTTTCCGCCTCCGCGGCGGTAGGCCCGGCCAGCAAGGCGTTGATAGCCCCCTCAACGTTCCAGCTTTCGTAGGGGAGTTGACGGTCAACCGGGATCAGAAATGGTCCTTGCCGGCTATTGGTGGATTCGTCGTCGGCCAGAAAGTAGATCTGGACTGAGAGTTGGTCTCCGGTGATAACCGGGGCAGGCTGGGTAGTGACGGGACTGCTCCCGGGGGTGGTGGTTGTGGTGGTAGTTGGCTCGGTTGGGGTGGTGACCTGGCCACCCACCTGAACTTCTCCTGAGCCGCAGGCCCCGAGAAGCAAGAAGGCAGCGATGGCCGTTGCGATTGCTGTTGTGGTGAATTTCTTTTGCATGATGTAGTCCTTTTCTTTCTTCACTCATCATGTGCTGTAGAGATCACAGCAAGCTCACGATGGTGTAACAGTTGGGTAACAGATGGTTGTGGTGGCGACCGGGATGTCTTGGAAACTAAGGCTGGACCGCGTTCAGAGCGCCGCCAGGGAGGACGGTGATTGTGAAGTTGCAAGGTCCAGAGCCGGAGTCGGTGACGTCCGTGCTGCCAATTGAGGCAGGGGAGTCAACGCTATCGAAGACCCTAACGACGAGCGACCCGGTCCCGATGAGCTCGATCGTTTCGGTCTTGTCGCTTGCGTACCGAGTATCAGATGCCTCGCTCCGTTGCGCGCTGAGCCAATAGCCTGGTTCGCCGCCGGCGATGGTCATCGGGCAATCAGTTTGATCGGCGACGCTGGCGGAGCTGCAGGCTGCCAGAATAAGCATTGCGGCGGCGACGGCGGCGACGGCGACCTTGGTGACTGATGTGTGTTTTATCTGCATGATGATTTCCTCTTTCGTAGGTCAACTTTCGACCTCATCTTGCGGCATCAACATCACGCCATCTTCACTGTCGGGTAACAGTTCTGTCACAGGAATCTCGACGACGAAGGTGAGCCCTCCGGCTGGCCGGCGGCTGGCGATCAGGTCACCACCAAGGGAGCGTGCATGGTCCCGGGCGATGGCGAGTCCCAGGCCCGATCCGGATCCTGACCGGGAAGCGTCAGCTTGTGAGAATCTTCCGAACAGCCATTCGATCTCTCCGTCGAACCCGGGTCCGCGATCCGATATCGAGACCGTGAGCCGGCTGTTCTCTACATAGCTTTCAATGTCCACTTTGCTGCCCCCGGCGTGGGAAGCCGCGTTGCTCAAGATGTTGCCGACGATCCGGTCGAGACGCCTCCGGTCAGTAGCAATCCTGCGCGGCTCGCAAGCGAGGACAGCTCCCGGTAGACGATCGGCGACATGGGCCTTGAGAAAATCGCGAATATCGAACGGCTCAGGACGAATTGGGTCCGACGATGCATCGATTCGCGAGATCTCAAGCAAGTCGTCAACGAGTCGACGCAACCGACCGACGTCGTGAATCAGAAGTTCCGCCACTCTCCGAAGGTCGCCGGGCAGTTCGTTGATCTGGCGCCTCAGTAGTTCGGCTTCGTTGACGAGACCAGTGACTGGGGTGCGTAGTTCGTGGGCGACGTCGGCGACGAATCGGCGCTGAAGCTCCTCTGAATCGCGAAGCTGAGCGATGGTCGATTCGAGACTGACAGCCATTTGATTGAACGCGCCAGCCCAATCGCCGAATTCATCGGCCGATGCGTCATCGAGTCGAGTGGCGAGATCTCCCGCCGCCATTTTCCGAGCGGCGTGAGCTGCTTCGCCGACTGGTCTGAGAACCTGGCGTGCCACTCGCCTTGCCACTAGTCCTCCGATAGCGATGACGATCAGGCCGGCCAGTAGGGCCGCATTGCGGAGCGACGCCAGTGTCGCGTCCAGCTCGGCGGTTGGAACGAACAGATACAGATCTGGGCCCGTCAATGGCGTCCGAGCCCCGGCCACGAGATAGCCCTCATCGGTGACGGTTGTCCACTGCCAGGCAAGGTTGCCGCGCGCAACCTCCACGACCAGCTGCGCATCCGGAGCAGTGGAAAACCTGAACCCGGACACGAATGGCTCGCCCTCACTGAACGCAACGTACAGCCCTTCGTCGCTGGCCAACCGCAGATCGCTCTCGAAGCTGGCGGCTACGAACTCGTCGAGCGTGGGAGTCGCATCAAGCCGGGCAGGAGCGAGTACGGCGGCGGCGAACTCGACGCGGCCGGCAGTATCGGCAACTAGCTGATTTCGAAGAGCGCCCGAGACGACAATCCACACGGCCCCGCCGAGTATCACTGCTGTTAGGCCGACGAGAACCACGGTGGTCCCGATCAGGCGTCGCCGCACTACGCCTGTCCCGCCCGATATCCGACGCCACGAACTGTAATTACCAACCGGGGGTCGGCCGGGTTGTCTTCGATTTTTGAACGTAACCGCTGCACGGCTACATCTACCAGTCGGGAGTCGCCCAGGTAGTCGTAGCCCCAAACCCGGTCAAGCAGCACTTCGCGCGTGAACACCTGCTTAGGGCGACTGGCGAGGGTAGCCAGGAGCTCAAATTCGGTGTTGCTCAGGTGGATGACCTGGTCGGCTTTGGTGACTTCATAGCCCGCTTGGTCAATTGCCAGCGGTCCCAACCTCAGCACCTCGGTCTGGTGAGTCTCGGTTGATCGTCGCAAGACTGCGCGGATACGGGCGACAAGAACCGGGAACTCGAACGGCTTGGTGATGTAGTCGTCGGCACCCGCTTCGAGTCCAACAACGACGTCAATGGTGTCCGACCGGGCCGTCAACATGACGATGGGAGTAGTGGCGTCCTTGCGGATTGCCCGACAGACCTCAAGCCCGTCAAGTTTCGGCATCATCACGTCGAGCACGATGGCGTCCGGGTGCCAGTCTCGAAACAGGGCTAGGCCTTCAACCCCGTCAGCTGCCTCGGCGACGGTGAAGCCAGCCTGACGAAGGCCGATGGCCGTTGTCTCTCTGATAGATGCGTCGTCTTCGACAATCAGTATGCGGGCGTCCATAAGCTGATTATCGTCGGGTCAGTCCGCCAGGCTGGTTCTTAAGGGCGCTGATTCGCAAGTTTCGAACGGCAATGGAGGACGCTAACCCAGTGACCAGAATGGCCCGGATAGTCCCAGAGAGGCGAACATCGAGACGACATCGTCGGCCTCTGGGCGGTCCCAGTCCGGGTCAAAACGGCCCGAATACCACTCGTGGCCCAATTGAAGGACGGTCTGCATATCCACGATCGCCCCGATGCCGACGCCTTTCACCTCGGCCCATTTCGCAACGTCACCCTCCGACCGGAAGGCAAGGATGTTCCCTCAGGTGTAGCCGATGTCATCCCAGAATTCTCTGGCCGGAACCAAGAAATGCACTACCCCGCCAGGCGTCACCGTTCCGTCTTCAACGGCCCACTCGTTGAGTTGGTCAGTTAGCGGGTCCCGAGCAGAGAAGCCTCCGTCACCGAGCAGAGCCAGAATCGCGATCGAGTCCCAACCGCAGTTAGCAAACCAGGTCTTCGTCCCAACGGTGGCGGTGTAATCGGTAGGTACTCCGGAAAAGGGGTGGGCCATCCAGATGTCGTGGGTATCTGGCTTCAGGACGATGGCGTGAGATGACGCAAGGCTATCGAGCGCGTCGAGTACTGCGGCCTGCGACAGATCGAGGGCGGTGGCGATTCCGTCGACCGAAGGTGCTTGCGCATGGTCACGAAAGTGTTGGTAGATGTGCGCTCTTACCTGGCGAATCATGCTCCAAGTATGTTACCGAAGTAGGGCCAGGTCGATCAACGCAACAAATTGATTGCCGCGGGGCGCCCGTAGTGGCCGTCTACCTGGCAGAATGCTGGTTGCAGCTGAAAGGACCCCTAATGGGTACGATTGTCGTTGGCTATGTGCTGACTTCGGAAGGGCAGGCGGCGCTCGATTGGGCTATCGCCGAGGCCAAACGAAACTCTTCCCGTCTAGTAATTATTCACTCGTCGCGCGGCGGCGATCACGACAAGGACGAGGACGTCATTGCCTATCGACAGGCTGGCGAACGCATCGAGCGCCGACTGCTCGATGAGGGCGTTACGGACTTTCGGCTAGCCGGGCTCGTGCTCGGAAATAAGCCGGTCGAAGATATTGTCGAGGTGGCGAAGTCTGAACAGGCCAATCTGATCGTCATCGGCGTGAGGCGTCGCTCCAGCCTCGGCAAACTTATCCTGGGAAGCAATGCTCAGGCGATCATCATGGAATCCCCGTGCCCGGTCGTCACGATAAGGGCTGAGTAGTCCAGGTTCTGTTTTACACGACCTTGAACGATATGACCCGTTCATATATGTCAGTCGCTTCCAATCGAACCTCGATCCGATCCGCCAACGACAGGCCCTCGGATTCAATGAGGGCGACTACTGCCGGTTCGGTGATCTGAATGGTGGCTTCTTCGGCGTCGAGATCAACGACGACTGCCTCAAAGGTGTCTCCCACGTGACCCGTCATGAGGAGTGCCTCGGAGAAGTCGACCAGCGCTCGCTCATATCGGGTCTCACGCGACTTGGCCTTTTGCATCAGTTTGGGGAGCTCGGGAAGCGCCTCCATTACCCAGCCAGGAGGGCGCTTCGAGGCTGACAGCGCCAGTGCGATCTCGCTCGTGAACCGGTCGACCAGCCTCCGGAGCGGAGCGGTCACGTGGGTGTAGTTGGCGGCAATGGCGGCGTGCTCCGAACGTTCGGGTGCTAATCCGTCAAACGCCTGGTACCCGGCCCCTCTCAGTCCGTGGGTGGCCTGCGTCATCAGCGCAACGTGAGCTGCCCGCCCCGGATCGAGAGAACTTACCCAGGCGCCGTAAGAGAGTTCGTCTGGAAACGGTACACCCAGCGCCTGGCTGTGCAGACGGAGTTTGGTCAAGGTTTTGGTACCAGGTGGTGGCAGGGTGCGCACCAGTCCCACCTTGGCGTCGACCATTAGCTGAGCTGCGGCCATGCCGGTCAAGAGTGAAATCTGAGCATTCCAACCTTCGATTGGTAGAACATCGTCGTAGGCAAGGTCGTAGTGCCCGTCTGTCTTGATGAGCTCCTGGCCGGGCAGGTTGAGGCTCACCGCCCCCCGATCGGCGGCGAGTGCCTCCCGGAGGATCCCGACCTCTCGCAGAAGAAGCAGCGATTCGGACCCGAAACCTCCCAGGATCCGCTCGTGGGCGGTGGCATAGGAAAGCTGTTCTCGGTTGCGAACTACCGCTCGATCAACGGCTACGTCAACGAGTCGGCCGACGCTGTCTAAGTCAAGTGTCCACAGGATGGCAGGTCGGTCAACGCCTGCCAGCAGAGAAGCGCTCGCTTCGCTGAGGATCTCAGGGTGGAGCGGCGCCCGGCGGTCGGGAGCGTAGAAGGTAAGGCCTCGGGATCGACTCTCGTCATCAAGCGGCGAAAATGGGACAACGAACCTGGCCACGTCGGCGATCCCGTAGTGAACCCGGTAGCCGGAGGGCCGTCGCTCGGCGTGGTACACCTGATCAAGATCTCGGGATCCTTGCGGATCGATCGCCACGAACTCAATGTCGGTGGCGTCGCGGCGAACGAAAGTGTCAGGGCGTGCGACCGACTGGCGAGCGTCCTCAAGCACAGCTGGGGGGAACTCTTCGGGAACCGCGAAGTCGTTGCGGAGACGCGAAAACCCAGCTTCGAAAGCGGTTGGGTCGGGACAACGGACGTAGACATGAGGCACAGCACGGCGAGCCTAACGGCAACCGGCGACGACCGGGGTTAACCCCGGCCATCGCTGTTGCTGCTACTCGACGGTTACGGTTTTGGCCAGGTTGCGGGGTTTGTCGACGTCGAGGCCTTTTGCCTTTGAGATGGCGTAGGCAAACAGTTGCAACGGAATCACTGCAGTCACGGGTGCGATCAGTTCTGGAGCGCCCGGCACCCAGGCCACGTCGTCGGCCAGCCGCTGACCCTCGGTATCGCCCTCGGTGAGCACCATAAACAAGGTGGCGGCCCGAGCTTTTACTTCTTCCATATTCGCCAAGGTCTTGGCGTGCAAATGGCTCGAAGTCGCTACTCCGACGACGAGGACGCCTTCTTCAATCAGGGCAATCGGGCCGTGCTTCATCTCACCCGCCGGATAACCTTCGGCACGTACGTAAGCGATTTCCTTGAGCTTCAATGCCCCTTCTAGCGCGATGGGGAACGAAGCGCCTCTACCGAGGAAGAATACGTCTTTGACGTCCTTGTACTTGCGGGCCTGCTCCATGATGTCGTCGGCCCTTTCGAGGAGCTCCTCGACCTGGTTGGGGAGGGCGCGAATGGCCTTGGCCATCAATCCGATCGTCGCGCCGTCCAGCGCCCCACGGATTTGGGCCAGGTAGAGCCCCAGAAGCTGCATAAGCACCAACTGGCAGACGAACGTCTTCGTGGAAGCGACCCCAATCTCGGGACCGGCTCTGGTGTACAGCACCGAGTCGGCGACCCGAGCCATCGAGGAATCGACCACATTTGTGGTGGCCACGACATAGGCACCTTGAGCCTGAGCGTATTCGATGGCTGCCAGGGTGTCGGCCGTTTCACCTGATTGGCTCATCCCGATCACCATGGTGCGGTCATCAAGCACCGGGTCGCGGTACCGAAACTCAGAAGCGATATCAATCTCTACCGGCAGCCGAGTCCATCGTTCGATCGCATATTTAGCCATGAGGCCAGCGTGATATGACGTTCCGCACGCCACGACAAAAACCTTGTCGATGGCCCGTGCTTCGCGGGGAGTCAAGTTCAGTTCTGGGAGGTGGATCTGGTACTGGTCATCGACTCGTCCGGCCAACGTATCGATGAGCGCCTTGGGCTGCTCAAAGATCTCTTTGAGCATGAAGTCGTCGTATCCTCCCCGCTCGGCCGATTCGAGGTCCCACTCGATATCACGGACAACTGGTTCGACCGGAGTCCCGGCTAGGTCCGTAATGGCTATGCCAGTCGGTGTCAATGAGACGACATTGTCGTCTCCTACGATCGCGATGCGCCGGGTGTGTTCGAGGATGGCCGGAATATCGGACGCCAGGAAGTTCTCGCCCTCGCCGAGTCCGATCACGAGCGGACTGCCACGTCGGGCAGCGACGATCAGATCAGGGTCGGAGGCTCGCACGACCCCGATGGCGAGAGCACCCTCGGCCTTTTCCATGATGTTTCGAACGACGACTTCGAGGGGTAGGTCGCCCATCTGTTCGACGAGGTGAGCGATAACTTCGGTGTCTGTGTCGGATGTGAAGGTGTGGCCCGCCGCGATTAGCTCGTCACGGAGTTGCATGTAGTTTTCGATGATCCCGTTGTGCACAACCGCAACGTTGCTCGAACAATCCTGGTGTGGATGAGCGTTCTTGGTGACGGGAGCGCCGTGGGTTGCCCACCGGGTGTGGCCGATACCGACCGAACCAGAATATGAACCCTGGTCCGTTTTGATAGCAGAGACGAGATCGGCGACTCGACCAGCCGTCCGGGTGACCCCGATGGCATCGTTCTCCATGATGGCAACTCCTGCCGAGTCATAGCCGCGGTATTCGAGGCGGGCGAGTCCGTTGACGAGTACTGACTGGGCCGGCTTTGAGCCGACGTAACCAACTATTCCGCACATGTGCAGAGTCTCCTTGGGCGCGGACCAAGCCTGAATCGAAACCCTTTGGGTTTCCTCACGTCGCTGTGCGGTTGTGCCCGTCGTTGCCGTCGGGTTTTTGTCACGAGCGTTTCGACCGTGAGCAGCCGGGAGAACATCCGCCGACGCGACCCGGGGCCGCTTTCGATGATTCTCCTCCTCGTCACCCCTAAGAACGGGGTCAGGCGCTTCAAGTTTGTGGCTTGATCTCAGTTGTGTTGCTGAGTGTACATCGGTCCGTGAACGAAACGCTTGAGTTCGTGTGTCGGACTTTGTCAGGGAGTCGACGACGGTGCCACGTCGGCACCAAGCCGCTCGACTCTTTCAGTGGTTCGGCGCCAGGAAGCGAGCAATTGGCTCCGCAATGCCGGCGATATAGCGCCGGCCCGCAGCGTCTCGGCGACGGGGAGGATCCGGTAGGTGCCTGCCTGGACCCACGTGGGGGTGTAGGTGACCGTGCGCGGCATCCACTCGCCGCTCCGGAGTGCCATCTCGACGGTAACGAGAAGGCCATCGGTCGTTTGAGCACTCCAGAGTTGGTTCGACAAGGAGTTTCCTAATCCGTAGATGACGTATTCGGAACCGGATTGGCCGATCGGTTGCACGACATGGGCGTGGTGACCGACGACCAGGTCGACGGACGACGCGGCCGTCAGTTCCCTGGCAAGTCTGGACTGGCCCGCGGTCGGATCAACCCGATATTCGGTTCCCCAGTGCAGACTGACCAGGACAACATCGGCACCCGCGGTGCGGGCTCGTTCGGCGTCGGCGATGATCACGGCCGGGTCGACCAGATTCACCAGCCATGGCTTGCCGGCGGGGAGTCGAAGTCCGTTGAGCCAGTCTGCGTATGACAGGTGGGCGACGGTGACCTCGCCGACCTGATACATCTGGCTGGCCAACCGGTCGGCGTGGTCATATGCCATTCCGTCATACCCGAGCCCTCGGGACGTAAGGACGTCGAGGGTATTGAACACCCCGCTTGTGCCCCGGTCATAAGAGTGATTGGACGCCACAGAACATCCCTCATAACCGGCGCCCACGATGGCGTCTGCAATTTCGGCTGGGCCTTGAAACCCTGGATAACCGGATAGGTTGACCGAATCCGGGTGGACGGGCACCTCAAGGTGGCATATGGCGAGGTCGGCTGCGCTGACAATCGGCTTGATTGCGGAGAACATCGGTTCGAAGTCGTACTTCTCGCCGCTCGCTTTGCCATAGCTGGCCGCCGCATAGTTCACGGGCATGTGCAACAGAATGTCGCCGGTGAAGACAACCGTGAAGCTCGGGCGTTCGACCGGCGGGAGCGGGGCCAGTCCAAGGGCTCTGGCGAGGAACGAGGCCATTTGATCGCGTTTGACGGGATCATTCGGGCAAAAACGGTCTCCGGCCTGGTTGCAGCCGACCGTGATACCGGCGTCGGCGAGGGCGTTGATATCGGCCTCGAATTCTGAGGTCGTGTCGTCAACGAAGCGGTCCTCTCCTGGCGCTAGCTCAAGAACTCGCGTGAGGAACGCCGCCATCTGGCCGCGGGTAACTGACCGCTCCGGACAGAAGGCTGCGGGAGCGCATCCGAAGGTGATCTGCGCTTGCGCCAAGGCGTTGATATCGGCTTCGAACTCGGATGCTTCATCGTCGGTGAAGTAGTCGCTGGTGGCAGTTGGCAACGTGAATGCTCTGCGCAGGAATGCAGCCATTTGGCCGCGGGTGACTGGTTGGTTGGGGCAGTAGAGGTCGGCCCCGCACCCGAAGGTGATTTTGGCGGCGGCAATCGCCTCGATCTGGGCTTCGTGGACGTTGCCGTCGTCGTCCCAGAAGGACCCGCCAGGTTCAGATGCCGTCGCGGCTGCGGCGGTTACTGATCCAAGCATCAGCGAGCCAGCGACGATCAAGATCCACGGGCTGCGCTTCATGGGTACCCCTCTCCAGGTTTGACCCTAGCGATGGGGCGGTGTCCGGATTGGTCTTCGTACCCTGGTTCTGTATGCCTTTTCAGAGATATGTTCAATGGGAAGCTCGAACAAGGGAGGTCAGAATATGACCATGCTTCGAAACCGTCCCGACGTTCGGCGACCGGTAGAGGTTGCCGCAACGGCGGCTCACCGTAAGGCAGATTGGGCGATCGGTACGATGGCCACGCTCGTCGGGGCACTTGCCGTCTACCTGTTCTTCTACCCGGCGAATGCCGTAGTCAGTTTCTTCGGAACCGAGTATGTGGTCCAGGACCTGAACGATGGATGGCGGTTAGGCATGTCCGCTCTGTCAGCCGGTATCTTCGGCACCTGGTTCGCATGGATCAGCAATCGGTGGTCGAAGCTGGGTTCACCGATGGAAGTCAGGACGACGTGGTGGGCGACCGCCGCGGTCGTGGTGCTCGCAATCGCCATGGCGTTCGTGGCTGTCTGGATCTTCTAGGCGATCGAACCATCTAAATCTCTGGGCATCACCCAGGCAGACCCGGTATGAGCAAGATCATGCCGGGTCTGCGATTTGTTCGATGAGATCTCCGAGCTGCTCGACGTGCCGAGCTGTCGTGTTGGTCTGGCCGACCGAGACCCGGATGTATGCGGAACCGTCTGGAAGTTTGGAAGCCGTGAGATAGGCCCGGCCTGACCGGTTGATCGCTTCCGCCAGGTTGTTGGTGGCGAGGTCGCCGGCGACGTGGCGAAAACTAACCAACCCGAAATGGGTGGGGGCTATCACTTCGAAACGGTCGTCCTGGCCAAGTCGGGCGGCGAGGCCTTGGGCCGCTGCGACGTGTTCGCGAATCTTGGTACGAATTCCTTCGGCTCCGAACGATCGGATCGTGAACCACAGCTTGAGGGCGCGGAAACGCCTTCCGAGCGGTACGTGCCAATCGCGGTAGTCGATCACAGCCCCAGATTGGGACGCAGCGTCCTGTAAGTAGGGAGGCAGGATGCTGAGAGTTTCGATGAGGGGACGCCGATCGGCGACGTAGAAAGCGGAGGCGTCGAAGTTGACGAACATCCATTTGTGTGGATTGAACACGTACGAATCAGCTAGCTCCAGGCCGTCCTGATGGTGGCGAAACTCGGGACAGATCATTGCCGACCCGGCATAGGCCGCGTCGACGTGATGCCAGAGTCCCTGGGCTCGGGCGATCTCGCCGACCCGTCGCACCGGATCCACTGCGGTGGTGCCGGTCGTACCGACTGCCGAACAGACGAAGGCCGGATGTAGCCCGGCCGCTCGGTCTTCGCTGATGGCCGCTTCGAGCAGGTCGACCCGCATGGCGAAGTTCCCGTCGACTCCGATCGGGCGATAGTGCCGGTAACCGGCCACCCGGGCGCCCTTCTCGATGGAGCTGTGGGCTTGCGAAGAGCCGTACGCGACGATGTTGTCGAGCGAGGCGGTCTCCTGGGCTTGTTGGCGAGCCACCACGAGGGCGGTGTGAGTCGAGTCAGACGCACTCATCTGGATGACGCCTCCGCCCGGGCCTGAGGTTTTCCATCCTTCGGGCAGGCCGAGCAAGTCGACCAACCAATCCATCATGTGCGATTCGATTTCCGTCGTGGCCGGACTGGTAGACCACAACATGCCTTGTTGGGCCAACCCGGCCGATACAAGCTCACCGAGGATGGCCGGGAACGAAGCATCGCCCGGAAAGTAGGCAAACCAGTTCGGCGACTGCCAATTGGTGATCCCCGGCATGACAACCCGGTCGAGGTCGTCGATAACGTCAGAAAAGGGTTCGCCGAGTTCGGGAGCCCTCTCCGGTAGTAGGGCTCGGATGGCGCCTGGTTCGATATCGGGCGTGACCGGGAGCGACTCAACCTTCTCGTAGTAGTCCGCTACCCAATCGATCAGCTCCTTTCCGTACTTACGGAACTCATCTGGAGACATGCCGTTGGTCATGGGCGGTAGGTCCTACGCTGGAAGTCGGATCCGAGGATCGAAGCGCTGGTAACCGCAGTTTCAACAAAGGCCAGATCCGGCATTTCAGGACTCCCGAAGAAGTTGACAGGGTCGTAGGGGAGGTTGGCCTCGGTCCACAGCCGTTGTCGGTCAGCGAGGGCCGTATGCAGTTCGACCTGGCCGCGTGCGAACAGCTCGCCTGGCCCGTCGGGTCCGCCGACCGGCCAGTGGAAAGCGGCTTGAGGGTTTTCGAGCAGGTTGCGGAACTTACGCGAACCGGTCCGGGTTGCGAACCAGATCGTGTCTTCGGTAAAACCTGGAGAGATCGGCGCCACGTGCGGTCGACCGCCTGCTTGGGCGGTCCCGACATACGCCAGCCAGCTCACTGCGCTCGCTCCGGCTACGAATTCGTCCCAGGTCATGGGCGAAACTCTAGTGATCAGATGAGGCCGCCCGATATTTGGGCGGCCTCATCTCGTTATGGTCTTTTCGTTATGATCTTTTTCTGTGGTTGCGGTGTTTTTTTGGTCTTTCCCACGGCGGTTGGCGAAACGCCAGACGTTGCCGCTGGAAGGCCGGTAGATCGTGAACACGAACAAACATCGTGCTCTCCCTTCTGAAAAGCGCGCCTGTGACAGGCGCGGTGGATTTGGGTTGCACCGAACGGTGCGGAGGCCAGAAAGCCTCGGGTCGTGTTCCGGCCCAGATCTGGGCGTACTTACGAGCGCCCAGCCAGAATGGGTCCGGAGACTGGTGTCTGCATGAACATCTATGTCTCCTTCCATGAGGTCGGCTTGGTGCCGATGAGATCATTGTCCTAGGGCTTCGCGTTTGCCCGCAAGCTAATTATTGAAGGACCCGATGGACTCGACCGAAATCGTTTCGGGCACGTAAAGTTGAATTAGGTGTCGAAGCGACAGGCGATCGTTCGTTGTATGGCATAGGAACCGCCAAATCACAGGAGGATGGCATGCCAAAGTACGCAGCTCTTATCTACTCACCAGCCGAAACCGAGGGTACGGGTACCCCCGAAGACTGGGCTCAGATCATGGCCGAATACAACGAATTCGGCGACGCCGCCGGAGCGGCAGGTGTCCTTGGCGGTGGGGAAGCACTGCACGACACAAACACCGCAACGACCATCAAGGTCTCGGGTGGCAAGGGTGGGGACGTCGTGACGACCGACGGTCCATTCGCCGAAACCAAGGAGGTTCTCGGCGGGTTCTATCTCCTCGACTGTGCCGACCTGGATGACGCCATCAAGTGGGCGTCGCAGATTCCTGGCGCCTGGCACGGCCGGGTTGAGGTCCGACCATGCATGGAATTCCCTGAGGAGTGAGCAGGTCCCTCGCGGAAACTCTACGGGTGGAGGGTGGTCAGGTACTGGCCACCCTCATCCGCATGACCGGTCGGTTCGACCTGGCCGAGGATGCGCTGCAGGATGCCCTCCTTGTAGCGAATGAGAAGTTCTCGGACGATCGCCTGCCCGACAATCCTGCCGCCTGGCTGACCACCGTCGCCAAACGTAAGGCGCTTGATCGACTGCGGCGAGAGTCGAAGCGAGCTGCCAAGGAGTCGGAGGCCATGAGCCTGCTTACTAGTGACGAGGAAACCGAACCGACCGACCAGCTCCGGTTGTTGTTCACCTGCTGTCATCCCGCCCTCAGTCCTGAGGCGCGGGTGGCGCTGTCGCTCCGGGCCCTGGGGGGCGTTACCACCAAGGAGATAGCCAGGGCGTTTCTTGTCCCTGAGGCGACGATGGGTCAGCGAATCTCACGAGCCAAATCAAAAATCGCGTCGGCCCACATTCCCTATCGGGTCCCCGAAGACCATGAGTTGCCGGATCGATTGGATGCGGTCCTCAGCGTGATCTATCTCATTTTCACTACCGGCCACCACGCTCCGTTTGGCGCCTGGGACGACCGGGTCGACTTGGCTGAGGAAGGTATCCGTCTGGCTCGTATGCTGGCCGAGCTGATGCCGGACGAACCCGAATGCTCCGGTCTGCTGGCTCTATGTCTAGCCACTGCCGCTCGCCAGCAGGGGCGGCAGGCAGACAATGGTGAATTGATCCTGCTGGCCGACCAGGACCGCTCGCGATGGGATCATGATCAGATCGCCGAGGCATCGCGACTGATTGACGCGGCGTTGCGGAGACGAAACATTGGCCCGTATCAAGTTCAGGCAGCTATTTCGACCCTTCACAGCCTGGCTGCGACTGCAGAAGAGACAGACTGGGCCCAGATCGTGGTTCTCTATCGGCTGCTGGAACAATTGGTCGATACGCCCGTCATCACCGTCAATCGGGCGGTTGCCGAAGCCGAAGTGTCGGGTCCTCAGGCAGGCCTTGACTTGCTCGATGCCGTCGACGGGATCAAAGCCTGGCACTTTTTCTGGTCGGCTCGAGCCGACTTCCTTCGTCGATTGGACCGGACCACCGAAGCGAAGGCCGCCTACCGGCGGGCGTTGGAGTGTGACATGAATGAGACAGATCGTAGGTTTCTTACCATGCGTCTTGACGGTCTCGCTCGTCTATAGAAGCGATGCGTCGTTTAGGAACGGGTGGCTTCCTAAGGTGACCTCTGGTCCAGGCAGAGGATCAAGGTGACGGGCGATACGTCCGATGAACCAAAGACCGCCAAAACCCAGGGAACTCGTTGCGAAAGTCAATTCTCATATTGTTTGTGTTGGTGATGCTGACGCCGATTCTGGCAGTCGATGTCGCTAGGGGCGCAGGGTCCGAGTATCTCGTCCTACCGTTCGAGTCTGGACCGTCGTCATGGACGGCTGACTGGTACGACGCCGTTTTGGGGAGCAGGAATCGCATCACCCAGATTCCTGATGGCGTATCCGGCAAGGGGATCAACGTGTCTGTTCCAGCGGGGTCGCATTTCGGGACCGCTGCGCATTACCGGTTCGCAGACCAGGGGCTCAACGATCCCGACGAGCTGTATTACCGCTACTTCATACGCTTGCCGACTTCGTTCAAGAACTATGGCAAGGGCAAGATTCCTGGACCAGCCGGCATGTACAACTCGAGCGGCCGCAACGGTATCAAGCCAACTGATGCCAATCCTGGCTGGTCGGCACGGATGCAGTTCGCTCCTTCGACGACGCCGACCGCATCTAACAAGACCGCGATTGGTTTCTACGTCTACCACCGGGATCAAGCCGGGTCTACCGGAGATAGTTTTGACTGGGATCCTTCGGCGGGCCTACTGACTCACGGGAACTGGCATTGTGTTGAAGGTCATGTGTCGATGAACTCCCCCGGGGTCAACGACGGGGTGCTCGAAGGCTGGGTCGACAATCAACTGGCGTTCTATAAGGATGACTTCCGCTTCCTCGGTTCGGCCGACGCGGCCCTCGGCGTGAAGAGTTTCTGGTTCGATACGTACTACGGCGGTACTGGCGCGGCGCCCGGCGCGCTCAACTTCCAATTCGACGAGCTCGTGCTCAGCGCCGAACGAGTCGGATGCGGCACCGTAGCGGCTCCGCGATTCAAAGACACCGGAGATAGCGTCCATCGATCCGACATCGAGCGGCTCGCCTTTGCCGGCATCACCTACGGCTGTAACCCGCCAGCGAACGACAAATATTGCCCGAAGGCGCCGGTGAGCCGGGGGGCTATGGCTGCCTTCCTCACGAGGGCTCTCGACCTTCCTCCACCCGACGTTGTGAATCGATTTGATGACGACGACGAGACCGTCTTTGCCGATTCGATCGACCGGTTGGCCTCGTCAGGTATCACCTACGGCTGCAACCCGCCGGCCAACGATCTTTTCTGTCCTAGCCGGGCAGTTACCCGCGGACAGATGGCCGCCTTCCTCACGCGGGCGATCCCTTTTCCTGCGCCTTCGGTAACCGATCGCTTTGTCGACGACGACTCTTCCGAATTCGAGTCGGCTATCGACCGATTAGCCGGTTCGGGTGTGACGTTGGGCTGCAACCCTCCGACTAATAATCGGTACTGTCCCGCTTCTCCTGTTACCCGAGCTCAGATGGCCACGTTCCTTAGCCGCGCCCTCAATTTGCCAGCCCCGCCACCGACCGAAACAGACCCGCCGTTCATCCCAGCGGTCCCAACCGGATACGACGCGGTCGTCCCGGCTGGCTGGTCGATTCAAGCCGTTGCCAACTCGCAACCGCCCGGCGCGAAGATCTTCATCGAGGCAGGCGTCCACCAAGTCCAAACCGTCGTCCCCAAGACGGGGCAGTCCTTTACCGGAGCGTCAGGCGCCAAGCTCGACGGTCAGAACGTTCAGTATTCTGCGTTTAGCGGGTCCGCCAGCAACGTAAGCGTGACCGGTTTGGAGATCTACAACTACAACCGGGCTTTCCTCGTGGACGGGGATGGCTGGTCGCTCACGGACATCGAAGCGCACGACAACGAACTGGCTGTTCAGGTAGTCGGCCACGACCTAACCGTCGCTGGCTCACGGTTTGTGGATCATCGACAGGAGGCGATCCGAGCGACGGGTTCGATTGACTTATTGGTTGAGGACACGGTGATCGAGCGAGCCAACCAAGCCAAGGTCACGACGTTCTCGGCCGCGATCAAGCTCATCGGGACCATCGACGCCACCGTGCGAGGCAGCACCCTGCACGACACCTACGGCTATGGGCTCTGGTTCACGGGCAGCTCCCGGCGAACCACGGTTTCTGGCAACACCGTTACCGACAACTTGCGGCCAGGCATCGTGCACGATTACGCGTACGGATCGACCATCTCAGGAAACGTGGTGACGGGCAATGGCCGGCTGGTCGGTATTAATGACTGGCTCGGCGGCGGCATTCTCATATTCGGTCCCAACGCGACAGTCACCGGAAACACCGTAGCCGGCAATCATGACGGCATCACGCTCGTTCCCCACAGCACAACCGTCGAGGGCCCCCTCGGTCCATACATTCCGATCGGGTCACACGTTGAGGACAATCGAATTGTTCAGTCGGGCCTGAATGGGCTGTCAGGGACGACGATAGCCAGCCTCGAGAACGAGGATCCCCGGCCATTCCAGAACAATGACTACGTCTATTCGGACGTGGGTGGCAAGTTCTGGGGTTGGGACAATGTGCGGATGACCTGGGCGGAATGGCAGTCTGACGGCCACGACGTCGGCGGATCGTTCACTGTCCAGTAGCTATCCTTCGGGCATGTTCGACAAATTTCAGATCACATTCGATGCCCATGACGCACCATCGCTTGCAGAGTTCTGGGCGCTCGCGCTCGACTACATACTTCAGCCGCCACCGGAAGGGTTCGAGTCGTGGGACGCCTTTGCCGACTCGATCGACATGTCGCAGGAAGAACGCCACGCCATCTCAGCGATCGTTGATTCTTCCGCAGCTGGCCCGCGGATCCTCTTTCTCAACGTCCCGGAAGGCAAGACTGTCAAGAACCGGGTCCACCTCGACGTACAAGTAGCGGCCGGCCTGGGGGATGCGGAGCACGACAGGGTTCGCGACGCCAAGGTTGAGCAACTCATCGAAGCCGGCGCCACGTATGTTGACACCCGTTCGGACTACGGACCCGCCTGGGTGGTCATGCAGGACCCCGAAGGCAACGAATTCTGCGTGGCGTAGGTACTAAGCGACCTCGAACAGCCCGGCGGCACCCATGCCTCCGCCGACGCACATTGTTACGACGGCATACTTCACGCCACGGCGTTTGCCCTCTAGCAATGCATGTCCAACCATGCGTGCGCCGGACATTCCATACGGATGACCGATCGAGATGGCGCCACCGTTCACGTTGAAAATCTCGTTGTCGATCCCGAGCTGATCGCGGCAGTACAGAGCTTGGACAGCGAACGCCTCGTTGAGTTCCCACAGGCCGATGTCGTCGATGGTCAGGTTGTTGCGTTCGAGGAGCTTCGGTACGGCGAATACTGGTCCGATCCCCATCTCGTCCGGGTCGACGCCGGCGACCGACATGCCCCGGTAGAACCCGAGCGGTTCGAGCCCCCGTTTTTCGGCTTCAGAAGCTTCCATGATGACCAGAGCGGCGGCTCCGTCTGAAAGCTGGGAGGCGTTTCCGGCGGTGACGTTTCCGCCAGGGCCGTTGACCGGTTGCAGTGACGCCAGACCCTCTAGGGTCGTGGTCGGCCGGTTCCCTTCATCCAATTTGAGCGTGACCGACTCTTTGGTCGTTTCGCCGGTCTCTTTGTTGACGAGGGCTTTGGTGGCTGTGACCTCGATGATTTCCTCGTCGAACAGGCCGTTCTGTTGGGCGGCCGCAACCCGCATTTGCGACTGATATCCGTATTCGTCGCAGGCTTCTCGACTGATCCCGTACCGTTTGGCAACCACCTCAGCTGTCTGGATCATCGGCATATACATGTTCGGTTCGCGATCGAGAACAGCTGGGTCGGCGGCCCGGTACATGTTCAGGTTGGAGTTCTGGACCAGGCTGATCGACTCCACGCCACCTGCAACCACGATCGGCGCACCATCGAACATGACCTGCTTGGCGGCTGTCGCGACCGCCATGAGCCCTGATGAGCACTGCCGATCGATGGTCATGCCAGAAGTAGTCGGATCGAGCCCGGCGGCGATCGCCGCGATACGGGCGACGTTCATCCCCTGCGTTCCTTGCTGCATCGCAGCACCGAGAATGACGTCGTCCACTTCGCCGGATTCAAGCCCAGCCCGTTGGACTGCGGCGGCAATTGCCTTGCCAGCCAGTGACGGCGATTCGAGGTCGTTGAAGGCACCGCGGTACGCCTTCCCGATCGGGGTGCGGGCAGTCGAGACGATAACGGCTTCTTTCACACTTCCTCCTTGATACCGGGTCAGCCTATCGGGTTCTCGTCGTTTCGAAACCGGTGGGGGGTCATGAGTGTCGCCCCTAAGCCAAACAACCCCATGGCGGTGAACCAACCCGGTCGGTAATCAGCGAATACGTCAACCGAATACCCGAGTAGTGGCGCCCCGATTCCGAGTCCGGATAGGAATCCGAGCATCACGACCCCAGATGCCCGCCCCGCTAGTCGGGATGGGACGGCCTGGATGACGGCCAGCATACCAACGGTGTTCCATGAGCTCACGCTCAGTCCGGCTATGACGACGGCCGGCCATACGAGCCATGCCCCGGCCTGTTGAGCGACGGCCAGCAAACCCGCTGCAACAACCGACGCAATGGAAATAACAAGCAGGCTTCGCTGCACTCCGACCCGGTGTTCGGCTGCGCGACCCCAGGCAATTCGTCCGAAGATGCCAAGCAGACCAGCCAGAGCGGCGGTTCCGCCTGCCGCCTGAGGAGACATGTTGAGCACCTCTTCGGCAAAGAGCGGCACCCACTGAAAGATCGCAGACCCGGCGATGCCGACCAGAAACCCGTAGACCGAAATGCGCCAGATGACGGGCGGAAGTGACTCCTTACTGCCCACCCTCGGTGGCTGTGTATCGGGTGGATCGGCGGGAAGGCGCCAGAGGGCGAAACCGAAGCCTAAAACTGCCAGCACCGCATACAGGCCTACAGCGGTCCGCCAGGTTCCCAGTTCGGCAATCAGCGGCAACGTCAGACCGCCTAGGAACGTGAACACCTGTACGCCTGATTGCTTCACTCCCGTGATGACACCTCTGATACCGGCTTCCACGTGAAGCGAGATCAGCTTGTTCGTAGCCGGGTTTGAGATCGCTTGTGCGAAGCCCGAGACAAGCGCCCCTGCCAGCAACACCTCATAGCCTGGTGCAACCGCCATCATTCCGAGGCTGAGCCCGCTGATGGCCAGGGCGGCGATGGCCCCGGCTTTGGCTCCGATCTGATCGATGGCTGCTCCGAAGCGCGGAGCGAGCACTGCCCCGACAATAGACGAAGCCGTAGCGAGAATCCCGATCTGCCAGCGGGCGACGCCGAATTGGGCAATAAGGCTGGAAGCGAGGACGGCGGCGATCACGAGCGGGAACGTCGAGGCGCCCATCAGCCCAGCCATGATTGAGCTGAGGGTGAGATGGGAGCGCATGATGAAGGACGCTACTTGGTGGCACGGTATCGCGACGTTCTATGCTGACAGCGGAAAGGCACCTCATGAAGTTCCTTGGCGGACGCCCCGCATATGACTTGACCTACAGCGACGTTTTTATGGTGCCCGGTTCGACCACGTCGGGTAGCCGGCTCGACGTGGACCTCACGACGCCGGACGGCGTTGGCACGTCGATTCCCGTCGTCGTGGCCAATATGAACGCAGTGGCTGGCCGCCGGATGTCCGAGACCGTCGCCCGGCGCGGCGGCATAGCGGTGCTGCCCCAAGACGCACCCCACGAGGTTCTGGCCGCGCTTATTGGTGGAGTGAAAACTGCCCATCCGATCTACGACACGCCGATCACCCTTAGCCCCGACTCAACCGTTTCGGAAGCGATGTCGTTGATCTATAAGCGTGCCCACGGTGCGGTAGTCGTGATGGACGGCGAGAGTCCGGTTGGCATGTTCACCCCAAGTGACGCACAAGGCGTCGACCGCTTCGCCCCGCTGGCCGAGGTGATGCACCGCGACCTGGTTGCGGTTGAGGCCGGCACTGCGCTCACAGATATTTTCGACATGCTTAGCCACGAGCGCCTCACAACGGCACCCGTGGTCGAGGGCGGCAAACTGGTCGGAGCGATCACTCGAAAAGGTGCCCTGCGAGCCGGGCTCTACCACCCGGCGCTCGATGCAGCCGGTCGGCTGATGGTGGCGGCGGCGGTCGGTATTAACGGAGATCCAGCAGAGCGGGCTAGCGAGGCATTGCAGCTCGGGGCCGACCTGATCGTGGTCGATACCGCGCACGGACATCAGACCAAGATGATTGAAGCGATTCGCAGTATTCGTGCTGCGATCGGATCCACGTTGCTAGTCGCCGGCAACGTGGTCACTGCCGCCGGCGTGAGTGACCTGGCGGCGGCGGGAGCTGACATAGTGAAGGTCGGCGTTGGGCCGGGAGCCATGTGCACGACCCGGATGATGACCGGGGTGGGCCGTCCTCAATTCTCAGCGGTACTTGAGTGTGCACAGGAAGCGAGCAGTCTCGACAAACACATCTGGGCCGATGGTGGGGTCCGTTACCCCCGCGATGTCGCCCTGGCACTGGCCGCCGGCAGCGCGTCGGTGATGATCGGCTCGTGGTTTGCAGGCACCTACGAAGCGTCCGCCGACCTGCAATATGACGAGAGCGGCCGAATGTTTAAGTCGAACTACGGCATGGCGTCGGCTCGGGCAGTCCTGCTTCGGACTAAAGGTGACTCCGAATTCGATCGAGCTCGCAAAGGTCTGTTTGAGGAAGGCATCTCGACGAGCCGAATGTACATCGATCCAGATCGCCCGAGCGTCGAAGACCTCATCGACGAGATCACCGCCGGAGTGCGCAGTGCCTGCACCTATGCCGGGGCGGGCAATATCTCGGAGTTCGCCGAGCAAGCCGTAATTGGCGTGCAGTCCTTGGCAGGATTCCAGGAAGGCCGAGCGACCTCGTCCACCTGGTCGTAGTGGAGGTCAGGGCTACGAAGGGTCGTAGCCGATCAGCGTCAGGGCGGCGATGACAAGTACCACCCCGGCTACCTGCAGCGTCGTGAGATGCTCTTTCAGGACAAATCGACCGAGCGCCACCGTCACAGCCGGATAGAGCGACGAGATAACACCCGTGATCGAGAGCAGACCGATCTGGGAGGCGAGCAAAAAGAATATGTTCGCCAACATGTCGATGGCTCCCGATGCGTACGCCCACCGGGCCGCGGTCTTGGGTGCCGGGCCGTCGGGCCGTCTAATGAGCAGAATGACACCGAGGCCCACCAGGGCAGCCAGTTTGGCGGGAATGAGTGGCCACAACCCGGCTGACTTGTCGATCTGAGCAATGAGCGCGAAGAAGCCGCCGAACCCCACCCCGGCCGCCACGGCCATAGCGACCGTCGATCGAGCGGGTCGTTGTCCGGTGGTTCGATCCAAACCAGACACCATGGGAACGGCGATGAGTCCCAGACCTGCCCCGGTCAAAGCCAGCCAACCAGGCCGTTCACCGCTGAGCAACCCCACCGAAAAGGGAACGATCGCTCCCACCAGGGCGGTAACCGGCGACACGGCTGCCATCGGGCCGACTGCCAGGGCTTTGAACAGGAAGACGATGCCGATCGTTCCAGCGATTCCCGATGCCGCCCCGAAAAGCGAGTCTCGAAGCGTGACTTCGCCTCCGATGACGAGCCAGGCAATGCTGGCGAGAGCAAGCGACGTCCAGGCCGCCCGGAAGGAGACGCGGGTGGCGGCAAGTTGTTTTGATGCGTAGCCGCCAAAGAAGTCGGAAACGCCGAAGCTGACCGCCGAGGCCAGGGCGAGCAGCGAACTCATCTGAGTTGGTCAGGCAATTGTTCCGTAACCGCTTTGATGTCTTCGGCAGCTTCGCGATTCATGACGAGAACGACGTCGTCGGTTTCGACGACGATGAGACCCTCAACCCCGACCACCACTACTGGTTTCGAATCAGAACGCACGTATGAGTTCTTGGTATCGGATAAGTAAACGTGACCCTGAGCGACGTTCCCATCGTCGTCCTTGGTCCCGAGGTCATAAAGGGTTGCCCACGAGCCGACATCGCTCCATCCGCAAGACAGCGGCAACACTGCTCCGCGGCGGGTTGGCTCCATTACCGCGTAATCCACCGACTGTGCTTCGATGGAGTTCCAGCTCTCTTCAGCGAGATGAATGGTCTCGTCGCGGCGGGTGGCTGTTTCATACGAAGCCGTCACTGCGGCGTGCATTGAGGGGGCTTGGACTTCTAGTTCTGCAAGGAAGTCGGCGGCTCGGAAGACGAAGATCCCGGCGTTCCATAGGTAGCCGTCCTGCACGTAGCGCTCGGCCGTGTCGGCATCCGGCTTTTCGACGAATGCGTCGATGGTGTTGGCCGTGTTCTCGAGCGCATCGCCTGGGCGGATGTATCCGTACCCGGTCGCGGGGAAGGTCGGCACGACTCCGAAGGTTGTCAGGTAGCCCGCCTGTGCCGTGGTCACCGCCTGATCGACCATGGCCGAAAAAGCCTCAACATCGCCGATCACATGATCGGACGGGAGGACAACGACAACCGCATCGGGATGGCGGTCCACCGCAGCCAGACAAGCGCTCGCCACCGCTGGTGCGGTGTTCTTGGCCGATGGTTCGATGATGATGGTTGGCGAAACATCGATGGCGGTGAGCTGTTTCGACACTTTGCTTGCGTGACGCGAGCCACACACGACCAACGGTTCGCCGACGTCGTGCAACGATGACAGGCGCGAGGCGGTGTCCTGGATCATCGTCTGGGTGCCGATCAGCGATCGGAACTGTTTGGGCGTCGCTTGACGCGAAAGCGGCCACAGTCGCGTTCCGGAACCGCCGGACAGGATGACGGGAATGATCAAAGTTATTCGCCGCTAAACCGGGGAGGCCGTTTCTCGACGTAAGCCGTCATGGCTTCCATCAGGTCGGCTGATTGCAGGTGCGAAGCGTTATACAGCGCCACATAGTCGAGCGCCTCGTCGACGGTCCGGCCTTCGTTGGCAGCCAGCACCTGCTTGGTACCTTGCACAGCGAGGGGTGAATTGGCGGCAATCTCCTCGGCCAGCATGCGGGCAGCCTTGTGCATCGTCTCGACATCGGCATACACGTCATTGACGAGTCCGATCCGCTCGGCCCTCGCCGCATCGATGTCCTTGCCGGTGTAGGCAAGCTCGGCGACATGCCCGGGACTCACGATTTGCGGCAGCCGTTGGAGTGTCCCGACGTCGGCGACCATGGCGATCTTTGTTTCGCGGATTGAGAAGACGGCGTCCTCGGTGGCAATTCGGATGTCAGCCGCTGAGATCAGATCGATCGCTCCGCCGAGGCAGTATCCCTGGACTGCGGCGATTACCGGCTTGGGACAATTGGCGATGGCCGTAAACGCAGCCTGCATCTTCTTGATTTCCCGGTACGTGTTCTGGGCCTTGGCGGCTGGAGAGTTGCCTGATCCAACACTGACGCCGGCGAACTCCGTGAGATCCAGACCAACCGAGAAGGCCTTGCCGCGAGCGGCGATGATGACGACCCGCACTTCTTTCTCTGCCCCAACCGCCTCCATTGCCAGGGGGAGGTCGGTCCAGAAGACTTTTCCCATGGCGTTGAGCTTTTCGGGTCGATTGAGCCAGACCGTCCCGATCGGACCGTCCAGCTCGATGGTGATGACGTCGCTCAAGAATTCCATGGAAGAACTGTAGAGGAATACCCGCCGATGCCAAGAACGGGTTCTGCAAGAACGATTGAAAAAGCTTTCAACTTCGGGGGACGACTCGACCGGTCGCCTATGATGGCGCAGCCAGATGCGGGATCACTGAGGAGAGAGCATGAGGATGCGGGGGTCTGTTGCCGATCAAGGCCGTCCCGACCGTGCGGCTCGGTCCGAGATCGGGGCAAATTCACCGTGATGGCACTGCACCCATGACAGATGCTGTCGTAGCAGACAAAGCCCCGGCACCCATCGGACTTGGAACATTCGGGGGAGTCTTCACACCGTCGATCCTGACGATCCTCGGTGTGATCATGTATCTGCGGTTCGGGTGGGTCGTCGGCAACGCCGGTCTGGTTGGGACGCTCACAATTGTCACAATCGCTACGGGTATTACCTTCTTGACTGGCCTGTCGATTTCACAGATCGCCACCGACCAGCGAATCAAGACCGGCGGCGCCTATTACATGATCAGCAGGGCGCTGGGCATTGAAGTTGGTGGTGCCATCGGTATTCCCCTTTATGTTGCCCAAGCCCTGTCCGTCGCCCTCTACACGATCGGTTTCGCAGAGAGCTTGACGGCCGTCTTCCCGGTGCTGAATGAGCGCATCGTGGCGATGGTGACGGCGATTCTTGTAACGGCACTCGCCTTAATCTCCGCTCGCACTGCCATCCGGGTGCAGTATTTCATCATGGCGGGGATTGCTGTCTCGCTTGTGTCCCTATTCCTCGGATCTCCGCTCCCCGACGCAGCAGTCACTGCCGTCGATCAGCCGACCGCTGGCTTCTGGTTGGTCTTTGCTGTGTTCTTCCCAGCCGTCACTGGAATCATGGCCGGGGTCAACATGAGCGGGGACCTCGCCGATCCGCGTAAGGCGATCCCGCGCGGAACCATGGCAGCGATCGCCGTGAGTTACGTCGTTTATATGACCATCCCGTTCTTGCTGCAGCGTTCGGCGTCGACCGCTGACCTGATCAATGATCCGCTGATCATGCGCCGGGTCGCACTTTGGGGGGACGCCATCCTGGTCGGCGTCTGGGGTGCCACCCTGTCCAGTGCGGTCGGAAGCATCCTTGGCGCGCCGCGTATTCTCCAGGCGCTGGCACGCGACAACATTCTTCCCAAACCGCTGCGATTCGTCGGCAAGGGATCCGGCCCTGCTGACGAGCCCCGCATTGGAACCTATGTTTCGCTGGGGTTGGCGCTAGTGGCGATTGCACTCGGCGACTTGAACGTCATCGCTCCGATCCTCACCATGTTCTTCCTCGCCACCTATGCGGTCGTGAATGTTGTATCGGCGGTTGAACGGTTCCTACGGACCCCATCTTTCCGTCCGACCTTCAAGGTGCACTGGGCACTGTCAGCCCTAGGAGCAGTCGGCTGTTCTGCGGTCATGTTCCTCATCAATCCCGTTGCGACGGTTATCGCGGCGTTCATTGTCGTGGGCATCTATCTATGGCTGCAACGCAGGGGTATCAAGACCACCTGGGGTGATGCCCGCGAAGGGGCCTGGCAGGCGCTCATCCGGTGGGGTCTCATCAACCTGCGTTCGTCGGGACACGCCAAAACCTGGCGACCCAATTTCCTCGTGCTGGCCGGCAGTCCATCCAAGCGCTGGTATCTCATTGATCTCGCCAACACCATATCCCACGACCGGGGACTCCTCAGTGTCGCCACGATTCTTCCTGAACCGGTGACAAGCGAACGCAAGACCCAGCTTGCTTCCACAATCCGTGATCACCTGGAAGAACGCAGCGTGGAGGCCTTGGTTCGGGTCGTCTCGGCTCCGTCACCGTACGTTGGAGCGGCGCTCCTCGTGGAAGCCTATGGCCTTGGAACGCTCATCCCGAATACGATCATGTTGGGTGATGGTGAGACGACCGGTAACCGAACCGAATACGCCACGATGCTCGGGCATATCCATGATGCGAATCGCAACATCGTGTTGGTCCGGGCGGCGGCAACCGAAAGCTTCGGAGCTCGCCAGAGGATTGATGTGTGGCTCCACGGGATTCGCGGGAACGGGGCCTTGATGCTGACGTTGTCGCATCTCCTCGCCACCAGTCTTGAGTGGCGCGGCGCGGTGGTTACGGTCCGGATGATCGTCACGAATCCGGGAGGCGCCGAAGAGGCTCGTGAGAATCTCTCCAACCTGATCAAAGCAGCCCGTATTGACGCCGAGGTCGAGATCATGGTGGACGATCGGCCCGCAACCGAGGTGATTTCGGAGACGTCGCGCACTGCAGACATTGCTTTTCTTGGGCTGCCGACGCCTGACCTTGAGGATATCTCGTCGTTCGCGGATGTTCTGGAGCTGCTCATCGTTCGAACGGATGCGATCCCGGCCGTGGCGTTTGTGCTCGCATCAAAAAACGCCGACCTCGAGCTGATCCTTAGCTGATATTGCCGAACAGATTCTTGATCGCTCCCGGCGACCAGGTCGGCCGGGAGCGATCGTAAAGGCGTCGCTATTTAACGGCGAAAGCCAGCTTCATGTTGGCGTGATACTGGGTCACCTGTCCGTCCTTGACCCGGGCCGTCATGTTCTGTACTTCGACACCGGTGATACCTTTGACAGACTCCGAGGCCTTGGCGACGCCCCGCTGGATGGCATCTTCGAAGCTCTCTTCGGAAATCCCAATGACCTCGATGATCTTTACAACACCCTGTTCGATAAAGTCAGACATACTTCTCCTGGTTCTTTTCCACCGCGATTACGGTCTGGTTGGTCCCACCTTACGTCCCTACGGTCTGGTGAGGCTGAATTGAGCAACATCGATTCGGCCGGTGACAAAGCCCGCTTCGCAGTAGGAGAGGTACGTTCGCCACATCTTCCGGAATGCTTCATCGAACCCGAGGGGGATGATCTGTGTCCAAGCCGCTTCGAAACGGTCGTGCCAGTGGGAGAGTGTCTTGGCGTAGTCCAGGCCGAACCGTTCTTCAGCGTCCCAGGTGAGGCCACTCCGGGCGGTGAGGTTTTGCAGGACCGCCGGGCTCGGCACCATGCCACCGGGGAAGATGTATCTTCGGATGAAGTCCTCGTTGGACCGGTAGCTGTCGAAGAAGTCGTTCTGGATGAGAATCGCCTGGAGACCCGCCCGTCCGCCCGGCTTGAGGACTCGGGCGATCGTGTCGAAATAGTCTGGCCAGCGACTGTCGTCTATTGACTCGATCATTTCGATCGAAACGACTCGGTCGTACTGGCCCTCGATCTTGGCGTAGTCAAGCAATCGCACATCGATCTGTTCAGTCAGGCCAGCTTCTTCATTCAGTTTTCTGGCGTACGACGCCTGGGCTTCGGAGATGGTGAGAGTAGTGACCTGGCATCCGAGGCTGGCGGCGTATCTGGCCATCCCACCCCAGCCGGTCCCGATTTCGAGGACCGATTGCCCGGCTTGGAGATCGCACAGCTCTGCGAGTCGTGCATATTTGGCCAGCTGGGCTTCTTCGAGAGACCTGCTGTCTTTGGCTGCTTCGTCATTGGAAAACCGGGCGGCCGAGTATGTCATCGTCGGATCAAGCCAGGCCTCGTAGAACTCGTTAC
>CBDTUI010000002.1:0-84540 GCA_965363765.1 uncultured Acidimicrobiia bacterium
AACAATTCGCCGATGGCTCCAATGCTTCCGAGAATGCCGGAAACCTCCATAGGCATGAAGATCTTCGTGGCATTGCCGTTGGCGACTGCTTCGAGTGCCTCGAGATACTTGATGGCGATGAGGTCGTTGGTCGGATTGCCGTCATGGATGGCCTGATAGACCCGCTCGATCGCTTTCGCTTCGCCTTCGGCGACGGTTTCTTTCTGATACCGGTCAGCTTCGGCGACCCGCTTGATGGCTTCGGCCTTACCCTCGGCCTGCAGGATGTCACGTTGTTTGACACCTTCGGCTCGAAGGATCGCTGAGGTCTTCTCGCCTTCGGCCTCGGTGACGACTGCCCGGCGTTCCCGCTCAGCCTTCATCTGCCGGTGCATCGCCTGCGTCACATCGGGCGGTGGCTCGATCCTCTGGATCTCGACTCGCACGACGCGGGTTCCCCACTTATCAGTGGCATCATCGAGAATCTGGCGGAGCTGTGTGTTGATGAGCTCTCTCGATGTGAGAGCCTCATCGAGTTGCAATTCACCGACGATGTTCCTCAGGTTGGTCTGCGCAAGCTTGGTGGCAGCCATGATGAAATTCACAACGTTGTACTTCAGCTTCACCGGGTCGGTCGCCTCGTAGTACACGACGGCGTCGACTGTGACAGCCACGTTGTCCTTGGTGATGACTTCCTGGGGGGCAACGTCGACGACCTGCTCACGCATGTCCACCCGGGTGATCGTTTGTGCGAACGGGATAATGAAATTCAGGCCCGGATCGGCTGTCTTGCGGTACTTGCCGAACGTCTCGACAAGGCCCTTCTCGTACTGGGCGACGACCTTGATTGAGGCGAAGACGAGGTAAAACCCCACGATCGCCAAAAAGATGATTACAAACGCAGCAAAATCAGGCATTCACACTCCTTCGCTCTTGGTTTCCTTGACGACGGCCACAACCAGGCGTGTCCCCCGCACTTCGACGATGTCGACGTGTGTGCCTTCGGCTATGTCGTCGGTGTCGCTTACAGCTCGCCACTCCTCGGCTCCCATACGGACCGATCCAGTGCCGGACAGGTGGTTGATCTCCTTGATCACAACCGCAGTAGCCCCATCGAACCGGTTGGCACCGATCGGATGAACGTCATCGGTTTGGGCGAATCGGCGCAGCCACATAAAGGCGATCGTCCCGGTCGCCACGAAGGCTGCCCATTGGACTACGACCCCGAGTCCCGCCCATGCCAGTCCAGCGGCTACACCCGCTCCGATAGCGAACGGCAACATAAAAAAGCCCGCCGTCGCTACTTCACCGACGACGAGAGCGACCGCCAAGACCGTCCAAAAGGGTCTCCAGAACTCATCCATCGTTGGCTCCTCTCTTTCCAGGGAGACGCACCAGGGGTGGTCTGGTTCCCAGAATATTGGGTATCTAGTCCCATCCTATTGATCGGCGACGGGAATGTGCGTGTATCGTCTCGACTGTGTCCAACGTTACGTTCAATGCGGACGGCCCTCCCAATATTGTTTTGCCCGACCCCCCGCCGGAGCTTGTTGCTGCCCTGACGAAGGCGATGGCGCAGCCACAGGCCCACGCTGCGGTCTCCAAGGTGGTGCGACAGTTCCCGGAGATGCCGATCGTCTGGGCGACACTCGGCGAACTTGTCGAGAGCCAGGCTCTCGATGACCAGTCCAAAGTTGAGGCTTATGCGTACTACCGGATCGGCTACCACCGCGGTCTTGATGCGCTCCGCCAGAACGGCTGGAAAGGCTCCGGGTATGTCCGCTGGGCTCACCCTTCCAACACCGGGTTCTTACGGAGCCTCGATGGACTCCGGCGGATGGCCGAAGCCATCGGCGAGAACCACGAGTCGATTCGCTGCGCCGATTTTCTCCAGATGCTGGACCCTTAGCAAGCTACGGCTAGTCGATAGTGAGGTCGTCGTCGACGACGTCGACCTGTACTTTTGATCCTTCCGGGTAGGCACCCTCGAGGATTCTGATCGCCAGTGGGTTGGCGATGGCGGTCTGAATCAACCGCTTGAGTGGCCTCGCCCCATAAGCCGGGTCGTACCCGTGATCGGCCAGCCAGTCCAGGCCGGCATCGGCCACGTCCAGCGTGATAGCTCGGGCAGCCAGGCGATTCTGTACCAGGGCCAGTTGGATCTCAACGATCTGGCGCAGATCCTTCTTCGACAAGCGATGGAAGACGATCAGGTCGTCGACCCGGTTGAGGAACTCCGGCCGGAAGTGGCTTCTCACCACGTCCATTACCCGACTCGTCACCAGTTCGTCGGGGAGATCCGGCGTGATCAGCTCCGATCCGAGATTCGAAGTCATGATGAGCACTGCGTTGGAAAAGTTGACCGTGCGACCCTGACCATCGGTCAGGCGTCCGTCGTCGAGTAGCTGAAGCAGCACGTTGAAGACGTCGGTATGCGCCTTTTCGATCTCGTCAAGGAGGATCACCGAGTATGGACGGCGCCGGACCGCTTCGGTTAGCTGGCCACCTTCGTCGTAACCAACGTATCCGGGTGGAGCGCCGATCAGTCGAGAAACGGAGTGCTTTTCCATATACTCGGACATATCGATTCGCACCATCGCCTGCTCGTCATCGAAAAGGAACTCAGCAAGTGCTCTCGCCAACTCGGTTTTGCCGACGCCGGTCGGGCCAAGGAACACGAACGATCCGATCGGACGCGAGGCGTCAGACAGCCCCGCCCGACTGCGTCGGATAGCGTCGGCAACGACCCGAACTGCGTCGTCCTGGCCAACTACCCGCTTGTGCAGGTGGTCTTCGAGCCGGACGAGTTTCTGGATCTCGCCTTCCATCAGCCGCGAGACCGGGACTCCGGTCCATCGACTCACGATCTCAGCGACGTGTTCTTCGTCGACTTCCTCGGTCAACATGCGCATGGTGGATTGGAGCTCTTCCAGCTTGGCTTGACCGGCCAGAAGCTTATCGCTCAACTCGGGGAGCGTCCCGTACCGCAGCTCGGCCGCCTTTTGCAGATCGCCTGACCGTTCGGCTCGTTCGGCACCCGCCCTGGTCTCCTCGATGGACTCGGCAAGCGAGCGGATCTGGGTGATGGCGTCCTTCTCCAGCGACCAGTGGGCCGTGAGGCGGTCCCGTTCCTCGGAGATATTGGCCAGTTCCTCTTCGAGGGCTTCGAGCCGGCTCTGCGACGCACTATCGGTTTCTTTCTTCAATGCAGCCTTCTCGATTTCCAGCTGGATGATGCGCCGCTCCAGTTCGTCGATCTCATCGGGCATCGAATCGATTTCGATCCGGAGTCGGGATCCGGCTTCGTCGATAAGGTCGATGGCTTTGTCAGGCAGGTGACGCCCCGTGATATAGCGGTCGGAAAGGACCGCGGCGGCGACAAGTGCCGAATCCTGGATCCGGACGCCGTGATGGACCTCGTAGCGTTCCTTGAGGCCGCGCAGGATCCCGATCGTATCCTCAACGGACGGAGCCTCAACGAGCACCGGCTGGAACCGGCGTTCGAGTGCAGCGTCTTTCTCGACGTACTTGCGGAACTCGTCGAGGGTGGTGGCCCCGATTAGGCGCAGTTCGCCGCGGGCCAGCATTGGTTTCAGCATATTGGAGGCGTCCATCGACCCTTCGGCGGCGCCCGCCCCGACGAGTGTGTGCATCTCGTCGATGAAGGTGATGATCTCTCCCTCTGAATCCTTGATCTCGTCGAGGACCGCCTTGAGGCGTTCCTCGAACTCGCCCCGGTACTTGGCTCCAGCGACGAGCGCGGACAGGTCGATGGCGATGATGCGTTTGCTTTTGAGGCCCTCTGGCACGTCGCCATTGGCGATCCGCTGAGCCAACCCTTCCACGATGGCGGTCTTGCCGACCCCGGGTTCGCCGATCAGTACCGGGTTGTTTTTCGTGCGGCGGGACAGCACCTGGATCACCCGCCGGATTTCTTCATCGCGCCCGATTACTGGATCGAGTTTCTGTGCACGGGCAACTGCGGTGAGATCTCGTCCGTACTTGTCGAGGGCGTTGAGGGTTGCCTCCGGGTCCTGGCTGGTGACTCGCTGGCTTCCCCGTAGCGAAGTGAGCGCCTCCAGCGCACGTTTGCGGGTGATGTCCAGGTCGCCGAGAACCTGTCCCACCGGGTCGTTGGTTTTGAGCAAAGCCAGGATGACGTGCTCGACCGAGATGTAGTCATCCGACATGTCTTTTCGTTCGTCATCGGCTCGCTCAAGTACTTTCAACGACTCGGGAGAGAACGATGCTTCGGTATCGCCGTACACTTTCGGCAGCTTCTCAAGGAGGCTTGTGACGGCGTTTCGGACCGCAGTCGGGGTAACCTCAAGGCGGTTGAGTAGCGGGTAGACGATCCCGTCTGTTTGGCCGAGGAGCGCCACAACGAGGTGACCTGGCGTGACGTACTGGTGGTTGAATCCGTCGGCCGCCGTCCGGGCGGCTACGAGCGTTTGCTGCGTGGCGTTGGTAAGTTTTTGCATGTCCATGATGTTTCATCTCCTGGCATTTCGAATGTTGAAGCTACTAATGATCCTTCATAAAATCTTAGTCTAAGTATATCAGATTTACCCCATGAGAGAGGCGTCCGCATGATCCAGGAACTCGAGCCAAAGCGGCCAGCTGATTCCTTAACCAATATGACCCTCATGATGGGGGTTGACCATGGGAATACGGCCGGATTTGTACACGGAGGGTCGATCATGAAACTGGTCGACGAAGCGGCCGGGGTGGCTTCGATGCGGCATTGCCGGGGCCGAGTCGTCACAGCACAGGTCGACTCGTTGTCGTTCCTTGCCCCCGTGCATATGGGCGACGTACTCTCCATCGTTGCCCATGTTACGCAGGCATGGACGACCTCGATGGAGGTCGAGGTTGAAGTGACCCGTGAGAATCCGCGCACCGGTGATGGGGAGCTGACAACCCGGGCTTTTCTCACCATGGTGGCCGTCGATCGCGACGGTCATCCGGTAGACGTTCCGCCGATTCTGGCAACGACCGAAGTGGAACTGCGTGATCAGCGAAGGGCAGAAGTCCGGCGGGCGGCTCGTATGGAGTTACGGTCTCAGCTCGAGCAGCAATAGTCGTGACTGTCCGGCCACCACGCTGGTTAAGGGCGATCGCCAGTATGGCGAGCCAGCTGGTTTAGAGCGTTGCCTCTAGGTGCCGGTTGATGGCGTCGAGGACTGCTCGGGCGGTGGCCTTTTCGGGGCTGTTCTCGTGAATCACCGCGCTACCAACGAGGGCTCCCGGCGCCGCTGCTGAGTGCACTTGAGCAATCGCAATGCGTGACGCACCAAGATCAGTAGTCGCTACCGCAGCCAGGTCGAGCTGGAGTTTTCCGTTCGAGATCGCTTCCACCGCTCGGAGGGTGGCTTCGCCGATTAGCCGGGGGCGGGCTGAAGTCGCCACCGATCCGACTGCGGAGCCTTCAAACATCTCCTCGCCCCAGGCGAGGGTCACCTTGACGCGAGTTTCGTCGCCCTCGGTGATTTCTTCGAATTGAGCGAGCGCAGGTCTTAGCTTCATGGGCCGGAAGACTAGCCGATATCCGGCTCGATCTCTGGTTACGCGCGAACCGCTCGACCGTCTGCCCACGCCCGCAATGCTGCGACACTTTCTGCCCGCGATACTGAGAGCGGCACGGCGCTTTCCAGCTCCACAAGCAGCGTGGCGGTATCGAGAGCTGCGTCCTTGGCAAACGCCCGATAGGTGGCGCCCACGACGGCGGATTCGATTTCAGCGCCCGAGTAGCCAGAGCTGGCCGTGACCAGCCGGGTGAGATCGAACTGGTCTGGATTATGTTCTCGCGAGCTGAGGTGATGAATAAGGATGTCGTGGCGAGCTCCACTGTCGGGTAGATCCACAAAGAAGATCTCGTCGAACCGTCCCTTGCGCAAGAATTCGGGAGGCAGTCCGGCCACGTTATTGGCTGTCGCGACTACGAAGACACCAGCTGGCCGGTCCTGCATCCACCGCAGAAACGTGCCGAGCAAACGGCTACTCGTGCCCCCGTCGCTGTCGTTCCCGGCGGTAGCGAAGCCCTTTTCGATTTCGTCGATCCAGAGTACGGCCGGAGCCAGCGCATCGACCGCCGCCAGGGACTTGGCGAGACGAGTTTCCGACTCACCGATGTACTTCGAATACAGGCGGGACGGGTCGAGCAGAACCAACGGTTGCTCCCAGGTCCTGGCCAAGGTCTTGGCGATGAAGGACTTGCCGCATCCGGGCACCCCGGTCAGCAGAATGCCGCGCGGTGGTGGCAGATTGGCGGTGGGGGTTTCCCTGGCTCGGAGCCGAACGTTTAGCCAAGCCTTGAGGCCGTCAAGTCCGCCGACCGCGTCGAGGGTGCCGACGTCAGCCTCGATGAGTTCCAGGATCCCATCGGCTGTAAACAAGGCCGCTCGAGCGCTTCGCAACGAGTGAATATCGCCTGCCCCCAATACCCCGTCGGCGAAGGCCGCCTGTTGGATGAGGCGCTCGGCTTGGCCAACGCTGAGGCCACGCAAAGTCTCTGCGAGAGAGGGGAGCGAGGCCTCGTCGATGGCCACTTCGAAGTTGCGAGCTATGAGGTCGCTGGCGGTGCGACGAACGAGGTCGGTGAGTTCATCGAGGCCTGGCGGTCGGAGCTTCCAGACATGGGCGACAGATCCGAGTTCGGGTGGGACGTCGGCATTCGGCGTTGTAAAGACCAACGTCTGGTCAGGTGAAAGCTGTGCGGCGGTTTCTTTGATTCTTCGGACCACGTAGCTATCGGCCAGGATCGGGTGGGCGTCTGCGAAGACAAATGCCGCCCCGGATTGCACATCGGCTATCCAATTGAGGGCTTGATGAGGATTCTGTGTTTGATACATGGCCGCCCCGGAACGGTTGGTTAGTCCGCTCGCACTGGACCATCGCCAGACGTCGATCGCCAGTTCCTCGGTGATCGATCGGAGCAGGGTCATGAAGCGTTCTTCTTCGTCGGTTTCTACGATGACGAGCGAAGCCGGGGAGGCGAGCAGTACCTTGAGATCAACTGAGTTGTCCATTTTCGCCTCACGTAGGGCACAATTGCCGAATGACCGCTTTCGAATTCCCAACGGTCGATCTCATGATCGCGTATGGGAGTACGCTCGCTGAGCTTTTCGAGAATGCTGCTTATGGAACTGCCGCTCGCGCTGGCACTGATGGGGCAGGAGCGCCCCTATATGACGTCGCAGTTATGGCGATCGGTGATTCTCCAGAAGACTTGTTGGCTGACTGGTTGATCCAGTTGGGTGAGCGTGCTGCTGAGGCTCGATTGACCTTGTCGTCGTTCACGATCGCCCGGCTCGAAGAAGGTGGCGTACAAGGAGCGGCGTCGGGGTATCGCGGCCAGACCGGTGCGTCATGGGCCGAGTGGACGGTGGAGGTAGTGGTGCCGGCGGGCGATGGCTTCTGGGCCCGGCTTCGATCCATTCGGCCCTGATCTGCATCGGACTGTCAGTTCCGTTACTATCCCCGCCTTCTGACCCCCCCCAGGAGAAAACAATGTTAAAGGAATTCAAGGACTTCATCATGCGCCCCGGCTTGATCGACATCGGTGTCGGTTTGGTCATGGCTGCCGCATTGGGAGCTGTCATTACGGCTCTTGTCGACAGCGTTCTTATGCCGATCGTCGGTCTGATCTTTGGCGAGCCGAGCTTTGATAGCGTGTTGGCCTTCAACACGGCTGCCGATGGCACGGGTGGCATCCGGATCGGTTCGTTTATCACGGCCCTGATCACGTTCATGATGATTGGTGCAGCCGTCTTCTTCTTCATCATCAAGCCGTACAAGGCTGTGATGGCCAAGGTGCAAGAACCAGCGGAGGATGAGGCAGTTCCGGATCCCGAGGACGTCGTGCTACTTCGTGAGATTCGCGACGCACTAAACCGCAGCTAGTCGAAGCGTTAACTGAAAGGGCCCGGGATCCAATCCCGGGCCCTTTCTTTCTGAATATTTAGCGATTGCGGTCGGGCAGATGGGTCTGGCGAACCACGATCTCGCTGCGGTACGAAGCATGAACCTGACGGATGGCGGCGTGAGCACGCTCACGTTCGGTGGCCATCCGCTCCTGAAGATGTCCCAGCTCTTGCTCAAGGGCTTGGATGCGGTTCTGAAGCGCCATCACTTTCTTGACGCCTTCCAGGTTTAGTCCTTGCTCGGTGAGCGTCTGGATCAGTTGAAGGCGATCGATGTCAGCTTGGGAATACCGGCGGGTTCCCCCCGGTGTCCGGTGCGGCTCGACGAGGCCGCGGCGCTCATAGATGCGCAGAGTTTGCGGGTGTAATCCGGATAGCTCGGCCGCCACAGATATCACGAATAGTGCATGGGACGGATTGTTGCTCACGTCAGCAACCTCGCTCTCGGGTCTTCGGTTTCGAATTCTTCGCGGTACTGCTCAAGTAGTTTCTTGGCAGCCCGTGACAGCTTTTTGGGGACCGTGACCTCAACTGTAACGAGAAGGTCTCCCGGCTTGCCCTTTGTTCTCGGAACGCCCTTCTCGCGGACCCGAAAAGTCTTGCCTGTGGTCGTCCCCGCCGGCATCTTCAGGCGCACCGATCCCTTCAGCGTGGGCACGGTGATTTCGGCACCCAGGGCTGCTTCGGTGAAGGTAATCGGGATGGTGGCTGTGAGATGGTCGCCCTTGCGGCCAAACAGGCGATGCGGTTCCACATCGGTCCGTACGAGGAGGTCTCCAGCCGGACCACCGGCGGAACCCGGACCGCCCTTCCCGCGTAGGCGGATCGTCGATCCGTTTTTGACACCCGGCGGGATCTTGACGTTGATCTTGCGGGTCCGGACCTCGGTGCCTCGGCCCCGGCAGTTCGAGCACGGTTGGACGACCATGCGGCCGGTGCCCTGGCATTGTCGGCACGGTTGAGCGAACGAGAAGAAACCCTGGTTCTGGGCGGTCGTCCCGCTACCTCCGCACGACGAACAAAGATCGATCTTGGTGCCCGGGGCGGCTCCAGATCCGTGGCAGATGTGGCAGTCGGTCTCTCCGTCTACCGCAATCGTCGTGGTGAGGCCTGTGATGGCGTCTTCAAATGACATATGGAGCGTCGCCTGGGTGTCTGATCCGCGGTGCGGTCCGCTACGGCCGCGCCGAGTCGAGCTGCCGAACAGATCGCCGAATCCGCCTAAGCCACCGAGAAGGTCGCCGAGATCCTCGACTCGGACTCGCTGCGAATTACCGCCGTATGCTCCGGTGGTTCCCCCAAAGCCACCGAAGTTGCCGGAAGCCACCATTCTTCGTACGTCGTCGTATTCTTTGCGCTGATCTTCATGCGAGAGGGTGGCGTAAGCCTCGGAGATGTCCTTGAACCGATCCTCGGCAGTGCTGTCGTCGGGATGGGCGTCGGGGTGGTTCTCCTGGGCGAGCTTGCGGTAGGCGCGTTTGATCTCGGCCTGATCGGCCGTATTCGAAACGCCAAGGACCTTGTAGTAGTCCTTATCTACCCAGTCTTTGTTCACTCGCCGTCCTCACTTGCACTGTTCTCGTTTACACTTCCGTCGTTTGTGGCCGGACCGACCGCCACGAGTGCCGCTCGAAGCACTTTGTCGTTGAGTCGGTACCCGCGCCGTAACTCACCGACCACCTCCAATGTGTCGCTGTCCCCGAGGTGGGTTACTGCGTCGTGGACGGTTGGATCGAAAGGTGCGCCTACTCCGGGGATGGGTGTTAGCCCTTCCCGGCCGAGAACGTCCATTAGTTGGAGGTATGTTGCTTCGATGCCGGCCAGCAGCTTGAGCTCGTTGTCGGTTTCGGCAGGTAGCTCAAGTGCTGCTTGGAAGCTGTCGAGGGTTGGCAACATCGAGCCGACCACCCGTTCAGCGGCAACCGAGCGAATCTGCTGCTGCTCGCGCAAGCTGCGTTTGCGTAGGTTGTCGAAGTCGGCGGCCGATCGCTGCCATCGATCGAGGAACTCCGCCTCCTGCGCCAGGGACTGGCGCAGGGCGGCGATGAGTACTTCGTTCGCTTCGTTGGGATCGTCAGGCAATTCGAGGTCGAGTGGTTTGACCTCAGCCACTGTTTCATCAGCGACCGTTATTTCTGCGACCGCTACATCAGGCTTGGTGACCTGAGCGTCGGGCGACTCGGCGAAGCTTTCGACAGCTTCGTCCTGGGACTCAGCCATCATTCGGTCTCTTCGTCGATGATCTCTGCCTCGACCACGTCCTCGTCGTCGAGGTCATCGTCGCTGGCACCATCACCCGTCGGTCCAGCGGTCTCTGCCTGGGCGTAGAGTCGCTGGGCGAGGGCCTGGCTGGCCGTGATCACGGCGTCGATGTTCGATCGGATGCTCTCAGAGTCGGAGCTTTCGTCGGCGACGGTCTTCTTGAGCTCCTCGAGTGCGGCCGTGATGGTCACCTTCTCGTCGTCGAGCAACTGTTCGTCCTGCTCCTCGAGGAGCTTTTCGGTCTGGCGGACCATCTGCTCGCCCTGATTGCGGGTCTCGACCAATTCGCGGCGCTTGATGTCTTCCTCAGCATGCATCTCGGCGTCCTTGACCATCTTGTCGATTTCATCCGACGCGAGTGCCGTGCCACCGGTGATGGTGACTTGCTGCTCGCGACCGGTGCCGAGATCTTTTGCCGATACGGCGACGATGCCGTTTGCGTCGATATCGAAGGTCACTTCAACCTGTGGCATGCCAGCGGGAGCCGGCGGAATACCGGTCAGAGTGAACTTGCCGAGGCTCTTGTTGTCAGATGCCATGGCCCGTTCGCCCTGCAGAACGTTGATCTCAACCTCTGGCTGATTGTCAGCGGCGGTCGTAAAGGTCTCCGATTTACGGGTCGGGATAGTCGTATTTCGTTCGATCATCTTGGTCATCACCGCACCGCGGGTTTCGATGCCCAGGGTCAGGGGGGTGACGTCGAGCAGCAAGATGTCCTTGACGTCGCCCTTGAGGACACCGGCTTGAATGGCGGCACCGGCCGCGACGACCTCGTCAGGATTGACACCCTTTTGAGGGACATGCCCCGTCAGCTCTTGTACGAGCTCGGCGACGGCTGGCATCCGGGTTGACCCGCCGACCAACACAACGTGTCCGATGTCAGACATGGCGATCCCGGCATCTTTGACCGCCTGCAACAGCGGAGACTTGATTCGCTCCAAGAGATGTTCGGTGATCTTGCGGAATTCGGCGCGAGTCAGTTTCTTCTGCAGATGCAGAGGTCCGTCTGAGGTTGCCGTGATAAATGGCAGGTTGATCTCAGTCTCGGAAACTGACGACAGTTCGATCTTGGCTTTCTCGGCGTCTTCCTTCAGACGCTGAACGGCCATCTTGTCTTTCGACAGGTCGACGCCGTGATCGTTCTTGAAGCTCTTGACGAGCCAATCGATGATCGCCTGATCCCAGTCGTCTCCTCCGAGATCCGTATCGCCAGCGGTTGACTTCACCTCAAATACGCCTTCGCCGATCTCAAGAACCGACACGTCGAAGGTACCGCCACCAAGGTCGAAGACGAGAAGTGTCTCCTCGTTTTTGTCGAGTCCGTAGGCGAGGGCAGCTGAGGTGGGTTCGTTGACAATACGCAGCACTTCGAGACCGGCGATCTGGCCGGCTTCCTTGGTGGCCTGGCGTTGGGCGTCACCGAAATAGGCGGGGACAGTGATGACCGCTTGGGTGACGTCCTCGCCGAGGTATGCCTCGGCGTCACGCTTGAGTTTCATAAGGATGCGCGCCGAGATTTCCTGCGGCGTGTACTCCTTGTCGGCGACCTTGACTGTCCAGTCAGTGCCCATATGCCGTTTGACGGATCGAATGGTCCCGTCCGGGTTGGTAATCGCCTGACGCTTGGCGACCTCGCCGACGAGAACTTCGTCGTCTTTGAACGCCACGACCGAAGGGGTGGTGCGCCCGCCTTCGGCGTTGGGAATAATGGTTGGATCGCCGCCATCGAGGGTGGCGATAACGCTGTTTGTGGTGCCAAGGTCAATGCCTACTGCACGTGCCATGTTGGGTTCCTTTCACAGAAAGTCTGTTTCTCAGTTAGTTACTATCTTATAACCTGAGTCACCCTATGTCATATTCCGATTTCTGCCCATTATTTCTAGTGTTTTTGGGGGCTTGGGACAACCCGCTTTCCGAGGTCGGGTGCCTGGATGTACTCTTGGACGGGAAAATCCGGCTGAACAGGAGGGTTTTCCTTAGGATTCCCGTACCGGCGTCCGATGGTTTTTTATGACTTGTCCCACCTGTGAAAAGCGAATTGCCGATTCTCTGGCGACAGTTTGTCCGCATTGCCTTGCGAAGCTCCCGACGCCTCTGCCGCTATCTTCGTCCGGCGGCGTCTTCGGGGGCTTTGATCAGCAACCAGATGGTGGGAACGTGTTTGGCGGGCTTGACCCACAGACCGAGGTAGACCCGGCCGCCCATGAGCCGTTTGGTCCACCGCCTACCGAGCCGTCGGTTGGTCGCAAGGTGGCGTTTGGGGGATTGGGAATCGGGCTGAGAATTGTCATCGCCGTGGTTGCCATTTTTGGTCTTGGGCTCGTGTCGCAGGTGTACCGCTCTGTTACTGGTGCCGGCGACTACACGTCAATCGAAGATCTTCAGGTCGGACAGTGTTTTGACCTCTTTGACGAATCGGGTGATGAGGTTGTCGAGGTAGGGGCAGCCGACGTGTTGCCCTGCAACGAGCCTCACGTTTTTGAGATGGTTGCCACGGGCGATTTCATCGGCCAGCAGGCATACTCCGAGACCCTGTTCGACACGGGGCTCGATCGATGTTTTGTTCTGGCTGAGTCGTATCTGGACCTGGAGCGTATTCCCGAAGAACTGTTCCTCGACGTGCTTATCCCAACCGAATCCGGCTGGTCGTCTGGCGACCGCGCCTACCTCTGTTACGTCTACCTGGATAATGGCCTGTCGATGAATGAGTCCTGGTCCAAGTAGCCGGTCAGGTCGCTCGGAATCACTCCGCTCCATGCTGGCTCCATCGAAGAATCTTTTTTGACGGCGCTTGTCGCGAGGCAGCTGGATCTGGTCGGGGGAGTGACTTGGGGCGCACGGACTACTGGCGGCAGTAAGGTCAGCCCATGGTCGAATTTGCTGACTACGAGTCGCTGGTGGGACGGTTGAGGCTCGTCGGTGAGCATGGCTTCCTGACCGGTGTGTATTTCGAGAACCACGTGCACGATCCCGTTGTGGCGGAGAGCGCTCGGCCTGGCTCAGGGGGGTTTGGGCACGTGATCGCCCAGCTGGACGAGTATTTCTCGGGAACCAGGCAATCATTCGACCTGCCCCTACGACCGGTCGGCACGCCGTTCCAGCGGAGAGTTTGGACGGCACTCACCGAAATCCCGTATGGGACGACCGAATCCTATGGCGACCTCGCCCACCGCCTCGGCGACCGAAAAGCCAGCCGGGCCGTCGGGCTAGCCAATGGGAAGAACCCCATATCAATCATTGTTCCCTGCCATCGGGTCATCGGTGCCGACGGATCTCTTACCGGATACGGCGGCGGGGTAGAGCGAAAGCTCTGGCTGCTTCGCCACGAGGGCGCCGTGCTGGTTTAAGCCGGGGTCGTTCGGCTTAGGATTGTGGCGTGAAACGTCTGGCGAGTGTGCTCCTGGTGTTGGCGTCGCTCGTGTCGACGAGTTGTACGCTCGTTGGTGGATGTCGCCCGGAGCTGCCCGCCGGATACTCCGTCGCTCGGGTCTGGAACGAAGCCAACCTCCACGCCATCAGCCGCGACTTTCCTGCCCCGACCGTCCATGCCCGGAACTTGTTCCATGCCTCGGCGGCCATGTGGGATGCGTGGGCAGCCTTCGACGACGATTCGACCGGCTACTTCGTCGACCGTCAGTACTCGGGCACCGCGTCTGAGAGAGAGATGGCTATTAGCTATGCCGCCTATGGAGTCCTGCGCGTGCGATATGCGCTGGCAGCCGGAGGATCGGAGTCGCTCGCCGAGTTCGATCAGCTGATGTCAGACTTGTGCCTCGACCCAAACAGTGATGATCGCGGTGATCCTGAAACGGCGGCCGGTCTCGGGCATGCCATCGCGTTGGCCATTTTGGAGGCCTCCGAAGAGGACGGCTCGCAGGAAAAGTACGGATACGTCTCGCCCGACTACCAGCCAGTCAACGAACCGTTGATCGTGGCCGAATCAGGAACGATTCTCGTCGATCCGAATCGGTGGCAGCCCCTGGCTCTTGAAGAAGCAGTGACGCAGAATGGAATCCCGCTGCCCAGTGGAATACAAACGTTTGTGGGGGCGCAATGGGGCCACGTCACCGCGTTCGCCCTCAAGCCGAACACCGAAGGTATACCGATCGACCCCGGAGCGCCGCCCCAGATCGGAGACGATGAATTCGCCGACGCAGTCGTCGAAGTCATCGAGTTAAGCAGCCGCCTCGCGGCCGACGGTTCCTCGGTCATCGACATTGCCCCAAGCGGGTGGGGCAACAACTCGCTGGGGACCAACGACGGGCATGGCTATTCACAGAATCCGGCGACCGGCGAACCGTACGAGCCTGAATTCGTCGACGAAGGTAACTTCGGGCGCGTGCTGGCTGAGTACTGGGCCGACGGCCCATCTTCGGAGACGCCACCCGGCCACTGGAATACGCTCGCCAACCGAACTTCTGATCAGATGGACACATATCGAATTGGTGGCGTGGGACCGGAGATCGACCGCCTCGAATGGGATGTCAAACTGTATTTTGCACTCAATGGCGCCAACCACGACGCGGCGGTCGCCGCCTGGGGTCTCAAAGCGCACTACGACTATGTACGACCGATTTCGATGGTCAGATACATGGGAGGACTCGGCCAGTCCTCTGATCCAGCCATCATTCCATACGATGCCTGGGGACTCCCGCTCGTCGACAATCTCATCGAAGTCGTAACCGAGGACACGGCGCGAGACCGTCACGTTGGGCTGGAGCCGGGCACTGTCGCCATCCGGGCTTGGGCCGGAGGCTCGCCAGCTTCCTCAGATCCGGCCGGAGTTGGCTGGGTCCAGGCCATCGACTGGGTGCCGTACCAGGCACCGACGTTCGTGACCCCATCCTTTGCCGGCTACGTGTCAGGTCATTCGGCGTTCAGTCGTGCCTCGGCGGAAGTTCTCACTGCCATAACCGGATCGGAGTTCTTCCCTGGCGGCCTTAGCGAATGGCTGGAGGTGACGGGTTCGCTGGTGTTTGAGGTGGGACCGACCGAACCTGTCGTGCTCCAGTGGGCCACCTACCGGGATGCTGCCGATCAGGCAGGCAGGTCGCGGTTGTATGGCGGAATCCACGTGAGCGCGGACGATCTGGCCGGCCGGATCGTGGGAGCCGAATGCGGGCGGGAAGCCTGGAGCCTGGCTCTGCGTTACTTCACCGGTGATGCATGATGCGACTGACAACTACCATGTCAGCCGATCAGCGACCCCGCTGATCGGGAACCGGGAGACGGATGGTGCTGCCGACAACCGGAGTAAACCTTATCGACGTGTCGCCCCGCGACGGTCTCCAGAATGAGTCAGCGATGGTATCGACCTCTGACAAGCTGGCACTGATTGAGGGTCTCATCGCCGGCGGGGTGACGGCCATCGAGGCGGCTAGCTTCGTCAACCCCAGCCGGGTTCCTGCCATGGCTGATTCCGACCAACTTATGCGCGTAGTGCCGAGAGTTGATGGCGTTCGCTATATCGGACTGGTTATGAACCAGCGGGGACTTGATCGAGCGTTCGCATCCGGGGTAGACGAGGTGAATATCGTCGTGTCCGCTTCCGACACCTTTTCTCAAAAGAACCAGGGTGTTGACACATTCGCCGGCGTTACCTTGGCGTTGCAACTGGCTGGCCGTGCCCGCGATGCCGATGTTGATGCCTCGATAACGGTTGCCACGGCGTTTGGGTGTCCGTTCGAAGGTGAGGTCTCAGTGCACCGACTTGTCGAGGTAGTCCGTCCGTTGCTCGAGGTTCGCCCTGTCCGGCTGAACCTTGGCGATACGATCGGCGTCGGCACACCGGCCGATGTCATCGAGCGGTTCACAGCGATCCGACCCCACCTGGATCCATCGACATCGTTCGGGGCTCACTTTCACAACACTCGTAATACCGGATACGCCAACGCCTACGCAGCTCTAACGGTGGGGGTTACACATTTTGATGCCTCGGTGGGAGGAATCGGTGGGTGTCCATTCGCGCCGAATGCAACCGGGAATGTGGCGACCGAAGACCTCGGGTACCTCTTCGAAGGTATGGGCATCGACACCGGTTTGAACCTGGAGGCGCTCATGGGAACGAGTCGATGGCTTGAAGGGCCGCTCGGCAAGGAAGTCCCGGCCCTGCTCGGGCGAGCTGGCCTCTTTCCGGGCGACCTTTCGGCTCCCGAGCCTAGGTCGCGGCCACTACTGTGAGTCTCCATGGAACCGAGCCTCGAAGATCTCCGTAGCCGGGTTGGGAAGAAATGGCGCCTCTACGATTCCGACGTTATCCCCGCCTGGGTGGCCGACATGGACTTTCCGCCTGCTCCGCTCATTGTGGAAACGGTACGGAGCTTCCTCGCTGAAGGGGACTGGGGTTATGTAGACGGCCGTGAACACGATCGTATGATCGATGCCGGCATCGCTTGGAGTAGCGCCAACCATGGCTGGGAGCCACCCAAATCAAGCAGTCGGGTGGTCCTCGATGTCATGCAGGGGGTTTCGGCCGCGATCCAGGCGTTCACGAAACCGGGCGACGGGGTCATCATCACGAATCCGGTGTACCACCCCTTCGGTTGGGCAATCGAATCGGCCGGTCGGTCGGTCGTTGAAGCTCCGCTGACCGATCGTGAAGACGGCTATCGGATCACGAAGGAAGCCCTCGAGAATGCAGTCGATCGTGGCGGACGACTCGTGCTCCTCTGCAACCCGCACAACCCGACCGGCCGGGTCTTCTCAGCCGAAGAGTTGGCCACGGTCGCCGCGGTCGCCGAGGCGGCGGATCTTCTTATAGTCAGCGACGAGATCCACGCCGACCTGACCTACGAGCCACACCGGCACATCCCGATCGCTGCCCTTGGGACGGATATCTCGGATCGCACGATCACTATCACCTCACCGTCGAAAGCGTTTAATCTCGCCGGGGTCGGCTGTGCCATGGCAAGCTTCGGAAACGACGACCTCGCCAAGCGATTCGATGATCTTCCCTTTGCCCTACTCGGGCATCCGACTGCCACCGGGGTGCGGGCCGCGACGGCCGCCTGGGAGTTGGGGGTTCCTTGGCTCGAAGAGTTACGCAGCCAACTGGCCGGTAACCGCCAGACTCTGGCCGGTTGGGTATCTCAGGACCGCCGAATCGGCTATCGAAGCCCCGAAGCCACCTACCTGGCCTGGCTCGACTTTCGTCCCCATCACTGGGCGGTCGAACCACGTGAATACCTTGTCCGTAAGGCCCGCGTGGCCCTCAGCTCAGGGGTGCAGTTTGGAGGCGGCGGCGACGGACATGCTCGGTTGAACTTCGGCACCTACCCGGGCGTCCTCGACCAGATTCTCGACCGCCTCTCGACGGCGCTTGCCCCCACTCGACTGGTCCTCTAAACAGACTACGGGCCAGGAAAAGCGAGTTTGAATCTATGGGCAAGCCCCACGCTACCGGTGGTAGACATGTGGCTGACCGGGACCCGACCCAGGAGAAATCCGAGGACGTCGTGATCAGTTCCCTCGATGGTGCACTCCTCCGCGGGGTTGGACGTTTTGATCGTCCACGCCGACCTCGAGGTCGAAGCGCGCAGATTCCAAATCCCTTTCACCGAATGGTCGGCGTCCTCGCGACTGCGGTGGTGTTGGACGAGCCATGAGATCCGCAGCGGCAAGGCTGTCGAGATGAACTCGTCGGACACGTCAAAACCCGGCCCATCAAAACCGAAGTCTGAGGTGTGCACTTCCACTTCGTTCCACCTCAGCATCAGCAAACGAGACAGCTTGACATCATGGGTGTTATTGAGCGTGAATGAACTGTCCCAATCGGCAACGCCGAGACCCGACCACATTCGATCGAGTTCTTCGACTGCAACGGTCAATTCCTTCTTAAGGAGGTCAGTCGGCAGGTGATTGCCACGCTTGATCGACTCGGCGCGTTCTTTCGGTCCGCCTGGATAGGTCGAGGCTTTACCATTCTCAAGAGCCTCGTCGGTCATCCGGACCAGGGCTCTCCCTACGTACGCCAGGTGGGTGATGAGATTGGCTCGTGACCAGGTCGGAAGCAGCGATGGTGCCTGGACGGACTCGTGTGTCAACCCTTCGAGCTGATCGAGCAAGTGCCCGTTAGCGCGCTTGAGCAACTGCACCGCCGCTGGTGCATCCGCTGCAAGCAGATCGGGTGTCCGATTCACTGTTCAGGTCCTCCGTTACTGCACTATTCGACTGTGGCTGGCGAAACTTGAGCGAAAGTAGCCCTCTGTAGTGAGATTTCGGCACAAAGTACGCGATGATGGGTCTATGAAGACTTCACGAATTATTTTGGGGGCGGCGGCCGCAGCGGGCGCTGCCCATCTGGCCGCAGCATCGGCGGCGAGAAAACTCGATCAACAGGCCGACCCATATCAACTCGAGGAGCTTCTGCACCCGGTGCCGGGGGTCGTTACATGGATCGAGCGGAGCGACGGGACACGGCTTCGATCCGCCCAGGCGGGGAGTGGTCCGGTGGTAGTGCTCGCCCACGGGTACGCATTGACGTCGATGAGTTGGAACCTGGTGGCCGAACAACTCGTCTCGACCGGCCATCGTGTGATCAGCTTTGACCAGCGCGGCCACGGCGAGTCGACGATCGGCACTGACGGGATCAGTTCCGTGGTCATGGCCGAAGACTATCGAGCGGTGCTTGACCACTACGACGTCTCGGATGGTGTTCTCGTCGGTCATTCGATGGGATCGTTTGTGGCGCTGAAGTATTTGATCGATCATCCGGAACACGCGAGAGATCATCTTCGCGGTGTTGTGCTCGTCTCGCCGATCCACGGCGGATTAGGGCGAGATCCCCTTGGCCGGGCCCGGACCAAGTTCATGAAGTATCCGCTTGCCGCGACCGTGTTGTCGAACCGGATCTACGGGCGGGTCGCATTGAGCGACGCGTTCGGGACGCCGTCCCCTTCTTTGGTCGACGCCTTGCAAGCCGAAGTCGGGACCGCCGACTACGCGGAGATCCACCCGGCAATCGACATGATGGTGGAAGAGGACCTGGCGCCTCAGTTGGCCGAAATTGAATTACCGGTTTCGGTCATAGTCGGCAGCGAGGATCGAACCAGTCCACCGACCCAAGCCCGCCTCATTGCCTCGAACCTCCTGCACGCCGAACTGGTTTGGTTGGAGGGGCGTGGCCATATGCTTGCTTGGGAGGCGGTCGACGAAATTGTCCGACGCGTTGATGAAAGAATTCTTGTTCGCTGATGGAACACCAGTCTCGAGGTGGTTGTTGAACCGTCTACGAACCGCACGTGACGGTCGACCAGAGAGGGACCTCGTATGTTCGGAAACAAGAAAAAGACCATGATTGATCCTGCAACGGCAATACCCGGCCACGATGAGGCGATGCCAGTGCCAGCCGAACATTTCGTGCATGGACGGCCAATCCAAGGCCCGTTCCCCGAAACCATCGAGACCGTCGTTGTTGCGATGGGATGTTTCTGGGGTGCGGAGCGAATCTTCTGGCAATTAGACGGCGTTTATACGACCGCTGTGGGGTATGCGGGTGGTTATTCGCCCAATCCCACGTATCGAGAAGTGTGCTCTGGCCAGACCGGTCATACCGAGGTGGTATTGGTTGCGTACGATCCGGGCCAGGTCAGCTTTGAAGCGATTCTGAAAGCCTTTTGGGAAGGTCATGATCCGACTCAAGGGATGCGACAGGGCAACGACGTCGGTACCCAATACCGGTCGGCTATCTACGCCACAGATGAAGAGGCGCTGGCCGTCGTCGAAGCGTCCCGTGATCGGTATCAGGCCGAGCTAACCGCCTCCGGCTACGGAGCGATCACGACCGAAATCGGAATTGCTGGTCCGTTCTATTACGCCGAGGATTACCATCAGCAATACCTGGCCAAGAATGTCAACGGTTACTGCGGCATTGGCGGGACCGGCGTGTCCTGCCCGACCGGATTGGCTGCCAGCTAACCGTTCGTGATGAGATCGACCGTGTAGTCGATGAGGAATTGCTGATTGAAGTCGTCCGGCAGTTCAACGGCTATATCGGGGGTCAGGCCCGTGATTCCATAGTTATTTCCGTCCGGCGTCACCCACCGGGCAATCGTCACCTTCAGGGCTCCTCCGTTGCTCAGAAGGAACTGGCGCTGGACTGTGTTCTTGCCGAAGCTGTTCTCACCGACGACCGTCGCTCGACCCGTATCCTGGAGAGCGCCGGCCACTACCTCAGAGGCAGAGGCGCTACCGCGGTTGATGAGCACGTAGACCTTGACGGAATCCTCGGTGGCCACCCCACCTGGTATCGCTGCGAACTCAACGGTCTGATCTGGAGCCTGCGTCGAAAGGATCAACCCGTCACCGATGAATTCTGAGGCGATCTCAACGGAGGCATCGAGGAGGCCACCCGGGTTGTATTGAAGGTCGAGAATGATGTTCTCGGCGCCGGCGTCAAGGAGTTTAACCAGTCCGTCGTGGACGAGATCGGGGCTGGTGGCCGTGAACTGGGCCAGACTCAAATACCCGATCGTTTCGGTGAGCATGTCCGCTTCGACGATCGGTACGATGATCGGGGCTCGCTCGATCGTCACTTCGATGATCTCTCCGGCACGCTCGACCCCGAGGAGCACTTCCGAGCCGGCCGGTCCGCGCACTTTGAGGACTACCTCATCCACCGACTGACCTTCAACGTCCTCTCCATTGACGACAACGATGAAATCGCCTGGCTTGATTCCGGCAGCCTCGGCCGGGCTTCCCTCAAGGGGCGTGACTATTTCGAGCTTGCACGTAGCGCTCAGTTCGTTGCAGAGGACGTCGGTCTCGTCGTCTGGAGTCAGGTTGGTGCCTCGAACGAGGGCTCCGATTCCCTCGATCTGGCCAGAGTTGGAGCTGCGGAATGCTTCAAGGGCTTCGGGGGGTAGGTAGGTCGAGTTCGGGTCTTCAAGAGCAAAATCCATCAACCCCCTGACGGCCGCTTCAACCAGGGCGTCTTCGGGTAAGCGCTCGTTGGCGTCTTCGGCGAAAAGCGAGCAGAACTCGGCGAAGTCGGCCGTCGGTGCCGCACAGCTGACCTGGGTGGGGGTAGTGGTGGTTGTCTCTTCGGCGTTGCTGGCATAAGCCTCAAGGCCCTCGATGGCCCCTTGGGCGAGAACGGCGGGGTCGAGTTCGTCGACGAAGCTGGTCGTCAGAATGTCATAGGCCTCGCAGAACAGGCCGAACTGTTCGCTCTCGTTGTCGCAGTCCGTAATCACAAGATTGGACGGGGCCGTGGTGTCGGTCGGCGCAGTAGTAGCCGGAGAAGGTTCCGCGGTCGAGGTGGTAGGTGCCAATGTCGTTGGAGAGGTACTCGCAGACGGGGCAGACTCGTTTCCGACGCAAGCTGTCGCGACGATCGCCAGGAGAACGATTAGTGAAGTCATTCGATGCATAGAGGTATTCAACCCGATGTGGGGAATTATCTGGTATCTATTCGGGCGTCACCCGGAAATGGCTCGAAGCGACGGCGACGTTGGCGCAGCTTCGCCGGCTAACCGTTGAACGTGTCGCAGAGATTCAGGTCGCCGGAGTTGTAGCCCTTCAGAAACCAGTCGACCCGCTGCTGAGCTGATCCGTGGGTCCATTGCTCGGGATCGATCCGGCCGGTTGACGCCTGCTGGATCCGGTCATCGCCAACTGCCTCGGCTGCGGCGATGCCCTCCTCAAGGTCACCAATCTCTAACTCAATGGATCCGACATCGTCAGTCAACTGGTTCGCATCGCGGGCCCAAATCCCTGCAAAACAGTCGGCTTGGAGTTCCATCGCGATCGAGTATTGGTTCGCATTCGCAGGGTCGTTCTGTTGCGCGGTGCGGACGGCGTCGTTGATGCCTTCGAGGGTCTGGACGTGGTGGCCGACCTCGTGGGCGATGACATAGGCTTGTGCGAAGTCTCCCGGCGCTCCGAACTGGTTGCTGAGCGTATCGAAGAATCCCAGATCCAGGTACATCGTCTGATCAAGAGGACAGTAGTGCGGGCCGACCCTTGCGTCGGCGCCGCCGCAGCCCGAGTTCGTGAACCCATCGAAGATGACCAACTTGGTCGGTGTGTAGGTTTCTCCGGCTGCCGCGTAGCGGCGCGTCCAGATGTCCTGCGTGTTGTCGGTGAGTGCGCACATGAATTGAATCTGCTGCGAACTGTTCTCGGCACAATTGACAGGAGTGGCCGTCGGCGTTTGGTCCGGGACGACGCTGGGGTTCAGTGCCCCGCTATCGGTCCCCCCACCTCCACTCATGCAGACGCTGACGACAATGATGAGGATAAGGATGGGCAGGCTCAGCTTGCCGACCGGCAGGCCGCCCCCGCCGCCTGAAGAGGATCCACCGGTCGGGAACCCGAAGGTGCCGCCTCGCTTGGTGGTCTGTTGCCCTCGCCGGTTCTCTACATACCTACCCGACGTTGGTTTCCATTTGACCATGTCAGCTGTCCTTCGACCCGGTGAAGTGGACTTGAATAGGTGAATCGATGTCGGGATGGAGGGAGCGATGCACGGTGCATGTGTGGGCGGCCCGCTCGAAAAGACGAGCAATCTTGGGGTCCTCCTCGATGGCAACCTTGATCTCAACCGCCAGCTTCACGATCCGTTTGGGATCGACTCCCAGTTCCTTGTTGACCGTGATAGTGATGGCTTCGAGCGGTACGTCGTGGCGCTCGGCGATCGTGGCGAGCGACGAACTGATACACGAACCGAGCGCCGCACCGACCAGGTCCGTTGAGGAGAAGGTGCTGCCTCCACCGCCGAATTCTGGCGAAACATCGGTATGAATGATGGTTCCGGTTTTTTCATCGACGATCTGGGTGACACCCTGGCCGATTGGTCGACTTGTAGTTGAACTCATGTGATGACTTTACCCGTCGAGCAGCAAGTCGAAACCCCGGTCGAGAACATCCGATACCGACGTCCGTCGTTTAGTCCATGCTCCGTTTCATGATCTCATAAATACGCTCGACCGACGGGATAGTCCGATCTTCAAGATTCTCGGTCGATGGAAGGGGGATATACGGTGTCGAGATGTGGATCACCGGACCATCGAGGTTCCAAAATGCCTCTTCGCTGACGAGCGAAGCGTTCGAAAAGCAGTAATGCGCCGAGGTTGTAGGCGTCGAGCTGTTCAAGAACGCGCGCCAGCCGATAGGAGCGCAGTCGTTCCTAGTGGACGCGCTCTTCCGGGTCGACTGACATGGTGCCGGGACCCGAGGTTGTTGCAACCGGGAAGTTCCTCATGACTGTTCTCCAGGTACGATGCGATCGTTCGCACGACTCAGGCCAGCGAAGCAGAATTGATGATGAGACAGCGGATGGGGACAAGATGAAGTACGACGTTGCCGTGATCGGCGCGGGCATAGTCGGGCTCGCTTCGGCGAACGCCATTACCGCCCGTTTCCCCGGTGCGTCCGTGGTCGTTATCGACAAGGAGGCCACGGTCGGGTTCCATCAGACCGGGCACAACAGCGGCGTTCTGCACTCTGGTCTTTATTACAAGCCGGGCTCGCTCAAAGCCGATCTCTGCGTACGAGGCCAGCGCGCCATGGCGGAATTCTGCATCTCAGAAGGGCTGCCATTCAAACGGTCGGGCAAGCTCGTAGTTGCCACCGAACCATCCCAGCTTCCCGCCATGGAAGAGCTCCTGGCCAGGGGCGCGGCCAACGGTCTCGAGGGATTACGACGAATCGACCGCGACGAAATCAAAGAGTTCGAACCTCATTGTGGCGGGATCGCCGCGCTCCAGGTTCCCGAGGCGGGTGTCGCCGACTACGGGGCCGTGGCAGTCCGGCTGGCCGAGAAACTAACGGGTGACATCCGACTTGGCCACGGCGCCGAGAGCATCCAATCGCGGCCGGGTGGGGTCACAATAGGTACGTCCCAAGGCGCCATTGAGGCAAAGACCATGATTGCGTGTGCCGGCCTCCACGCCGATCGGATCGCGGCGCTGGCGGGCCTCGATTCACCGGGCCGGGTCGTACCGTTTCGAGGTGAGTACTACCAGCTCACTGAGGAAGCCTCGTCGCTTGTCAACGCGCTCATCTATCCAGTTCCTGACCCGCGCTTTCCGTGGCTTGGTGTGCATTTCACGCGCCGGGTCGATGGGAGGGTCGAAGTCGGTCCCAATGCTGTCCTGGCCATGGGTCGGGAGCATTATCGGGGGGTCCGGCCCGAGTTCGGTGAGCTGGCGCGAACGTTTGGCTACGGAGGGTTCTTGAAGTTGGCCGCCAAGTACTGGAAGACTGGCACGATGGAGGTCTGGCGCTCGGCTCGCCGATCGACCTACGCCAAGACGGCCACCAAGTTGGTACCGGAGATCCGCGACGAGCATCTTGAACGGGGTGGCGCCGGTGTGCGCGCCCAGATCGTTATGCCGGATGGCAGCCTCCAGGACGACTTTTCGATGGTAAAAACCGATAATGCCATCCACGTTTTGAACGCTCCCAGCCCGGCCGCCACCAGCTCACTGGCCATCGGCGCCCACATCGCCAATCTGATGGACGACCTCCTCACGTAACGCCGTGAACTCTTTGCACGTTGGCAGAACGGCGACCCGTTGTGCTGAAGTACCGACGGCGCAACAGCAAAGGGCGAGAGTGTGGTTGCGGGGTTGGCGTGGCGGACCTGCAGGGGATCTTCCGAACGACCTATGATGCTCGACGAAGCAGGCAAAGCCTGCGAATGGGTGTCATGGGATCATGACCTACGGCTACGGCTTTCCGCAGCGAGGTCCCGAGGATAACTGTGAGGTGAATGACGTGCAACGCCAGGCCGTCGCCGGGGTCATCGCGTACCTCGATCGATATACGAAGTGAACGAGCGCGTCCCGGGCGGACTTCGGGTCCTGATGTTCGTGCTGTTCCTGGCGCGGTTTGCTGGGGCCGGGTTGGTTGCGGTCGTGGCATTCCAAACATACGAGATCACTGGCCGGGAGCTCGACCTGGGGTTGTTAGGTCTTGCCCAGTTCCTACCAGTCTTCTTTCTGTCACCGTTCACCGGGGCACTTGCCGACCGGTTCGACCGCCGCAAAGTGTTCGCGGTCGGCCTTGGGTTAGAAATAGCAGTTTCGCTCGGGATGGCCTGGTTGTCACTACGAGGGCTGACGACGGCCACGCCGATCCTTGTTCTAATGGTCGTGTATGGGATCTCGCGGGCTGTCGAAGCCCCGGCCAGCCGATCGCTCCCGATCGACCTGTCACCGTCCCACATGGTCAATCGGGTCGTCGCACTGAAGACGTCGACTTCGCTGGTTGGCACGATTCTCGGGCCCTTGATCGGGGCGTATTTGTATTCGCGGGCTGAGCACTTCCCCTATTGGTTCATGGCAGTCATGTCGTTTTTCGCGATACTGGCGCTTACCAAGGTCCCCCGGTCTCCAGTGGCGGCGATGCGGAGGGCAGTCGGGGCCCTCGACAACGTCCGGCAAGCGTTCGACGGGCTGCGCTTCATCAAGAATTCCCGTCTCGTCCGATCCGTCATCACGCTTGATCTGTTCGCCGTACTGCTCGGAGGGGCGGTGGCGCTCCTTCCCGCCATTGCCGAGCAGCGACTCGGAGTAGGGGCGGTCGGCTACGGCTGGCTACGTGCCGCGATCGGCATCGGGGCGTTTCTGACCTCAACGGCGTTGGTCATTCGGCCGATGCACCGCCATGCCGGACGTAAAATGCTGGTGGCGGTCGCCGTCTTCGGACTCATGACCATTGTTCTCGGATTGACCACGAACTTTGCCGTCGCGTTTGTGGCGCTGGTGGTCATGGCCGGAGCCGACGCCATCAGTGTGCTCGTGCGGTCGGCGCTCGTGCCGTTGGCGACGCCGCCCGAGATGCGGGGCCGGGTGCTCGCCGTTGAAAATGTCTTTATCGGTGGCTCCAATGAACTCGGGGCGGTCGAGTCCGGCCTGGTAGGTGAATGGCTCGGCGCCTCGTTGGCAATCATCACTGGGGGTATCGGTACCTTGTTTGTCGTAGGGCTCTGGTGGAGGTTCTTCCCGTCGTTACGTCAGGTCGACCGGATCGAAGATGTCCGACCGGCCCAACCGGTCGCCGACACCTAGGCCCTTGCCCCACTAGGGTCCAATCGATTACAGCGCGAGTCAACTTGAAGGCGGTGTGATGGCAGATCCGAGAATTGGAGCCGCCGTATCTCACTGGACGCCTCGTTGTGTGGACCGACGCGATCGGGAGGGACGGCGTGAGCAGATTCGACACCAAGTTCATGATCGTCGACGGGACCACCGAGTCGCTTGACGAGTTCTCTCGGGATCGACAAGCGTTCATCAGCCAACGGGTACAGGTGGCAGCCGGGTCAGGAAGCCCGGTCGCTCGTGGGGGACCGCTTTCTCCGGAGGAACAGCGAGCGCTCACAGAACTCGACGTCGGGACCTTGGATGAGATGGGCTCCCACCCCTACATGATTCCCCATTTCGCCAGGGCGGTTGAAGTGGATTTCGCCGGGATACCTTTCCCTGATTTTGATCCCGCCTACCAGGAGGCGGTCACTCCGCACAGCTACCCAAACTTCGCAGCCTGACAGAGATGGACACCCGGGAAAGCGCCCTCATCGTTCCGGTGCCTGCGGCCGAACCGGCAGTAGGAGTGCTCCGCGAGGAGCTTGATGCGTCGGCGCCGCTCGGTGTCCCCGCCCACATCACCATCCTGTACCCGTTCATGTCGCCTGAGCTTCTCAACCATGCGGTCATCGATGACCTGACAACGATGTTCTCCCAGGTTGCTCGCTTCGACTTCGCCCTGACATCAGTTGGGTGGTTCGATACCGAGATCGTGTATCTGGCCCCACGACCCGAGGCAGCCTTCAAACGACTCACTGCCCTCGTAACCGAGCGCTGGCCGGACTGGCCACCCTACGGAGGGCAACACCCCGATCCCACCCCGCACCTCACCGTGGGAGATAGCGAGGACTATGCGTCGATGGTCGCGGCCGCCGCCGCAGTCGGACCTTTGCTGCCGGTTGCAAGCTCCGTGGCGGCAATCGACCTCATCGTCGGGGACGTCACACCCGGTTCGTGGACTCGAATTGCGAGTTTCCCCCTCGACACTAACCGTCCAGTCAACCACCGGGCATAGGTCTCAAGCGCGCTGCGGCGTTTGGGTGCCCGCCATCCGGCCTCCGGGTGCTCCAGTCGCTGAGGCAACGCTGAGGTTTTCCCTGGATAGGCCTATGGCGATCGTCAGCGGATAGGTGGCTTCGAACGTGATCGTCTCAGAGTTGAAGGAACGCTCCGTCGTGATCGGCACGGAGTCCTCACCGACCAGCTCCCCATTCACATACAACGCAAACCAATTGTCTGCCCACACTTCGGCGACGAAGGTCGAGTTGGCGCGCGCCTGCTGCCGACTCCGCGGGGGCCGAGTCCGGCTCGGGTGCCTCCTCGTCGTCGGCCATGGTGGTCTGAGTGGAGGTGGTCGTCGCTGCTGGTGGTTCGTCCGATACGGCGTCGTCGTTGGATCCGCACGCAGTCGCGAGCAATGCGAGCATCAGGGTGAGCGCCAGGAGTGAGGTCGTTTTTGGAATGATGAAGGTTGCCGTGTTGACATCTTGGCCATCGAAGCTGTGAGAAACCTTAGAACATTCGCAGGATCGGCAAAGGAACGCTATCGGTAGCTACTCCTCGCCGATGTCTTCGTTCCAGATCGTCGGTTGTGCTGAGATGAAGCTCGTCATGAGGTCAACGCATTCGGTTAGATCGAGTACCTCGACCCGCACCCCGCGGTCCCGTAGCAGATCCTCGGCGCCCATAAACGTCCGGTTTTCGCCAACCACGACGTGAGGTATTTCATAGAGCAAGATTGCCCCTGAGCACATGTGGCAGGGCGAAAGTGTCGTGTAGATGGTGGCGCGCCGGTACTCCGCAGCAGTAAGTCGCCCGGCGTTTTCGAGTGCATCCATCTCTCCGTGCAGAATCGGAGATCCTTTCTGGATCCGCTGGTTACGGCCCCTACCCACGATCTCGCCGTCGACCACGAGCACTGACCCGATCGGGATGCCACCCTCATTCGCCCCGGCCGCAGCCTGGTCGATGGCCGCCTGCATAAATCTGTTCATCGTTCGATGGGGTAGCCGACGGTGGACCCCCATTCGGTCCAGGAACCGGCGTAGACCCGGACATTGGATCGGTCGGCGAGGCGGGTCATGACAAACAGGCTAACCATGCCCGATGCGACAGTAGGCAATATGTCATGATGTCGTCTCTCCTTACTGTTCGAACTCAGCAGTGACCGCGCTAGCCGACCGGAAGGTTCCGGATTCGCTCCATGCCGAACTTCCTCCATCGAGCACGGACATTCGTCCTACCGATACTTGAGGCCGGTGCCGGTATTGAACAAAACAACCCGATCGTCTGGTGTCAGCCAGCTGTTTTGCTGCAGTTGAAGATATGCCGCCCACACGGCGCCACCTTCAGGGCAGATGTCGATACCGGTTGCGGCGGCCAGCGCCGAAGTATGGGTCTTCATATCGGTTTCGGTCACGGCAACGGCAGTGCCATTGGTTTCGCGCAAGGCCTCCAGGCAGATGAAGCCACCGATCGGGCCGGGTACCCGTAGCCCGAAGGCTGAGGTCACTGGGTCGGGCCACGTCTCGGTGTATTTGTCTCCGGCCTCGAATGCTTTTACTACTGGAGCACAGCCAGCGGTTTGCACCGACACGAGGCGGGGGCGTTCGGATCCGATCCACCCCATCGCTTGCATCTCGTTCCAGGCCTTCCACATCCCGACGAGTCCGGTTCCTCCGCCAGTTGGATAGACAACGACGTCCGGCAACAAACCATCGAACTGTTCGTACAGTTCGTATCCCATCGTCTTTTTGCCCTCGACCCGATACGGTTCCTTGAGCGTGGAGATGTCGAAGTCGGTTGGATGTTGGTTCTCCGCCAGGAATCGTCCGGCATCTGAGATGGTCCCGTCGACCAGGTGGACTTTTGCTCCGTAATGGTTGCACTCGTCGATGAACGCCCGAGGGGTGTCGGCCGGCATTGCAACCACTACGGGTACTCCGGCCGCCGCCCCGTATGCCGCCAGGGCTCCGGCTGCATTCCCGGCGGAAGGCGCGACGAGTCGACCAGCTCCTAATGCGACAGCGGCCGATACGGCCATAGACATACCGCGCGACTTGAAAGATCCGGTCGGATTACGCGACTCGTCTTTCACCCACACATTGTTGGCGACCTCGATCAGTGGGGTCCAGCCTTCCACGAGCGTGAATGCGTCGGCTGGTCGGATCGGCAGCGCAGCTCCGTAGCGCCACATCGACTGGATGGACTTGTCGATTACTTCTGCTGGCGACTTGGTCCCTAGCTCAAGGTCCACCCGCAGGGGCATTCCGCAGGAAGAGCACACGGTGGCGAGGTGGTGGGGGTCTGTTTGGGTACCGCAATCGAAACAGGTGAGCGTGGTGACGTTCGAAGCAAGTGGCATGTCTCCAAGCTAATCGTCGCTACGCACACCCGCCCGCCGGTTGTCGGCTGCGGAGCCGTATGAATCGGACACTTGCCACTTGCCGCGAAATGGGCTGACCAATGGAACTTCCCCGACTACGACCCCGACCTCGACGCCTTTGAGGTCAGCGTGAAACGGCTGCGGACCTTGTGTGACGATATCGGGCGGCACCCGGCTGAGATCGAGATCTCGGCCCAGTTCCGGAATGACAACCTCGCCGAGCTCCCGGCCCTCATCGCCGGGTACGCAGCGGCGGGGGCCGATCACGTCCTCGTGAGCTTCTCGCCACCGGGCGATCCGACCTTCCCGGTCAAAGTAGCCGATTACCTGGGTGGCCTTCGTAGCTGATCCGTCTTAATGTCGGTACCTGGTTGCGTGTATTGTGTTAACCGTGACAACTCTTCCGATCGTAATCCAGGGCGGCATGGGCGTCGGCGTCTCTGGCTGGCGCCTGGCGAATGCCGTCTCATCGTGCGGGCAACTCGGCGTGGTTTCGGGGACCGCCCTCGATGCGGTTCTTGTCAGGCGTCTCCAACTGGGTGACGTTGGGGGCCATGTACGAAGAGCCCTCAAAGCGTTCCCGTTGCCGGACGCGGCTGAGCGGATTCTCGATAAGTATTTTGTAGAGGGTGGCAAACCCACCGATCGGCCATTTCGTGGAAAACCGATGGCCACGGTCAATCGTATTCGGAGCGCGCTCGAGCTGGTGACAGCTGCCAACTTCGTCGAGGTGTTTCTTGCCAAAGAAGGTCACAAGAATCCGGTCGGCGTCAACTATCTCGAGAAGATTCAGGTGGAGACTCTTGGCTCGATCTACGGCGCAATGCTGGCGGGCGTCGATTACGTCCTGATGGGAGCTGGAATCCCGAAGGCGATTCCTGCCGTGCTCACCCGATTCGCCGAAGGCGAACCGTCCGACCTGGCACTCGATGTCAAGGATGCAACAAAGAAGCACTTCACCCGCTTCGACCCGAGGTCATTCTTCGAGAGTGATCCGCCCCGCCTTCAGCGCCCGAAGTTCCTTGCCATTGTTGCTTCGCATGTCTTGGCGACGATGCTGTCGAGGGCTGAGGTTCCGCCCGATGGATTCGTTGTCGAGGGACCGACTGCTGGGGGTCACAACGCCCCGCCTCGGGCAAAGGGCAAGACCGAGACCGGCGAGCCGCTCTATGGTCCACGCGACGAAGTCGATTTGGCCGTCTTGACGGCGATCGGCAAGCCTTTTTGGCTAGCCGGATCTCAAGCGTCTCCGGAAGCGGTGCAGGACGCGCTCGAACAAGGAGCGGCTGGCGTCCAGGTGGGAACCGCGTTTGCCTTCTGCGCCGAGTCGGATATGCGGGAAGATCTGAAAGCTGATGTTCTCAAGGGCAGTGCCGCAGGCGAAGTGAAAGTGTTCACGGATCCGGAAGCGTCGCCAACCGGATTTCCGTTCAAGATCATTCAGATGGAGGGCACCCTTTCGGATCGGGTGATGTACGAGAAACGGGAACGCATATGCGACCTCGGATACCTTCGCACCCCGTTTGAGAACGCTGAAGGCAAGGTGAAGTGGCGCTGCCCCGCCGAACCCGTGCTCGATTTTACGAAGAAAGGCGGGATTCTTGAGGAGACGAACAACCGCCAGTGCTTGTGCAACTCGCTGATGGCAAATATCGGTTTAGCCCAACTCCACGACGGTCAGGAACAAGAAGTGCTGATGACCGCCGGAGATGACGCGGCATTTGTGGCGAGATTCCTAACGCCTGGCAAAGACTCGTATTCAGCTGCGGACGTCATTGCTAATTTGCTCGCCAAGGTCTGATGCGCCCGCCGCACCGCGGTGGCGATCCTCCCGGTTCTAGTCGTGGTTCCGCTCGGCGAGGTCGTTTCTCGGCGTCTCAACGCTCAAACCATCGGGCGCGTGGTGTTGGCTTGACTCGCTTTTTCGTCAGTGGCGCTCGTGGTGGCGGCGTTGAACTAAATCAAGCGTCGATGTGGTCAGGGAGCCCCGACAGGTCTTCCAAAAGCTTGGGCAGTTGCTCCGAGGGCAAGGACTCCCAGACCGCCGCTGCTACCGAGTTTGTCTCGTCTTCGATCGTCTGGCGAGCCTGGCGACCATCGTCGGTCATGTCTCCTTCGGCGTCGAGGAACCCGTGATCGACTAACCCTTGGAGGGGGTGTTCGTGGTGGGTTCCTTCGAGCTTTCGCCAGGCAGCGTCGAGACGAGCTGCCTCCCCCGCTGAAAGTCCGGCCGCGTCGATCACCACGGTGTGGGAGTCGGCTCGGAGGTAGCGAAGAGCAGTCAGGAGATGATGGATGAGGTAGGGGTCGGAATCGTCGGGCCGCGGCAGGTCAGCAAACGCGCGGGTCAGAGCGAAGGCCGATCCTTGATAGCGGTCAGCCACGCCGTCCACCGCAGTGCTGAGCGGCTGGATCAAGTCCGGGATGGCTGGTTGGCCGCCCCACAGTTCTTCGATGAGACTCGATTGGAGGGCCGTGAGCCGCCGAGCTAACTCCTCGCCACGATGGCGGGGGGTCAGCGAGCCGTCCAGGAGGCCCTCGTCTATGGCGGCGGCGACCGACTCTTCGGTCGTTACGGGTAGCGCGTAGCGGTGCAGGCGATCGAGGATGGCGCGACTCTGGGTTCCCGCGAGGAAGAACGGACGCAAATTGATGAGCAAGCCGGGCCGGGCCAGGCCAGAGTCGGAGCGCCAGGTCTCAATGGCAGGGCCGTGGAAGGTCCGCATCTGTCGATGAACCGCCAGTACCAATCGGTCGACGTGCGGGGCGACTTCTGTTGTGAACTGGGACAAGGGATGCATATACCCATCCTGGCACGGACGGGTGCCCGCTGGGTCCGTCCCGCAGCCGAGAACTGGGGCGAAGTGGTGAACTCGTTGTCAGCGAGCAAAAAGAATGGGGCCGGACGAATGTCCGACCCCATTCTTCACGCACGTTGGTCTGGCTGGTTAGGCCAGGTACTTCTCTAAATCGGCTCCGGTGTTGTCGTCCCCGGCGATAAAGGCCTCCACATTGGTGTGGGCCTGCTCGTCGGTGTACTGGATCGAAGGGCTCTTCATGAAGTATGAAGAAGCCGCCAGCAAGGGACCGCCGACTCCACGATCGAGAGCGATCTTGGCGCAGCGAACCGCGTCGATAACCACGCCGGCCGAGTTGGGGGAGTCCCAAACTTCGAGCTTGAGTTCGATGTTCAAAGGCACGTCGCCGAAGGATTTTCCCTCGAGCCGGATGTATGCCCACTTGCGGTCGGTGAGCCATGGCACGTGATCGGATGGGCCGATATGGACGTCGTCTTTGGCGATCCCGTGTTCGATCTGTGACGTCACCGCTTGCGTCTTCGAGATCTTCTTGGATTCGAGACGCTCACGCTCGAGCATGTTTTTGAAGTCCATGTTGCCGCCAACGTTCAGCTGGCTGGTGCGCTCAACCTTGACGCCCCGGTCCTCGAACAAACGAGTCAGCACCCGGTGGACGATGGTGGCGCCAACCTGGCTTTTGATGTCGTCCCCAACGATCGGGAGCCCGGCATCGGCAAACTTCTTCGCCCATACTGGATCGGAAGCGATAAATGCCGGGATGCAGTTCACGAAGGCGACGCCCGCGTCGATGGCGGCTTGAGCGTAAAAGCGACTCGCTTCCTCGGAACCGACCGGCAGGTAGGACACGAGGACGTCGGCGTTGGCGGCTTTGAGGGCAGCTACAACATCGACTGGTGCGGCTGCCGACTCTTCGACTGTCGCCAGGTAGTACTTGCCGAGTCCGTCGAGCGTTGGCCCGCGCTGAACTTCAACATCGAGCTGGGAAACGTCGGCGAACTGGATCGTGTTGTTCTCACCGGCCCACATTGCCTTGGAAAGATCAACGCCGACCTTGTTGCTATCGACGTCAAAAGCGGCGACGAACTCGATGTCCGAGATGTGGTATCCACCGAGATCCACGTGCATAAGTCCCGGGATGTCGTCTGTGGAGACGGCGTCGCGGTAGTACTCGATGCCCTGGATAAGTGAGTTGGCGCAGTTCCCGACGCCCGCTATCGCTACACGAACTTTGCTCGTCATGATGTTCCCTTCGTTTCTTGCATTATTAAACTTTCGACCCATTCGACATCGCGCTGCATGGAGTCAGCCCGATGCTCAATCTCTGCCTTGGCGTATACCGAACGAGTCGTCTCGGCAATGCTCGCCCTGGCTGCGGTAATCCGGTCTTTCAAAATTTCTGCTCGTTTAGCCAACACCGCTACCCGGTCCTGCCCTGAGAGCAGATCGAGGAACGTCATTCGAACTCGGAATCCGCTCGTGTTGTCGACGGTGTCCATGTCGCCGAGCTGGGCGATGAGCAGGTCACGGCCGATCTCAGTGATCCGGTACTGCTTGCGACCTTTTTTGTCTTTGATATCGGAGACTTCGACGGCGTCAGCTGCTTTCAAGCGCCGAAGGGCCGGGTACACAGACCCGAACGACACGCGCCAAAAGCCCATATCGATGAGTCGACGATGCAAGCCGTAGCCGTGGGCATCGCCTTCAGTTAGGAGTCCAAGTATCGCTGTTTCAATCATATATCGATCCGATATAGCGAGTATATCGAATCGATATACCAATCCGCAATCCGATGGACCGATTTCTTCAGGAGGTTCAGGAAACGGAGGAGGCCCAACCGATGACAAGAAGGGCGAAGATCAGGGTGGTGCTTGCGAAAACCAGACCTACCGGGGGTGGTGGGTGCTCACCATCCAATAGGCTGATGTTGCAGAAGTTCCTCCGGCTAGCGCCGCGCCGACGACGTACGGTATGCCGCCCGCAGGGTCACGTGTCGTGCAGTCGCCGATGCATCTGCTGATCACGATCGCGCCAATGAACGCGAGGACAAACCCGGCCAGGGCGGTGATCACGGTGAGCCCGATCAGCCCGAAGACTTGAAGAGCGCTCTTGCGGTGAAGGTTCTCTGACTCATCCATCGGGCCATTCTTAGCGGTATGCCGGTGGCTCTCAGTAGGGGGTATCCCCGGTTGGGTCGAGGGTCGCCGGCAGCAATCGGCTTCGCGAGGCAGGTCTCGTCGCCTGCCTCCTCGACGGCAATCGATCGCAGTCCTCAGCGAAGCTGAAAAATCATACACAACCGATATTCCCGAGTCGGCCGCCAAGAGCCGGGTGCTAGGGGGCCAGTGCCTGGTCGAGGTCGGCAATGAGGTCAGAGATGTCTTCTAGTCCAACCGAAAGGCGCAGGGTCCCGTCGGTAATACCTGCCACGGCACGGCCCGTCTCCCCGAGTCGTCGGTGTGTGGTCGTGGCCGGGTGGGTGATCAGCGACTTTGCATCTCCGAGATTGTTCGAGATATCCACCAAGCTGAGTCGGTTAATCGTCCGGAATGCGCCTTCTTTCCCGCCTGGCACCTCGAATGTCACGAGCGTACCGCCTCCCGACATCTGCCTCCGAGCGAGTTCGTTCTGGGGATGGCTTTCGAGAAAGGGGTGGAGAACCCGGTCGAGGCGCGTTTCAAGGTGAGATGCGATCTGCAAGGCTGCGTGATGCTGGTGATCGACCCGTAATCGCAGGGTCTCGAGACCCTTGAGGGCGACCCAGGCGTTGAACGGACTCATCGACGGGCCGGTGTGGCGCATAAACGGCTGGAGTCGTTCGGTCACGAATTCGGAGCTGCCGATGATCGCACCCCCGAGCGTTCTACCCTGCCCGTCTATGTGCTTGGTCGTGGAGTAGACCACGACATCGGCACCGAGTTCGAGTGGTTTCTGGTGGATCGGGGTCGCGAACACGTTGTCGACTACGACCGTGGCGCCCCCCTCATGAGCGAGTTTCGAGACGGCTGCGATGTCGACGAGCTCAAGCATGGGGTTGGATGGGGTTTCAAAAAACACCGCTTTGGCAGGTGTCGCCAGCGCAGTCGTCCACTGGTCGAGATCTGATCCGTCGACGAAGTCAGTGTGAACGCCGAAGCGCGGTAGCAACTCGGCCAGGATGACCGAGCACGATCCAAACAGCCCGCGAGCTGCGACGATCCGGTCGCCGCTCTCGACGAGGGCGAGGAGGGCGTTGAATACGGCGGCCATGCCACTGGCGGTCGCCCAGCATGCTTCGCCTCCCTCGAGAAGACGCAAACGTTCCTCGAACGTGCGGATAGTGGGATTCCCATATCGGGAGTAGATGAAGCGATCGGTTTCGCCGGTGAATGCGGCTTCGGCGGCTTCAGCGCTTTCGTAAACGTATCCGGACGTGAGAAATAGTGCTTCGGAGGTTTCTTCGAATCGGGTCCGGTCAGTTCCGCCGCGAACTGCGTTTGTGTCGGGTTTCCAGGGATCCATGCTGCCTCGCTAAGGGATCGGCATATTATCGGCTTCCCCGCCTCGCGCCATCCCACCCCAACGACTGTGCATCCATGGCTGTATAGGTGTCATTGATGCACAGTCGTTCAAGCAAAGAGGGCGGACCGTGGCGGTCCGCCTCCCTGCGAGGGTTTGGTTGGTTGGATTTTCTAGGCGTCGACAGTTTCGTCGACGTGACCTGCTCCGAATCCGGGTCCGCCGGAGCCTCGCCGATGGCCACCTTCCTGGCCACCATGGCGTCCAAACCCACCCCGTCCGAGGGGAGCGTCGCCATTGACCATATCGGTGATGCGCTCTGTCATCTCGGTGAGCTTCTCATCGGCCTGGTCCTGGGTGATCTTCCCGTCGGTTACGGCGGTGCTGAGACGGTCGGTCGCCTCGGCCACCAGCCCGCTGATGACGTCGTCTACCGACACGCCGTTCGCTTCGGCAACCTCGGCGATGGTCGCTCCGTCTTGGAGTTGAGTCTTCAACTCGGTTGCGTCGATCCCGAGCAGATCAGGCAGCGTGGAACTCATCGCGAGTGGCCCGCCCATTCCGCGTCGGCCTTCGCTGGAGCCTTCACCGAACCGGCCGTGAGCCGGAAGGGTTCCGTTGAGAACGTCGTCGACTCGTTCGTCGACAGCCCCCAACCGCAGGTCAGCCTGTTCCTGAGTGATGTCACCATTGGCGAGATGGTCGGCGATATGCGATTCCATCTCAGCCACGAGCGCATCCGCGACAGTTGTTGCGCTGACCCCGTTCGCTTCGGCTACTTCGGCAATGGTTAGGCCTTCGGCGATTTGGGCACGCAATTCGTCGAACGTGATCCCGATCGTCGCTGCGATGGTCTCTAACTTGGCACCGCCTCCTCGCCGATAGGTCTCGGTCGATCCGGTGGTCCTCGTGTCCGTCGTGGCGTCCTCCTGGGCGCCAGCTACCGTTGGAACTGCGATGGCCGCAGCAATGAGGGCTGTCGCCGCAATGGCAGTGACTTTCCGCATGTTGAGCTCCTTTCTGAGCCGGTTACTTCCCCTTACTGTCGGGCATCGACCTGAACCGGTCGTTACGAGGCGCTAAGACACCGCTGATTCCCGCCTAAGAACATCCTGAGCGGTCATGGGTTTGGAATGGTCGAATCGGGAGCGAAGCGGTCCCCAACGTGACAGACTCGGTTAATCCTCTATTGAAAGGGCTTCTCGTGCCGTACCGGACCATCATCGAACCATTCAAAATCCACACGGTGCAGGCGATCGACCTCACCGATCGCTCCCAGCGCGAAGCTGCGCTCATACGAGCTGGCTACAACTTGTTTGGTTTGCGAGCCGAGGAGGTCACCATCGATTTGCTCACCGACTCAGGAACCGGAGCGATGTCGGCTCAACAGTGGGCGGGCATGATGCTCGGCGACGAGTCCTATGCCGGCAGCCGGTCGTTTTATCGTTTCGAGGAAACGGTCCAAACCATCACCGGCCTGGCAGAAGTGATCCCCACTCATCAGGGTCGGGCAGCCGAGCGGATCCTGTTTTCGACGGTCGTCTCGAAAGGCGACGTGGTTCCCAACAACACCCATTTCGACACGACCAGGGCCAACGTCGAGTTTCAAGGAGCCGAAGCTCGCGACCTGGTGATCGCCGAGGGTCGAGATCCAAGTTTGATCCATCCATTCAAAGGAAACATGGATGTAGAGGCGCTCGTGGCCACGATCGAAGAGGTGGGAGTTGAACGGATCCCGCTCGTCATGGTTACGGTCACCAACAATTCAGGAGGTGGCCAACCGGTGTCGATGGCGAACCTGCGAGCCGTACGAGAGGTTTGCGATCGCTACGCAATACCGTTTTTCCTGGATGCGTGCCGCTTCGCCGAGAACTCGTGGTTTATCAAAATACGAGAAGACGGCTACCAGGACAAGACTCCCCGCGAAATCGCCGGGGAGATGTTTTCCCTGGTCGACGGATGCACCATGTCCGCCAAGAAAGACGGCATGTCCAATATCGGTGGCTTCCTGGCCATGAATGATCCCGAACTGGCCCTCAAATGTCGAAACTTGCTGATCTTGACCGAGGGCTTTCCGACTTATGGGGGGCTGGCTGGGTACGACCTGGAGGCCATTGCCCAGGGCCTCAACGAAGCCCTTGAAGAAAATTATCTGGAGTATCGAATCAGGTCAACCGAATACCTGGCCGAGAAGGTGTCCAAAGCCGGCTTGCCGATTGTGCTCCCGGCCGGGGGTCATGCTGTCTACTTGGATGCCGCCGCGTTGCTTCCGCACATTCCAGCCAGTCAGTACCCGGCTCAGGCGTTGGCCGCCGAGCTCTATCTCGATGGTGGGGTGCGCGGCGTCGAAATCGGATCGGTCATGTTTGGGAAGCCGCAACCCGACGGATCTGAGATTCCCGCTGCCATGGAACTGGTGCGCCTGGCGGTGCCCCGACGCACATATACGCAAAGCCATATCGACTACGTGGGCGAAGTGATGATCGACGTCGCTGAGAGGGCTTCAGAAATCAGAGGGTTTCGAATTACCGAACAGGCCCCGTGGCTACGGCATTTCACTGCCAGATTTGAGCCGGTTTAGGGGCGGTTGAGCAGGTCGCCGACGATTGTTCGGAGCGTGGATGGAAGGAAGGGTTTGTCGACGTATGCGTTGGCTCCGAGCTCCATGATCTCCTGCTCGATACCTGGCCCATGGGCTGTGACGACCACGACCGGGATCGATGACATCCGTGGGTCCGCTCGCATGTGCTTGATGATCTCCCACCCGTCGGTTCCGGGTAGGGCGATATCGAGGACTACGAGATCTGGGTTGTTTCCGTCCAGCCAGGCCACCGCCGCGGTCCCATCTGTGTGGAATTCGTATTCGGCGTGGAATGACCGGAGAGAAAGTTCGATTACATCATGAATGACTGGGACGTCCTCAACGACGAGGATCAACGGCTGATCCCGTTTTGTCTCTTCGTTCGGAGGTACCGATCCACTATTTTCAGACATCATGCCTCGATCGGTTGTAAAATCTTCGACCGGCAAGGATCATAACGAACCCTGCAGAGATTGCTGCCATAAGCCCCATTTCGACAGGTGCTCGTCACCCTCCTGAGACGGCGACCGCAGCTGCCGCGTTGAGTGGACCCATCGATTCCGGATCCTCGAGGTACCCGTATGGAACCTTCACCGGGCGTGGTCCGTGAGTGTGCCCGCGTGGCATCGCAGCAGCTTCGGCGGGGAACGGCTGGGACAGGTCGATGCCGTCGAACATCGCTCGGACGTCGTCGACCGTCTCGATGGCGTGAAGCCCAGTCCGAACTTCCCTGCCAACGGTATAGCCCTTCAGATACCACGACGTGTGCTTGCGGAACGATCGGATGCCACGATGTTCGTCGAACCAGTCGACCAGCAGTTGGGCGTGTTCCACCATGATGTCGACCACTTCACCGAGGGTGGGCGGGGGAGTCTCCTCCAGTCCTGCGAACCCCTCGGCAAGTTCCCGGAAGAGCCACGGTCGGCCGAGACAACCGCGGCCGACGACCACCCCATCGCACCCAGTTTCGGCCATCATGCGTTTGGCGTCGGCGTATTCGAATACGTCACCGTTGCCGAGCACCGGGATTGTGGTTATCGCTTGTTTGAGTTCGCCGATCGCTTCCCAGCGGGCCAATCCTGAGTACAGCTGCTCTGCCGTCCTGGCATGGAGAGCCACCGCGGCGGCGCCAGCGTCCTCGGCAATCCTGCCCGCTTCGATAAACGTGAGGTGGTCGTCATCAATCCCCATTCGGAACTTCACGGTGACTGGAACTCTCCCAGCTGCCTTGACGGCGGCGCCGACGATCTCGCCGTATAGGCGCTGGCGATAGGGGAGTACTGCGCCACCGCCATGCCGGGTGACCTTCGGTGCCGGGCACCCGAAGTTGAAGTCAACATGGTGAACGCCTTTGAGGTCGATGAGCCGCTCGACCGCTCCAGCCGCCGCAGCTGGATCGGTCGCATAGAGCTGCATGGATCGGATGGTTTCGTTGGGTCCAAACGTCGCCAGGTGGAGCGTGCGCTCATCTTCTTCCACGATGGCGCGCGCTCCGAGCATCTCCGAGACGTAGAGACCCGCGCCGAAACGACGGCATAGTTCTCGGAAGGGAACGTTGGTGACGCCGGCCATCGGCGCGAGCACAACCGGGGGAGAGATCTCAAGGTCGCCGATCTGGAGTCCGTCAGACACGCATGACCTCCACACCTTGCCGGGTCAGGAGATCGAGTGCGGTGTCGAGGGGTAGGCCGATCACGTTTGATACGCTGCCGACGATGCTGGCAACCAGGGCCATACCGATGCCCTGCATGCCGTAGGCCCCGGCCTTATCGAGCGGCTCGCCCGTTCCCACATACCAGGCGATCTGATCTGTGGTCAGGTCAGCCATCGTGACGTCGGTGCTCACGACTTCAGACAGCAGACCGGCCGGACCATTCGTGCAGACACCACTAAAAACGGTGTGGGTGCGCCCGGAAAGGCGGGCGAGCATCGCACTTGCTTCGGCCGGATCGCCCGGCTTGCCGATCACTTCGCCGTTCAATACGACCGTCGTATCAGCGGCCAATACGACCCCACCGGTGACGGTGGCAGCTTTCAGTTCGGCGACCCGCCGTACGTAGTCGTCGGCAGCTTCATCAGCGAGCAATGTCTCATCAACGTCGGGTGCCGCCACCGTGAACGCCAGACCAAGCTGGGTGAGGAGTTGGCGCCGACGCGGCGAACCAGAAGCGAGAACGAACTGTGACATGGCCGAAAGGATAGGTGACTCCTTGGCCCAGCTATTCAAAACGTTTGCGCGCACCTGAACCTGAAGGCGTAGCGTTAGATCGTCGGGCACTGGGAGGTGCGCAGGGAGTAATTGCTGTGAAGTATGTCTCAGATCTGACCGAACCCACCGCTTTCACGGTTACCGAACTCCGAGTGCACGGGGTGGGAGGGTCGACGCCCGAAGCCCTCGTCGGAGTTCCTCATGTGAACCGGGTCGCTGGTACCCAACGAGCCGGCTTCTACCGGTCTCCGGCGTGGATTTCTCTTGAGGGCCCGAAGCGGAACCTGGAGGGCTACTCGTGGGGTGGCATCACGTCGAGTTCGGTGTTCCGGGCGCTGTGGATCGTGCTGTTGCCGTTCGCGCTTATCAACCTCGTCGGGTGGATGTTCCCGCATGCCGGTACGGCGCGAAATCCGGTGGCGAGAACCCGCCAAGACTCGATTGTGGCTGGCTTGTTTCGGTTGTTGGCGCTTACGTCGACCCTGGCAGTCGCTGCCTTTGTCGGACTGATTTCGATCGAGATCGTCGGGTATCGCTGCGTCCTCAAAACTGACTGTGGTCAGGAATGGTACGTCCTGCCGTGGCGATGGGTCGGTTCGAACCCGTCGCGGGGTATCGCTATCGGAGCGCTCGTGGCGGTCGGCTTTATTCTGGCGCTGGCGTTTGTGGCCAGGATGGGGCAGGCTCGAAAAAGCGAGATCGATGTGGGTGAGAGGTCCGATCCGGCCTATCAAACGACCCTGGTAGGTGGCTCGGGCGGCGACCCGTTCGAGCTATGGGAGCGCCCCGATGTCGCCGAACGGCTTGGTCTGGCGCACACCTCGGGTGCCGTCATCCTGATTGGATTGATGACCATTGAGGCTATCCGGTCCACAACCGGTCGCACCTTGACGCCACAGCTTTTCGTCCTGAGTGCCATGGCGGCTGCCGTAGTCCTGTCCGTGTGGCAGCTCCCCCTGGCGAACTCCCGGGTGCAGCGCAGATTGCTACTCCTCGTCGGAGCCGGATTCGGGTGGACGGTCTTCGGCGCTTGGACGGCCCCAGCAGCGAGTCAACCGCATCCGCTGCTGCGCTTCTCCCCGGTTGCTGTGTTCACCGCTTTCGGAGTTGCGTTTCTCGTTACCGGTCTATGGGCGGTCCTGGCCAGGCCCCGCGACGGGTCTGGCAAGTCCCTTGATCGGATCCTGCTTCTTTATCCGGCTTTGCTGCTGATCATTGCGGTGTGGGGGGGAATCCTGGGGGCGACGGTGAACCTGCTGCGGATTGCCGAGGTGGCCGGACTGGCTGACTTCGAGCTCACGATTACGAATCGTTTCGCCTTGGTTGGCATCGCCTGGCTGGTCGGAGCGCTGGTTGCCATCCTCGTCCTTCGGTTTCGACGAACTGGCCGCTCGATTGAAGACATTCGGGATGCCTATCGAATCTCAGCGGACCGTGGCCGCGACTTGAACTTCATCAGGAAGATCCGTTCGGCTGAGGCAACGGCCGGCCTCACCGATCGGATCGGCAGCATCTTGCTTGGCGGAATGCTGGGTTCGCTGATCCCACTCGGTTGGGTTGCGCGCACCCTCTTTGCGAGGTCCTCGGAGACCGATGTGGTTCGTTGGTATGAGTCCTTTGCGGGCAAGGCAGTCGTGGTGTTGCCGGTGATTGGTGTGGGCTTGATCGGTTGGATGATTAGGGATCCAAGTGCACGACGCGGCTTTGGAATCATCTGGGACGTCTCGACCTTCTGGCCTCGGTGGTTTCATCCCTGGGCACCACCCGCCTATGGCGAGTTCGCCGTTCCTCACCTGTTGTTACGGGTCGAGGGACTTGTCGCAGCCAACGAGCGGGTCGTGCTTTCTACGCACAGCCAGGGCAGCGTGCTCGGTGCAGCTGCTTTGGCCGTTTTGGATCCCGATGTCGCCAAAAACGTCCGTTGGCTTACCCATGGTTGTCCGCTCAATCGACTGTACGCCAGCTACTTCCCCGAATACTTCGATGCCGATCTCTTTGAATCGATCCGAGCAAGTCTGGCTGTATCCGATCAGGCTCCGGCCTGGATCAACCTGTGGCGTCGTACCGACTACATCGGTGGTCCAGTTCTCGACGACGTAGATGAACTTGTACCAGACCCCGAATCGGCCGACACCGTGTTGAGCCTTGATCCACGGCCGCGTCCATCACGTCACTCCAACTTCTACGTAACGACGGCGTATTCGGATCGGCTTCAGCAGTTTGTCGGTGCATTCACCGGCCCCGTCTGAACCAACTGACGGGTCCTTCCTCATTGGAGAGCGCACCTGCCGGCGGTATCAAGAGTTCAAGGAGCGCCGGTAGGCAGCTGGGCTTACGTTGGCTACTTCACGGAAATCATTCGTGAGGTGCGCCTGATCTGTGTAGCCGAGGTCAAGCGCGAGCGCCCCTAGGTCCAGATCGGGGTCCGTGGCAAGTAGTCGAGCCACCTCTTGCAGTCGGATCCGCCGACTTACCCACTTCGGGCCGTGGCCTATGGTCTCCTTAAGCGCTCGTTGGATGCTGCGCTCGCCTACGTTCAGCTCGGTCGCTAGGTCGACGCCAACCCTGGCGCGTACATCATCCGTCAAGACCTCGAATATCCGATTGGCCAGCCGCTGATTGGCGTTTAACCGGTGTCCGTCTAGTCGTTCGCGGATCGCCGTGTTTGCCACCAGCGCCCGACGTTCCGGAGTCGATTCGATCGCGATGGTATTCAACAGCGAGTACAGCCTTTCATCGAGGAGCTGGGTGATAGGCACGGTTGCGTCAGCAATCCGAGCAGGCGACAGATCGCTCAAGGCCCTCAGGCCGGCTGGTCGAAGGCGAATCGCGAACACGCTTCCCTGACCCTCGATCTCACGTACCCAAGCCGAGGATTGGACGCCGGTAGCAACAAACGGACCCGGGACGTTTCCCTCTTCGATTGTGAGCGTGATCAGCGGGAGGTCGATGATGCGCTGGTCGATACGTTCGCCCGGTTCGAGTAGCCAGTTCACGTGCCAAAAACCGTCGACCACGTGGGCGATGTAAGGCGCTGGCGGCAACCGGCCAGCGTTATAGCGATTGAGGTTCCGCGGTTGCAGAACACCTGACCGTTCGTCGGATCGGATTGGCGCCGGACCATGCCCGCGCACTGGTTGGGCGTCGGACGTCACTTTACGCTCGCGGTTTTTTTGTCGGATCTTTCCAAGACGGTGGGCACACGGCCACCCACAATAGGCGTTAGGAGCTGCAGACTCGAAGCTGCCCAAGGAGCGACAATGACTACCAACTACCCAAGCACGTTGATTCAGGTGGCCGATGACTGCCCAGTTGCGACAGCGACGATTCCTCCGATTAGGGCCGGTAAGAAGACGATCGCCAATTGGCAATACGAGATCATTAATGACGAACCGTACGAGCACACATCAGACGATGTGCTGTTCGAGGTGTACGCCCAGCGAGGCAACGTCGGCGACGAGCGTCGGGCTCAGGCTCGTGATGAGTTCTTCTCCAAAGATCAACCGTGCCTGCGAGCTTCCCCATTGACCAAGCGGTACGGTTGGGGGATCCACTCCGATGCCGATGGGAGAGTTGCCCTCGTAGCGGTTGAGTCAGACGAATACCGGGCTCTGAAATCGGATCGTAACGTCGCCGGTCTCAAAGCGATGCGATCGCGGCGGGCCTAGATGCTCGGAACTTTCTTGGGCCTCAGCTGGTTCGGCGTTGGTATCGCGGTCATCGCGTACTACTTGCTCGGCGCCCTCTGGTTCACGCCGCTGTTCGGCAAGGCATGGGACTCTGCGGTCGGCGTCGAGCGGTCCACGGACAACCGCTTTCCTGCCGCGTACTACGTCGTGCCGCTACTGAGCGCGGTTGTGGTCACGGTGGCAACCGCGATTCTGATTGAGCGTCTGGACCTCGAAGAACTGTCGCAGGCAGCGGGCTGGGGCGCGACGATAGGCTCCGGCTATGCGGCGGTTTCCTTCAATAACGCGGTTGCGCCGAACACGCCCCGCCCCGCATTGTTCGGAGCCGTAACAGGCAGCTATCACGTCGTCGGAGTCATCCTCGTGTCGTTAATCGTTACTGCTACCCGCTGATGTGTCGAACGTCTCGAGGCATCTGACACGCAGCGGATTGCTGCTAAGTCGACCGTTCCAGGATGTGGACCAGATTGTTATCAGGGTCTTGATACTGGGCGAACCGGGCTCTACCGGTGTCGGTTATGCCCGCCGTCGGTTCGTGACCCTTGGCTGAGAGCTCAAACATCGCCTGGTCGAGGTCGGCAACGAGGAACGAGATCACTGCGTTGACGTTTCGCGCTCCTGGGCTGCCGCCGTGAAGGGCAAAACGCACGGGCCCGGGAAGAGACATCTCTTGCCAGTCTCCGTAGCGAGGTCCGGCTTCGATGCCCAATGCCCCCGTATAGAACGTAAGGGCCTGATCGATATCGGTTACCCAGTAGAACACTACGTCGATGCCCTCGACGTTCATGTGCCGAATCCCGAGGTGTCGATCACGGCCCGCTGATGGGTTCCCTCTCCGATGATCCGGTCGCCGACCGCGACCCGGACGGCGAAGTTGAGCCGGCGTCGATCGATCGAGATCAGTTCGCTGTCGACCGTGACAGTTTCCCCTTCATGCGCAGCGGCCCGATGAGAAACGTTCACATGTGTACCGACAGTCGTCTCGTTCTCATCAAGGTGGGGCTCGGCGGCGTACAGCGAAGCCATCTCCATAAACTGGATCATGCTGGGCGTCGAAAGCACGATCGTCGGGAGCAGGTGTGGTGGAGACAATTCCTCGGTCACCCGCTCGACGAGTTGATGGTGAAGTCCCGGTTGGAGAGAATTTTTCACGTCGTCAGCTCAGCGGTTCGAGAACCAGAAGTGGAATCTGACGATCGGTTACCTTCTGGTACTCGGCGTAGTCGGGATAGGCAGCCGTGAGCCGATCCCACACCTCGTTGCGCTCATCGCCTTTCAATTCACGGGGACGAACCCTGTGCGTGGTTTTGGCAATGGTCAGATCTGCTTCGGGCAGGGTTTGCATGTTGAGATACCAGGCCGGATGTACGTCATGTCCACTGAAAGAGGCGGCCACAGCCCACCCGGAGCCGTGTTCAACGATGATCAACGGCACCGTCCGGTCCGCTCCGCTTTTGCGACCCTTCGTGGTCAGCAGGGCGATCGTTCCACCGCTCATCGTCGACCCGAGCTTTCCCCCCGAAAGCTTGTAAAGCAGCGCATGGCCTCCAGAGAACACCTTGGTCATTCCCTTGTGCATTTTCGTCCGTGCCACGGCGAGCTCCTGTGAATGGGGGTCCGAGTCTATTCGCTCACTTGGATCTGGGCCCGGCCGAGGTCAGGCTCAGCGTTGGAGCTCGGCCCGACGCCAACCTTGGACCGAGTTGAAGGTGGCTATCTCCGTTGCCTGGCTGACGTCGGCGATTGTCAGTGATCGCTCGACAAGTCGCTTGGCCTCGAGCAACTCGGCCCGGTACGTTCCGGGCAGCAGTCCGTCTTCCTGTGGAGGCGTGAACCAGGTGCCGCCGATTTCGATGGCGAGATTGGCGATGGCCGTTTCTGTGGTTTGCCCATCGCTATTGACGAGGATTACGTCGTCGGCAAGCGGATGGCGGGCTGCGGCGTCTTCGTAAGTGCTGCGAGAGGTGGTCTTGTGAAAGAGACGCCAGTCGCGTCGGTCGACCGGAATCGTGTCGATGGCGAGTCGGACCGCCGAATCCGACTGTTCCAAGGGGGATGACTCGACAGAATATCCGTCATCGTTGGCGAGCAGCCGCACCTTCATGGGCTCGGCATGCTGTAAGCCGATCAGTGCCTCCCCGATGGCGTCCATATCGAGGGAGAAACCAAGGTACTTTCCGCTGTCTGCCAGTCGATCGAGATGGCGATCAAGGAGCCAGATCCCGCCATCCTGAGGGTCCCAGCGCATGGTTTCGAGGAGCGTGAAGTGCTCGGCGGATTTTCCGAGCACTTCTGTCTTCAGCATCGCTTCGGCGTACTCTCCGCCGGACGTCGAGTCGTACGTGATCCCTCCTCCGACTCCATATTCGGCGCGACCTGTCGCAGAATCGATAAGCACGGTTCGGATCGGCACATTGAACTGGGCGCGCGGCGCATAGGACGCGGGTGGGGCGAGTATCCCAATCGCTCCGCAATATACGTTGCGCGGAAGCTCCTCAAGATCGGCAATGATCCCCATCGTGGCCGACTTGGGGGCGCCGGTGACCGATCCGGATGGGAACAACGCCGCGAACACATCGAAGAGGTCGGTGCCTGAGCGCGTTTCGGCTTCGATTTCCGATGTCATTTGCCACACGGTGTTGTATTGCTCGACCGCGAACAGTTCGACGACGTTCACCGATCCGAATTCGGCAACTCGTCCGAGGTCGTTTCGGATGAGGTCGACGATCATGACGTTTTCGGCGCGTTCTTTCTCCGAGGAAATGAGCGCTTCTACCAGCGCTTCGTCTTCGCTCGTGAATCGTCCTCGACGCGTCGTCCCTTTCATCGGGCGGGTGACCAGCTTCCCGGAGCGGTCCCATCGGAAGAACAACTCTGGACTGGCTGAAACGACTTGCCAGCCTGCGAGCTCGAGATAGGCGCCGAAACCGCCGGACTGGGCGGCAACCAGGTCTCGATAGAGGGAACGGGCGTCGCCCTCAAGCTGGCCACGCATTCGGAGGGTGTAGTTGACCTGGTACGTCTCGCCCTGCCTAATCAGCTCGCGGATTGCATCGACGTGTGAGTGGTAGGTGTCCTCGTCGATATTGGGAGCCCAGTCGGCGACGGCACCTTGCCCATCAGCGTGTTGCGGGTCGTTGATAACGTCGTTGTAGACGTTGAAGACGACCAGCGGGAAACCACTCGGTGGGACCGTTTTCAAGGCTATATCGAACGCCGCGGCAGCCTCGTACGAAACCATGCCAGCCAACCATTGGCCGGACTCGGCGAGGGCGTCGGCCTGGCGTATCGCTCCGGCGACCTCGTCGATGGTGTGGGCAACAATTGTGTCGACCGGTTCACCGAACCCAAACGATCGCTTTCGTCCTGGTCGCAGGTCGTCGAAGCGGGCAGTCAGCATGGTTTGCGGAGCCTAACGGGTGCACTGGTTGCCCGAGCCTCCCGGCCGATAGCATGGCTTCATGACGCATGACCTGTCCCGACGTATCTTTGCGAACCGCACGCTGAACCTTCGATCGATCAAAGCGATCGGCTACGACCTTGACTACACGCTCGTCCACTACAACTCGATCGAGTGGGAACGCCGCGCCTACGAGCACACCAGGGACCGATTGCTAGAACGAGGCTGGCCGGTTGGGGATCTCGAATTTGATCCAGACCTGGTGATCCAGGGCCTGGCGATTGACTTGGAACTCGGGAACCTGCTCAAGGTGACCCGGTTCGGGTATGTCATTAGGGCGGTCCACGGAACTCGCCGCTATGAGTTCTCCGAGCTTCGCCGCGCCTACGCCGGTGTTGTTGTGGATCTGGCCGAACCCCGGTGGGTGTTTCTCAACACCATGTTCTCTATGTCCGAGGCTGCCCTATTTGCTCAGGTCGTCGACCTCGCCGATGCCGGGAAGATTCCCGAGGTGATGGGCTACGAAGACCTTTACAACACGGTCAGGGACTCGCTCGACGACGCCCACATGGAAGGAACGCTCAAGGCCGAGATCCTGGCTGATCCCGAACGTTTCGTGGAGCCTGATCCAGATGTTCCTCGTGCTCTACTCGACCAGAAGGCGGCTGGTAAGCGCCTTATGCTCATCACCAACTCAGACTGGGAATATGCGCGCCAGATCATGGAGTACGCATTCGATCCGTACCTCGACGACGGCGTGTCATGGCGGGACCTCTTTGACACGGTGATCGTCAGCGCCCGCAAGCCCGGTTTCTTCTTCGATGACCAACTGCTCTATCACGTCGTCGACGAAGATCTCTCGTTGCTGACCCCCCATGCCGGCCTGGCCGAACCAGGGGCGGTGTACTTCGGCGGTTGCGCCAGACGAGTCGAAGAGAGCCTTGGCCTCTCTGGAGATGAGATTCTCTACTTCGGTGACCACCTGTTCGGCGACGTGCACGCTTCTAAAGCACAGCTGCGATGGCGGACCGCCCTCATCCTCCGAGAACTTGAATCAGAGCTGACGGCACTCGAAGCGTTCGAAGAAAAGGAGGTCCGACTCACCGCGCTCATGGCGGACAAAGAGGATTTGCAGGCCGAACTTGCCACCCTCCACCTCGAACAGTTGCACCGGTCACGCTCGCGCCGGGCGGCGCCGAAGGAACTGGCCAAGAAGATCGAACGAGCCAATTCCCTTATGTCACAACTTGACGACGAGATCTCTCCTCTGGCTAGCGAGGCAGGGGTGCTCAACAACCCACACTGGGGCTTACTCATGCGCTCCGGACTCGATAAGAGCCTGTTCGCCCGCCAGGTCGAGCGTTACGCCGACGTGTACACGTCTCGTGTTTCTAACTTCTTGGAAGCCACCCCATATGCGTACTTGCGGGCGGCCCGGGCTTCGCTGCCACACGAACCCGTCTAGTCAGAACGATCTGGGCGAAGGGGTTCCTATGCGAGGTCTGTCAGGTATTGCTGGCGCCACTCTTCGGTCGTGTCGCACTGGTTAAACGTGTAGATATGTAGGCCGGCAACGTTGGCGGCATCAGACATAAACATATTTGCCATCGGTTCGAGCAACTCAGCTGGTGAGTAGCCGCCCGGTTTGATGAACTTGGTGACAAGGCTGGAGTTCTTCGAGAGGAATCGGGCCGACTGACCGACGCCGATCCGGGCAGAAATAGTGATCAGCTTGAGACGGTCTGCCACCCCTGGGATACCGAACACGACCGGCAAGGTGATGCCGTCGTTTCGCGTCTCTTTGAGCCAGAGACCGATCCGTTCTTGGTCGAAACACATCTGGGTGGTCATGTAGGAGGCATACGGCTGCTTTTCGTGCAGGGCTGCGACCAGTTTCTCGTCGGTGATGACCGAATGGCCTTCTGGATAGGAAGTAACGCCGATGTTCGTGACGCTATGACCGATCTCGTTCATGGCTCGCAGCACGGACATGGCGTCGAAGAATTCGCCGGGGTCCTGGGCATCCCCGCCGACAAGAAATATCGAGTGGATGTCGAGATCGTCGAGACGTTTGAGGAGTCTCTCAAGGTGAGCGTGGTCTCTGGTCATTCGGGCCGAGAGGTGGGGTACCGCATCGAAACCCATCTGCTGGAGTGAGGCTGCCAGGTCCCAGGTGTCTTCGAGGGTCTTAACCGGTGATGCGGTCACCGACACCGTCGAGCCGGACGGAAGGTGCCGCGCCTGATCGAGGACGTTTTTGAGCGGGATCAGTTCGAACTTGGCGTTCTCGAGAACACGTCGGAGTCCGGCCCGCTGATCGTCGTTCAGTTCAAAGGTTGTCATACGTTCGAGTCCGGTGAAGCGGCCTTGCGGGTGGCGATGAAGGCTTGGAGTTCCGCATCGACGGCATCGTCGATGGCTGGCGGTTCGTATTCGGCGAGCATGGTCTGCCACCGCTGGGTAGCGCCCGCCTCGGCTTCTACTGAACCCTCCTCGAACCACTGTTCGAAGCTGTCGTTGTTAGCGGTGGTCGAGCGGTAGAACGCCGTTTCGAAGTTGGCGAGCGTATGTTCGGTTCCGAGGAAGTGTTGACCAGGAGGGTTGGCAAGCATCGCGTCGATGGCTTGTCCGTTTGGCGTGAGGTCTATGCCCTTGACGAAGGTCGACATCATGCCGAGTTGGTCGGCATCGAGGATGAATTTTTCATAGCCGATTGCCAGGCCACCTTCCAGCCATCCGGCGGCATGGAGCACGAAGTTCACGCCCCCCATGATGGTCGGCTGAAGGGTGTTGGCCGACTCGTAGGCGGCCTGAGCGTCGGCGGTCTTCGAGGCCGTCAGCGAGCCTCCCGAGCGGAACGGCACCCCCAGCCTTCGCGCCAGCGCCCCTACCGTGTAGAGAACCAGAGCTGGTTCGGGTGTTCCGAACGTGGGTGCTCCTGACTGCATGGACATGGATGACGCAAACGAGCCAAAGATGACAGGTGCACCCGGCCTGACCAGTTGGCAGAACGCCATCCCGACGAGCGATTCGGCCAGCGTCTGAGTGGCGACGGCGGCTGGTGTCACTGGCGCCATGGCACCGGACAGAATAAAGGGGGTCATGATGCAGGCTTGATTGTTTTCTGCATAGACCCGGGCAGCGCCGAGCATCGTCGAGTCCCACGACATGGGGGAGTTGGCATTGATGAGCGACGTGATCACCGTGCGGTCGGCCAGGTCCCCGCCGAAGCCGATTCGGGCCATGTCGACAGAGTCCTGGGCTCGCTCCGAGGCGGTGACCGATCCCATGAACGGTTTGTCGGAGTAGCGAATGTGGGCGTACACCATGTCGAGGTGACGTTTGTTGACGGGGAGGTCAACGGGTTCGCAGACGGTCCCTCCCGAATGATGCAGATACGGATTCATGTAGGTGAGCTTCACGAAGTTGTTGAAGTCTTCGATCGTGGCGTAGCGACGGCCACCAATCTTGTCCCGGACGAATGGCGAGCCATAGTTCGGAGCGAAGACCGTGTTCATGCCGCCGATCTCGACGCTGTTGATCGGGTTGCGGGCGTGCTGGGTGTATTGGGCGGGAGCGGTCGCCTGAACGATCGACCGACACATCCCTGGGTCGAAGCGGACCCGGGTCCCATCGACGGTTGCTCCGGCCTGTCTGAATAGATCTATGGCGTAGTCGTCGTGGATCTCAAGGCCGACTTCGGTCATCAGGCGATCGGCGTTGGCTTCGATGATCTCAAGGCCTTCGTCTGTCATTACCTCGAACGGCTTCATGGTCCGGGTCAGGTACGCCTGGCGTTCAAGGACGTGGGCGGCGCGTGCCGCTTGACGGGCCGAACGGCCCCCGGAGCGGGAACGGGTGCGATCGGTCATCGGGATTCCTCCTGGGAGGGCCGGCGACGACGTCGGCCCTGGGCGGTGGGCGCCGCCCGTGCTGGTAGTTCAATTTTCTGTGACAAATTGGGATATGAGGCGGTTTTGTGCGGGAAGGCCATCGCCTCGACGAAGTGTGCCTGGAACGCCGGCTCGATGGCGGTTTCGATCTTTTCGATCGTCCTGACGACTCCTTCGATTTCGCGGCGAGCGTCACGGTTGAGGAGTGCCATTACCGCGCCCGCCCCGGCGGCGTTACCCGCAGCGTGGACCTTGTTCAGGTCACAGTCGGGAATGAGCCCAAGCACCATGGCGTAGGTCACGTCGATGTGAGATCCGAACGCGCCAGCGAGGCGGATTTCGTCAACCTTGTCGATTTCAAGTTTGTCCATGAGCAGACGGACCCCGGCGTATAGCGCTGCCTTGGCGAGCTGTATCGCCCGCACGTCGTTCTGCGTTACCGCGATGCCCTCGGCGATGACATACGAGAAGGTGCGACCGTCCGCAACCACCCGATCTGATGACTGGTCGAGCATGACGCCGTCCTCGCTGAGCACTCCCGCGAGAAACAGTTCGGCGACGGCCTCGATGATGCCCGAGCCGCAGATTCCCGTCGGGTTGAGATCGGGATCTTCGGTCGACCAGGCATCGCTGCCGATCACTTTGTAGCGCGGCTCAAGCGTTGCGCGATCTACCCGGACCCGCTCGATCGCGCCGGGAGCGGCCCTCTGGCCCGATGAGATCTGGGCGCCCTCAAACGCAGGGCCGGTGGGGCTCGATGCAGCCAGAAGTCGGTCCTGGTTGCCGAGCACGATCTCTGCATTGGTGCCGACATCCACGAGCAACGCGATCGGCGATCGAGTGTGGGGCTGATCTGAAAGGATCACTCCGGCTGTGTCTGCCCCTACATGGCCGGCGATGCAGGGAAGCACGTATACCGCTGCGTTGGCATGGGCCACGATGCCGATCGATTCGGCGGGGATGGTGATGGCCTCGTCTGTGGTCAGAGTGAAGGGAGCTTCGCCGAGTGGCCGCGGGTCGAGACCGAGGAAGAGGTGATGCATGATGGGGTTGCCGACCAACGTGATTTCGAGAATGTCGGTACGGTCGATGCCGGCGTTCTTGGCGAGGTCGCCGACCAGGTCATTGAGAGCCCCCTGCACGGCGTCGGTGAGTAGACGGTCGCCGCCTTCGTTCATCATGACGTAGGACACTCGCGACATGAGATCCTCACCGAATCGGATCTGTGGATTCATGAGCCCGCCCGACGCCAGCTGTTCGCCGGTGGTGAGATCAAGGAGGTAACCGGCGATCGTCGTTGATCCGACGTCGATGGCGATACCGTACGTCGTCTCGTGGAATCCTGGCCAGACCGCCGAAACCACCCCGTCGCGGATCGCCACAGTGCAGTTGTCAGTGGCCGACTGCAGTTGGCGGAGGATGCGCGGGTCGACGGCGACCTCATCCATTGACCATTGCTCTCTGAGAGCGGCGGCTACCCGTCGGGTGGTGCCGACGGTGGTTTCGAGCGTGGCCGATTCCATCTGGATGTAGTGCAACGTGCTGACCGGGTCAACGACCAGGTCGACGAGTTCGAGTTCCTTACGTATGACTTGCCGATGGACCTGCGAGGTGGCGGGAACATCGACAACCAGATCGCCGCAGATATCCGCCATACATCCAAGCCGTCGATCGACGCCGAGACCCTTGCGAGCTGCGTAATCGGTCTCGGTATGTGTGTACGTTCCAAGAGCGGACTCGCCGACGCTGAGGCCATGTTTTGGAAAGTCGCCAAACGTCGGAGTCACCTGACAGCGTCCGCACAAACCCACCCCGCCGCACACCGATCCGAGATCGACTCCGAGTTGGCGCGCCGCATTGAGGACTGACGTGCCGATGGCTACCTCGCCGCGTCGGCCCGAAGGTGTGAAGACGATGCGGGCAGTTTCAGCCAGTTCGCACCTCACGATTGCGACGTCCGCCTCCGGTTCGCCGACGGAGGGCGTCCTCGGGACTCCGGTGAGCCATGATCCATCTGGCGGCGTCCTTATCTTTTCCGAGGAGGACGTCGGCCGCCATGATCGCCTTTTTGACTTCGGCGTGAAGAGGATTGCTGATCGCAGAAGTCATCCCGGCGCCGGCGGCCATTGCCAGGAAGGCTGCATTGACCCCTTCGCGCTCAGGCAACCCGAAGCTGATGTTCGAAGCCCCACACGTCGTGTTGACACCGAGTTCATCGTGCAGGCGCCCCAGAAGGGCAAAAACTTGCCTGCCGGCCGTCCGTATCGCTCCGATGGGCATGACGAGCGGATCGACCACGACGTCCTCCTTGGGTATGCCGTAGTCGGCGGCCCGGTTAACGATCTTTCTGGCTACTTCGTATCGAACGTCTGGATCTTCTGAGATGCCGGTCTCGTCATTGGAGATGGCAACCACCGCCGCGCCGTACTTAGCGACGAGCGGGAGAACTCGCTCCATTTGCTCATCCTCGCCGGTAACCGAATTCACTAGGGCTTTCCCCTTATAGACCGCCAGACCCGCTTCGAGGGCTTCGACGATCGAAGAGTCAATTGACAGAGGGAGGTCGGTGAGCGATTGCACGAGTTGGATGGTCGCAGCCAGGATGGCGGGCTCGTCGGCCAGTGGAATGCCGGCGTTGACGTCAAGCATGTGCGCGCCTGCTTCGACCTGGGCGATCGTGTCCGATTCAACCCGCGAAAAATCTCCGGCCTTCATTTCGGCGGCGAGCAATTTGCGACCGGTCGGGTTGATCCGTTCTCCGATGATCACGAATGGCCGCTCGAATCCGATGACCACTTCCCTGGTGGCGCTGGAGAGAACAGTGTCGGTCATTCGGCTTCCTTTGGTGGGGTCACGCCGCCGTTGTCGACGTAGGCCACGAGTCGGTCCCGTGGGAATAGTTCGCCGAGACGCGACGCCTCAGCATCAACAGAGGCTTGAAGATCTTCAGCACAAGTCGAAGTTTCGCGACGCCACTCGCCGATGTATTCGTCGTACTTCTCTTTTCCCGCCTTCTTGGCGGCCCGATCGATGGCGGCCTGAAACCGTCGCGGGAGCTCGATCGTGACCTTCTCGGCGCCCGAGCGGGCGGTCACCTGAGCAGGAATGTCGCGCCAGTAGATGACGGTCATCTCGTCCTTGACCGTCCGACGACTCATACGGCTGGCCGGACCCTGGCGTGGCGATCCATGAAGTGAACCGTCGCTTCTGCCATCTCGCCGTACCCGGTAGGCAGATGCGCAAACTCCAATCCGAGCCGTTCGGCAGCTTCTTGGGCCTGCGTGTAAATGGCCGGGTCGTCGACCTGGCTGAGGTAGATGAGGCGCGTGTAGTTCCCAAAGTACTGGTCGCGCAGCTCTGGCCAACGGTCGAGTCCGAGCGTCTCCCAGATCAGCCGGTCGAAATGCTTCGCGAGGTAGTCAGTCAGATAGAGCGTGCCCGGCTCGGCGTCATGGAGGTCTGCAAATACCGCTGACGTCGAGAAGAATTCATAACAGTGGGCGCCCGGCAATCGACTGATTCCCCGTTCGTCGAGCAGGGTGTCCAGGTGTCCGCCGGTCCCGCAGTCGGCGTACCCAACCAGGATGCTATCGAAGGACCCCTCAGCCCGATCGAGCCGTTCGCGAACCGCGTCGGTGATCAGCTTGGGAGTGTTGTGGAGCTTGGCAGGAAGGCACTCGAGCGTTACGTTGTCCCACCCGTTGCGATCGATGAGGTCAAGGTACTCACGCGCCAGGGCTCCACAGGCGATGATGAGCACTTGAGGCCGATCAGGCATCCTCGCTCGCAAGCAGTCGCTTTTTGGCCATGAGCGCTTGAGCGGTTTCGGCGGCGACGGCCGCATCTCGACAATAAGCGTCGGCCCCGACGGCAGCGCCGAACTCCTCGTTGAGTGGGGCTCCTCCAACGAGGACGATGTAGTCGTCGCGGATCCCTTTCTCTTTCAGGGTGTCAATCACGACCTTCATATAGGGCATGGTTGTGGTGAGGAGGGCCGACATGCCCAGGAGATCCGGCTTGTGTTCTTCGATGGCTGCAAGGTAGGCCTCGACCGGGTTGTTGATCCCGAGGTCAATGACCTCGAAGCCAGCGCCCTCGAGCATCATGCCAACGAGGTTCTTACCGATGTCGTGGATGTCGCCCTTGACGGTGCCGATCACGATCTTGCCGATCGGTTCGGCACCCGTCTCAGCAAGAAGCGGGCGAAGAATCTGCATCCCAGCCTTCATTGCGTTGGCGGCGAGGAGAACCTCAGGGACGAACAGGATGCCGTCTCGGAAGTCGATACCCACAATGCGCATTCCCTCAACGAGCGCTTGGTCGAGGACCCGGTCAGGTCCCCATCCGCGCCCAAGCAGAATGTTGGTTCCTTCAACGATTTCCTCGCCGAGACCGTCATAGAGATCGTCGTGCATTTGCAGCGCGAGGTCTTCGTCGCTGAGCTCCGAAAGGATGATTTCGTCTTGATCGGACATGGGGCCGCCATGGTTTGCCACATCGCGGCGAGGACCACGATGTGGGACAGTTCTATATGGTGGGACTCTAATGGTGGGGCTGGCGCCGTGTCCAGTGCTTTCGGGTCCACCAACTCGCCCGCCCAACGGGTCCAGTCGGGTAGACATCGGGTGTGCCCAACGGGTATTGTCCGTTCCACGATGTAGGCGAGTCCCGCATCGTGGGACGATTCTCGAAAGTTGAAGGAGCTGTCGTGTCGGATTTTCCGTCAAACGCCAAAGTTGTCGTGATCGGGGCCGGTATCGTCGGCAACTTCCTGGTCGGCCATCTCGCTGAACTGGGTTGGACGGACATCGTCCAGATCGACAAGGGTCCGTTGCCCAATCCCGGTGGTTCTACCGGACACGCCTCGAATTTCCTCTTCCCGGTCGACCACTCGAAAGAGATGACGTCACTCACCTTCGACTCACAGCGGCAGTACGAGGCCATGGGAGTCAGCACAACCTGCGGCGGCATTGAACTGGCCCGCACCGAAGCTCGCATGGAAGAACTCCGCCGCCGGATGACCTCGGCGAAGACCTGGGGAATCGAAGCCCGGTTGGTGACTCTGGCGGAGATCAAAGAATTGGTTCCGTTCGTCAACACAGACATCTTGTTGGGTGGCTGTTACTACCCGACCGTGTCGGTCGTCGACTCGCTGCGGGCCGGCACGATCATGCGCGAGAAGGCGCTGGCACTGGATGCGATTTCGATCCATCCGAACACAGAAGTCCTTGACGTCGAAACTGCCGACGGTGCCGTGACCGCGGTTGTGACGAACAAGGGCAGGATCGAAGCCGAATATGTCGTGATCGCCTGCGGAGTGTGGAGTCCCCGCATCGCTGAGATGGCCGGAGCGACCATCCCGCTGACTCCGGCAGTTCATCAGATGATCGACGTTGGGCCGATTGAGATCCTCGGAGCAACTGGCAACGAGATTGGCTATCCGATCGTTCGCGACATGGATACGTTCATGTACGAACGCCAGACGGGTGGTTCGATGGAGGTCGGTTCTTATGCCCATCGGCCCATCTTCCATCACCCCAACGACATCCCATCGATTGAAGAGTCGCGACTTTCTCCGACAGAACTTCCCCTCACAGAAGAGGACTTCGATCCACAACTGGAGGACGCTCTCGACTTAATGGGCGACATTCTCGACGGAGCTGAGATCAAATATGGAATCAACGGACTTTTGTCTCTGACTCCGGATGCGATGCCTCTTATCGGCGAAACCGTTGAGGTGCGCAACCTGTGGTCGGCGGCGGCCATCTGGATCAAAGAAGGACCGGGAACCGCCCGCGTTGTCGCCGAGTGGATGACGAATGGCTATCCCGAACTTGATCCCCATCAGTCCGACATCGCCCGTTTCTACTCGTTTGACCGAACCGAGGAGCACGTGCTGAACCGGGCAGCGGAACACTTCAACAAGACGTACGGCATCGTCCACCCGCGCGAGCAGTGGGACTCCGATCGTAACCAGCGACAGGCGTCATTCCACGACCGGACCGAGGCGCTGGGAGCCGTGTACTTCCAAGCCGGGGGTTGGGAACGGCCCCACTGGTACGAGTCGAACGCTCCACTGGTTGCCAAATACGGGGTTGCCGACCGCGAGCACGAATGGGATGCCCGCTGGTGGTCGCCGATTCAGAACGCCGAACACCTCGCCATGCGTGAGAACGTCGGCATGGTCGACCTGACCGCTTTCGTCATCTTCGACTTCGAAGGCCCGGGGGTGGTCGACTACATGCAAAAGATGACCGTCAACCAGATCGACAAGCCGGTCGGCTCGGCGATCTACACGCCGCTGCTCACCGAGAAGGGCGGCTTCAAAGCCGACCTGACCGTGATGCGCCTCGGCGACGAGTACTACCGGGTGGCTACCGGCGCCTTTGACGGTCCTCGCGATGAGGCCTGGTTCCGCAAGCACTTGCCGACCGATGGTTCGGTGACACTGACGGATCGCACCGAGGACATTTGCACGATCGGTGTTTGGGGGCCACGAGCCCGCGATCTTGTATCGACGCTGACGAACGACGACATCTCCCACGAGGGGTTCCCCTATGGGAGTACCAAGGAGGCCACCATCGCCGGCCTTTCGGCCCGGATGTTCCGGATCTCGTATGTGGGCGACCTCGGCTGGGAAATCTATGTTGACATGGCCGACGGCCCGGCGTTGTGGGATGCCCTCTTCGAAGCTGGCCAGGCGTTTGGCGTAGTGCCGGTTGGGGCGGGCGTGTATGGGACGACCGGTCGCATCGAGAAGGGCTACCGGTTGATGGGAGCTGAGCTCGAGTCCGACTTCACTCCGGTGGAGGCTGGCTTGGCGCGACCCAAGGTTAAGGCGGCAGACTTCATCGGGAAGGCCGGTTACCTTGCGGCCCGAGACGCCGTCGTGGCAACGACGTTGTGCACGTTATCGGTGGACGATCACACTTCGGCGTCGGGCATCAAGAGGTATATGACCGGCTCCGAGCCAATCCTGACGCTTGATGGCGAGCGGATCCTAGATGTCCACGGCCGGGTGTCTTATGTGACGACTGCCGGTGCCTCACCGTCGCTTGGCAAGTACCTCCTCTTGTCGTACCTGCCGCCCGAGCACGCAGTGGAGGGGACCAAGCTCAAGGTCATGTATATGAACGAGCTATTTCCGGTCACGGTGGAACGGGTTGGCTCCCAGCCCTTGTTCGATCCTGAGGATGAGCGGATGAAGCAGTGAAGGTTCTGGTTCTCGTCAAACGGGTCCCAGCCCCTGGTGCCAAGATCAATATCACCGAGGACGAGCAGGCCGTCGATACCAAGAATCTTGGGTTTGCGATGAGCCCGCACGAAGAATGCGGCGTCGAGCTGGCGGTTCAACTGGTTGAGGCCCATGGCGGTTCGTCGACGGTCATGACGCTCGGAGGACCAGAAGCCGAGGAACAACTTCGGTATGCCGTTTCGCTCGGTGTTGATCACGCGGTGCTTGTTCCGACAGATACCGATGATTGGGACCCGATGGCGACGGCTGCGGCCTTGGCTGGCGCCATCGTCGAGACAGAAGCCGGTGAACCGTTTGATCTCGTCATCTTCGGAAACGAGTCAGCCGACTCGGGTGGCTATCAGGTGGGAATCCGAGCAGCTCATGCCCTGGGTCGCCCGATCGTCTCGGGTATCAAAGCTCTAGAAATCGAGGGCGACAGAATCATGGCTCGTCGCCAAACGGTGGCGGGACTCGAAGAGTATCGAATCGCGATGCCGGCTCTCATCGCAGTCAAGGAGGGCATAACCCTGCCCCGCTATCCAACGATGAAGGGCCGACTCAATGCCCGGAAAGCCGAGGTGGGGGCGTCGCCGCAACCGCATACTCCTGGCGGTCAGAAAAAGGTGCGGCTGGTGCCGGCCCCAGAACAGGTATCGAACACGGTCATCCTCGGGGAAGGCCCCGAAGCGGCCAGCAAGATTGTCGACCTCTTGGTCGAGTTGGGGCTGGTGACATGAAGGTCCTTGTCCTGGTCGATCATGATCGTGGGGTCCTCGATGAGCTGACCCTCCAAGCGTTTACCGCCGCCCGGGCGCTCGGCACGATCGAGGCCGCTGTCATCGGCGACTACGAAGCGCTTGCGCCGGCGGTTGCCGAATACGGAGCCGAGGCGGTCCAGGTTATTACCCATCCGTTGTTGGCTGATTACGGATCCGAGGCCTGGGCGGACGCTCTGGTGCAGGCGATGCTTATCTCGGGAGCCCAAGCGATCGTCGCGCCAGGCACCGACCGCGGCAACGAGGTTCTCGCCCATGTAGGTGCTCTGCTGAATGCTCCGATGGTCGCCAACTGCGTCGAAATCACAGCGGGTGATGGCGAGTGGTCGATGATCCGCACTCGCTGGGGTGGGTCACTCCTTGAGGAGACGACGCTGTCGGCCGATCGTAAGCTGGTCACCATTACGCCTCATGCCGTGGTGGCAGAGCCGTCCCCGGCGGCAGGCACGGTTCAGCGGATCGAGGTGGATCTGGACGACTCGGTTGCCCGCACCATCGTCGCCGATCGTGTTCAGGCCGAAGGCGGGATCACGTTGCAGACGGCTCCTGTTGTGGTGAGCGGTGGTCGCGGTGTCGGTAGCCCGGAGAACTTCGCTTCGCTCGACGAGCTAGCAGCCCTGATTGGCGGGGCGGTCGGATGCAGTCGAGTCGTGACTAACAATGGGTGGCGCCCCCACTCAGACCAGGTCGGCCAGACCGGCAATCGGGTCGCTCCCGACCTGTACATCGGCTGTGGCATTTCAGGTGCCATCCAACATTGGGTTGGCATGATGGGATCGAAGCGGGTCCTGGCAATCAATACCGACCCGGAAGCGCCGATGGTTACGAAAGCTGATTACGCGGTGATCGGTGATCTCAATGAGATCATCCCGGCGGTCATAGAGGCGATCAAGGCCCGCTAACCCCCAATGATCGTCGAGTGTGCATCCATAACTGCTTAGCCATCATTGATGCACACTCGATCAGCCAACGCGCCAACCCCTCTGCGACGAGTGTGCATCACTAACTGTATAGCGATGGTTGATGCACATTCGTTGAGATGGGTGCTGCGGCGGCGCGGGACCCAAACTCGTGGACGAGGCTTAGACACTTTTTGGGTTCTTTCGTGAGCGCGTCCCATGTGAAGCGCATGACCGCGTAGCCGGAAGCCGTAGCCGCGTTGTCTCGAGAGCGATCGCGTTCGAAGTCCTCGGTTTTCGTGTGCCACCGGCGGCCGTCTAACTCGATGATGAGTCCCCAAGCAGGAACAAACAGGTCGACTCTGCCTGCGGCCGGCGCCCACGGAAGTGGCGACTGTCGCCAAAGATTCGGGATCCCGGCATCTATAAACAAATCCCAGGCCACTGCTTCGAGTTCGCTTTCGGTCGGCGAGTATGTGAGACCGGCACGCTCGGCAATGATCGGGCGCATCGTCGCCATTCCGCGCATTCGATGGCCTTGGTACCGCACGAAGATTTGCTCAAGTTCGGCGATCGCTCTCGGCTCTCTGATGAGGAGGTCATCGACGAGTCGGGTGGTTCGGCGGGGTCCTAGCCATTGGGCGACCATGAAGATGGTTTCCGGCACGCTGCTGACTTCAAGCCCCTCGACGACAATGCTGGAAACCGCATTGAAGAACTGCGAACGCGTGATTCTGGCAATCGAGGAACGGCCGTCGCCACTGTAAGGGATCGTGATCTCCGGGAACACCGGGTGAGAAGCGCCGCTCAGTCGGTGTACTGCTGCCGCCGAGCGCCCGCTCACGAGGCAAGCGTCCTTGCTCAGATAGGCGATCCAAAGTTGGCGCCAGACTGTGTCGGGGCTACCGGCCATGGCGAACACGGTCTTGCCGATGCGTACCCATTCTCCAGTCCCGCATCGAGTCGCCAGCAAGGAGCGACTCACTCCCGTACCAAGGAGCTGCTGGAGACTGATGGCTCCGTGCTGGCGGCTGGCAAGGGAGCTGAGCTGAGTCTTAGTCGTCGATATGTCCACCTGAGCAGGTTGCGCCAACCGAACGTCGAACACAAGGGGTTCGATCGATTGTGCATCTGTAACCGCTGTCCCGTGATTGATGCACACTCGTTGCGTCGGTGGGACGCTCGGTTGATCGACTGTGCATCTATGGCATCTATAGGGCTGTGGATGCACAGTCGACGAAAAACGGTGGGGGAGCGCGAAAATTGGGCTTGTCCAAATGTGTTCGACTTTAGGTATGTGGTCGACGGGTGGACTATCGTACAGGGGTCGCTTTCGGGCGACTTCGAAACATATTCAGGAGGAACTATGAAATTCAAGCGCCTTATTGCGCTTCTCGGTGTCCTAATGCTGCTTGCTGCGGCTTGCGGCGGCACCGATACGACCACGACGACTGCTGCGGCAGTTGCCACCCCCGACACGACCGTAGCCATGGTGGACGACACAACTCCAGATACAACAGCTGGAACGACCGACACCACTGAGATGATGATGGATGCCATTAAGACCTGTCTCGTGACAGACCTTGCTGGCGTCGACGACCAAAGCTTCAACGCCAGCGCCTGGCAGGGTGTGCAAGACGCCATGGCCGCCGGTATCGCCACGGAAGACTCGTTCTTCCTTGAGTCAACCGATGCCTCTGACTGGCAGCCGAACATCGATCAGTTCGTCTCTCAGGGTTGTCAGCATATCGTCACCGTCGGGTTCGCCCTCGGTGAGGTAACGGCCATCAATGCTGCGGCTCATCCTGAGATCACGTGGACAATGATTGACAACGTACTCACCGACGAAACCTTCGCTCCTTTGGCTCTGCCAAACGTGCGTGAGCTCGTCTACCAGACCGACGAGGCTGCGTTTGCGGCTGGCTATCTCGCAGCTGGCGTGAGCACGACCGGCGTTCTGTGCACCTACGGTGGCGCGAACTTCCCGACAGTGTCGATCTTCATGGATGGCTTCACTCGTGGCGCCATGCATTACAACGATATCAAGGGCACCAGTGTCCAGGTTCTTGGTTGGGACTCAGAAGCTGGCGATGGTGTGTTCACCGGATCCTTCACCGATATGGCGCTGGCTCGCAGCACCGCTGAGAGCTTGTTCCAGGAGAACTGCGACGTGCTACTTGGGGTCGGTGGCGCAATCGACCTGCCTGCCGGCGACGCCATCAACGACCTCGGTCTCGATGCCGCGTTGATCGGTGTTGACGCCGACTCCTTCCTCGCCAAGCCCGAGCAGTACCAATCCCTCTGGTTGACGACGGTTGAGAAGGCCATCGCTCCGTTTGTGTCGCTTGCGGTCCAAGACCAGCAGGAAGGCACATGGGCACCTGGTTCGTTCGTGGGTAACCTCGCCAACGACGGTGTCGGTCTCTCGGAGTACCACGACTGGGACTCAAGGGTCTCGGACGAGTTGAAGGCCGAAGTTGATCAGCTTCTCGCTGACATCAAGGACGGTACGATTGTGGCCGCCTTTACACCAGTCGGTTACTAATCCAACCCTGAACAAAACAGGATAAAAAATGAGAAGTGGGGCCTCTGCAAAGGGGCCCCACTTTGTATTGTGATAGCGTCCTTAGGTCTGGGTCGTTCAACAACGTTGGCTGAGGAGGAACTGTTGGAACTCGCTTTGACCGGCATAACAAAACAGTTTCCTGGAGTGCTCGCCAACGACAACGTCAACCTGCGGGTTGCCGAAGGCGAGATCGTGGCATTGCTCGGTGAGAACGGAGCAGGCAAAACGACCCTCATGAACATCCTGTACGGGCTGTACCACCCGACGTCAGGCTCAATCTCGATTGACGGCCAACCTGTCCATTTTCAGTCACCAGGAGATGCCATCAAGGCCGGAATTGGCATGGTGCACCAGCATTTTATGCTGGTTCCGGTATTTTCTGTCGCTGAGAATGTCATTCTTGGCAATGAGCCGACCAAGAAGGCGGGCATCATCGATCGGGCGGAGGCATCGAAGACCGTGACCGAGATCTCCCGTCGTTACAACCTCGACGTGGATCCAGATGCCATCATCGAAGACCTTCCTGTCGGTATCCAGCAGCGAGTGGAAATCATCAAGGTTCTCGAGCGTCAAGCTCGGTTTGTTGTCTTCGATGAGCCAACTTCGGTGTTAACCCCCAGCGAAGTGGACGGATTTTTCGAGATCGTCCAGAGCTTGAAAGCGGACGGCAAGGGGATCATCTTTATCAGTCACAAGCTTGGTGAAGCCCTAGAAATCGCCGACCGCATAGTGATCATGCGCCGCGGAAAGACCGTCGCAGAGGTGCTCCCGAAGGATGTCGACGAGGCTGGGTTGGCGGAACTCATGGTGGGTCGCCCAGTTGACCTCGTCGTGGACAAAGCCATCGCCGAGCCGAAGGACGTCGTTCTGTCTGTGGAACATTTGACGGTGCTCGATGACCGGAATCGCCGAGCGGTCGACGGCGTGTCCTTCCAGGTTCGCTCTGGTGAGATCGTTGGTATTGCCGGAGTCCAAGGCAACGGACAAACCGAACTCGTGGAGGCCTTAACTGGCCTACGCACCCCACTCGGCGGCACCGTACTCGTCAGCGGTAAAGACATGACAACCGCCTCGCCCCGAGAAATGCATCAGGCTGAAGTCGCCCATGTACCGGAAGACCGCCAGAAGAGCGGACTCGTTCTGCCGTTCACGGTGGCCGAAAACATCGTATTGAACTCCTACTACGAGGAGCCCATCTCGCATGGTGTCCGCATGGATTGGGACGCGGCGCGTGAGCAGGCGACTCGACTCGTTGTCGAGTACGACGTGCGTACGCCCAGTATCGAAGTTCCTGTTTCGAACCTTTCCGGCGGCAACCAGCAGAAGGTCATTGTGGCGAGGGAATTCGACCGAGATGTGAAACTGGTCATCGCCTCCCAGCCCACTCGGGGTATAGACGTGGGATCCATCGAATACATCCACTCTCGAATCGTCGAGGAACGTGACCTCGGGGCGGCAGTCTTGATCGTGTCGTCGGAACTCGAAGAGGTAATGGCATTGTCCGACCGGATCCTGGTCATGTACGCGGGCAAGATTGCTGGCGAATTCGACAGGTCGGCGACTATGACAGAAGTTGGTTTGGCCATGCTGGGAAGTTCCGACGAGGACAAGGCGTCGTGAGCGACAACGAGACACCTCAGGCCGAAGTCCCAGACGGGCTCCCAGGTAAGGGCGGTCCCGACGATGGAGGAACGGCGCTCGATCGTATTGTCGGCGTTGGCAGTTCGCTCCGTCAAGCACTCGTTGTCCCCGCGTTGGCTGTACTCACGGCGCTGATCGTCGGCGCCATCATCATCGCGGTGACGGATCTCGACACGCTTCCACTCTGGGGTCAGGACCCCGGCGAGGCGTTTCGGCAGACCATTAGCGGCATCGTTAAGGCGTACAAGGCCCTCTTCGTCGGGTCTGTTGGGTCGCCGCGGGCCATCAGTGAGACGCTCTTCGCTGCGACCCCGCTCATCCTTGCGGGGCTGGCAGTTGCGGTCGGTTTTCAGGCAGGTCTGTTCAATATTGGCGTGAGTGGCCAGATGCATATTGGTGGCATGGCGGCTCTGTGGGTTGGCTTCAGCGTTACCTTGCCGGCCATCATTCACATCCCGTTGGCGATTGCTGCAGCCATTATGGCGGGAGCGATCTGGGGAGGAATATCTGGGATTTTGAAGGCCCGCACCGGCGCCCATGAGGTCATCACGACCATCATGCTCAACTTCGTCGCGCTGTTTACAGTCGACTACCTGCTCAAGACCAGTATCTTTCAGGCGCCCGGTCGGAACGACCCCATCTCGCAGAAAGTAAATGCCACCGCCGAGTTCCCAACCCTGGTCGGTGACTTCCGTCTGAACATCGGTTTCTTCTTCGCTCTTGTTGCAGTGGTCTTTGTCTGGTGGTTGATGTACCGGTCGACCATTGGGTTCGAGTTCCGAGCGGTCGGCTACAACCCGCACGGGGGTCGCTACGCAGGTATGAGCGTGGCGTGGATCTACCTTGGAGTGATGGCCGTTTCGGGGGGGCTGGCCGGTATTGCAGGCACCAATCAGATTCTCGGCCTCGAGCCGTATCGGGGTATCTCAGGGTTTGCCGGGACCGTGGGTTTCGACGCAATCGCGTTGGCCCTGTTGGGTCGCTCCCATCCCGTCGGCGTGCTCTTCGCTGGCATATTGTTCGGGGCCTTGCGAGCCGGTGGTCGAGAAATGCAGGGTGCAGCTGGCGTCCCCATCGACCTCGTCCTCGTCCTCCAAGCTCTCATCATCGTCATGATCGCCGCACCACGGTTGGTGCGGGCCATCTATCGGATCAAGACCCCTGACCAGGATGTCTCGACGACAATTTCAACCGGTTGGGGTGGCTGAGATGACTACCGCCGCCGAAACCAAAGTGCTCGACAAAGTCCGAGCCACCCCGGAGGAGAAGCGCGCCACGGCGATCGGGATCGTCCTCGTCGCCATAGCCGCCTTCGTCTTGTGGGTGTTTGGGCTCGGAGTCGAGTCGTCATTCACCTCGACATTCAATTTGTCGCTCCCTGGCGAGTCGCCGCTGACCTGGGTCGTGAGCTCACAGCTTCTGGCCTTTTTCGTCGCTGCAATCATCGCTTTTCTCGGAGGATGGGTACTGCGCAGGACCCACGTTCGATGGACCAACATGGCGCTGGCCATCGCTCTCGGTCTGTTCGCCCTGGCCTTCCTAACCTGGGCAGCGGCCGATAAATCGTTCAGCCTCGTAGGCATGTTGCGGTCGACCGTCATTCTGTCCGTCCCGGTTACTTTGGGGGCCCTTTCGGGCCTCATGTGCGAGCGAGTTGCCATCATCAATATCGCTATCGAAGGGCAGTTACTCACGGCTGCCTTCGTGGGAACAATCGCAGGTTCAGCGTGGGGGATCTGGGTAGGACTCGCCGGGGCGATGCTGACGGGAGCGATCCTCGGCCTCGTGCTGGCCGTTTTGTCCATTCGGTATCGGATCGATCAAATCATCGCAGGCGTCGTCATCAACATTTTTGCACTGGGCCTGACTTCGTTTCTCGCCCGCCGAATCCTATCGGTAACGCCCGAGTTGAATTCGCCCGGGCGTTTTTCGACCCACAAGATCCCGCTCCTTGGTGACATACCGGTGCTCGGGTCGATGTTCTTCAACCACAACATGTTTGTGTACGGAACGTACATCTTGGTGATCGTGCTCCACTTTGGACTGTTCTACACCCGGTGGGGCCTCCGATCTCGAGCGGTGGGTGAGCACCCCAAAGCTGCCGATACCGTCGGCATCAACGTCTACCGAACTCGCTACCGCAACGTGATGCTTGGGGGGCTCATCGCTGGCTTCGGCGGAGCGTTCCTCACCCTTGCGCAGGTTTCACGATTCGAGGAGAACCTTACGGCTGGGATCGGCTACATCGGGCTCGCCGCCATGATCTTTGGTCGGTGGATGCCGTTTGGAGCATTGGGGGCCGGCCTCGTGTTTGGCTTTGCGCTCACACTGCAGCAGAAGCTCGGCATCCTCGGGACCCCGATCCCTTCAGAGTTCCTCTCGATGACCCCATATCTGGTGACGATCATCGTCGTCGCTGGCGTGGTTGGTCGAAGCAGACCACCTGCAGCCGATGGACAGCCGTATATAAAGGACTAAGCGTGCCCGCATAGCGGGCACGGCGTCTCCTTCGGAGACGTTGCAGAAAACGCTTTGCGTTTTCTGCGCTCTGTTTCGGGTCGTGCCGACTGCTTCGCACTTCTGCGGGGCGGGGGGTAGCGGGCACGGCGTCTCCTTCGGAGACGTTGCAGAAAACGCTTTGCGTTTTCTGCGCTCTGTTTCGGGTCGTGCCGACTGCTTCGCACTTCTTCGGAGCGATCTCCTTCGCGGGCGTGACGCACCGTCGTCTTTGGACTTGTCCTCATTAACTGAACCATTGTCCTGTCCGTTTCGAACCTTCGGTGTCATCTCACACACAGGAGGCATGATGACGCAGGTACGTAAAACTTCGGTAGCCCTGGTGGCTGCTTTGCTCGTTACTCTGGTGGTGGCCTTCGGGTCCGCGCCACAGTTCGCTCAAGGCGCAGACCACCTGGACGCACCGGGACTCAACTCGCCAGGCGGCGACGCTCGCCTGGATATCAATGATCTGTACGTGTTTGAAGGCTCCAACGCCTCCAACACGGTCCTGGCTGTCACGGTGAGTCCGCTCGCCGCAGGCGACTCGACTTTCATCGACAAGCAAGACGGTTCATATCATCTGCGCGTCGACACGAACGGTGATGCCCGCGAGGACATCATGTACACGGTCGAGTTCAACACGCAGGATGACGGACGCCAAAAGGTCAAGGTGCGCGAAGTGACCGGTCGCAAGGCCAGTTCAACCGGCAAGCGTGGGGGCGTTATCGGTCAAGGCTTTGTTGGTGAGTCGTTTGCCCTCGATGGCGGCGGCACGGCATGGGCCGGACTCCGGTCCGATCCGTTCTTCTTCGACCTCAGTGGTTTCTTGGGCACAGTTGAAGGCATTGGTTCAGATGGACTTGGCAACATGCCAACTGACTTCTTCACCGAGCTCAACACCCTGGCGATCGTCGTCGAATTACCTGACAGCCAGCTCGGTACCGACATCGGTGTGTGGGCAACCACTGCATCTGTGCGTCGTGGGAGCGCCACTCAGATCGACCGGATCGGTCGCCCAGCGATCAACACGGTCGTGAACAGCTCCGGTCCAATCGTTGGGGCGCCGTCAGCAGCGAAGAACATCTTCAATGCCTCGCACCCTAAGAACGACGTAGCCAACTTCACCGATGCGGTTGTGAATGCCCTCGTGGCCTTCTCATCGCTCGATCCGGTGAACGTGACTCCGTACACAGATGCTGAAGCTCGCGGCCTCGCCGCTGTGCTTCTGCCAGACGTGATCACCTACAACACAGGTACGTCGGCGGTAGGACCGCTGAACGGGCGTGCGTTGGATGACGATGTCATTGACATCGAGCTTTCGATCGTCACCAAGGGAATTGTTACTTCGGATGGTGTCGGCCCACACGCCGACTACTCGCCGACCTTCCCTTACCTGGGTCAACCAAACAGCTAGCCACCCCAGGGTGGGCGCGGTTCCGACCGTGCCCACCCTTCTACCCTCTGGAAGGACAATGTGATGCGCAAAACTCTTATGGCCGTTTTGGCGGCCGTCGTCTTCTCAGCCGGCACTGTGGCCGTGTCGGCCTTGACTACACCGCCCCCGGCTTCGCTGGCCTACACGAACACATTGCCTAACCCCGCCGAACTGACCCGGCTCATAAACGTATTCGAAGCTCGGGTCGAGCAGGACCCCACCTATGCCGACCTGAAGTCGTTGGGCGGCTACTACTTCAGCCGAGCGGCACTCACCGGTGACCTCAATGGGTATCGTTCTTCGCTGAGTGCTTACGAATTAGCAGTACAACTCGCCTCAGGATCTCAGTCCGCTCAGATGGGCCTTGCCCGATCAGCAGCGACGTTGCATCGATTCTCGCAAGCTCTCGAAATCGCCGAAGCTCAACTCGAGATCGACAAGCTCAACACGGCCGCCTGGCTCGCCAAGGGCGATGCTCTCCTGGAACTAGGCGATATTGACGGCGCTGAAGCAGCCTTTGTCCATCTTCCGGTTGATCATCCTGCCACGTTGGTGAGGGCCGCCGAACTCGCCCACCTGCGAGGCGATCAGGATGCTGCCGTCCGGACAGCGGCAGAGGCCACCGACCTGGCCGTCACTCGTCAACTCGACGGGCGAAACCTCATGTTCTATCTGCTTTTGGAATCAGACCTGCTCTTCGATGCTGGAAGATATGAGGCCGCCTTGGACCGAGCACAGTCGGCGATATCGATCGACCCAACCTGGGCGGTTGGCTACGCCGGAGAGGCGAAAGCTTTCGCCGCGCTTGGTCAGGTATCGGCTGCCAAAGCCAGCTACGAGCGAGCCCTGTCCCTCCAACCCGGTGACCCGGGTTGGACTGGGTCACTCGCCGACCTGGAGTTCGTGTCGGGCAACCCGGATCGCGCCGACGAGTTGTACGCTCAGGCTGAGGCCATTTATGCCAGCGAAGCCCCCGAACTGACCGGGCGCAGCCTGGCGGTGCTCTGGGCCGATCGTGGTTTACATCGGGACGAGGCTGTCGAACTGGCCAAGGATGACCTCGAGCGACGCCAGGATATCGGCAGCTGGGACGCGTACGCCTGGACCCTGTATCGAGCAGGCGACTTCCAAGCCGCTCGGGCCGCCGCCGACCAAGCCACACGGTATGGGACCCAGGACGGTGAACTCCAATTTCACTCAGCCATGATATGGGCAGCAGTTGGCGACCACGCCCAAGCCTTGGCCGAGATTCAGGATCTCGTGGAGCGAAATCCCGCGTTCCATCCGGTGCACCGTTATGCCGCCCAGATGCTGCTCGATGCTCTGTCAGGCTCTGAGTAGTCCGATGACCTACGCAATCCTTGTCCGAGGCCCGATACTCACATGGGGAGTACCGGCCTGGTTCTCTGTCATTAGAGTGGCGCTCTTACACATGACGTCCGACTCCACTGCCAACCAAACCGACATGCTTATGGGCAAGATTGCTGAGGGCGATCAGCGTGCGTTCGCGGCTTTCTACGACGCGATGAGCGCAGCAGTTTTCGGGACCGTGCTGCGGATTTTGCGCGATCGACAGCAGTCCGAGGAAGTGACCCAAGAAGCCTTCGTCGCGTTGTGGTCTTCGGCGGCGACCTGGGACCCGGCCCGTGGCTCGTCGACCACTTTCCTTCTGACGATTGCCCGCCGCCGGGCGGTGGACCGGGTCCGATCGGAAGAAGCCCGCAAGAGGCGCGAAGCGACAGCTACGACCCTCGAAGTCACCCCTGATGTTGCTCACGAACGCGTCGAAACCGAAGAGACTTCCAGCGAGATGCGACAGCGCCTTTCCCAGCTGCCAGACGATCAGCGGATCGTCATTGATCTTGCCTTTTATGAGGGACATACCCAGCAAGAGATATCGGATAGGCTCGGTGTTCCGCTCGGTACCGTTAAGTCCCGTATGAGCGTTGGTATGTCGAAACTACGGCGAGCGATGGAGGTGTCGGCATGAGCCATGACGACCTAACTTCCTATCTGCTTGGCGAGCTGACGGGCCGAGACCTTGCCGACTACGAGCTCCATTTGCAGGGTTGTGCTGATTGTCAGTCCGAGATGCGTGATTTGGCGCCGTTGTTGGCGGGGCTAGCCGATGATGTGGCCGTGGCCCCTTCTGCCGATCTGCGGGACCGAGTCTTGGCCGACATCGCGACCACTCCTCAGGTAACACCACTGCGGCGTCCGCGCCGGACATGGATGCTCGGGGCGGCGGCCGCGCTAGCGGTTGTTCTTGCTGCTGGCAGCTTCCTAATCCAGCGGGATCCCGTTTCCGATATCGTCGCCGCCCCGGATGCGGTCGTCATCCAGTTGGCCGCCACCGAAGCGTATGTGGATGTTGCAAGCATGGAAGCTGTCTATCGCGCGTCCGATGGCTCGTTGGCACTGATCGCCGAGTCTCTCGAGACGTTGGATTCGGGTCGCACGTATCAAGCGTGGTTGATCGGTGGCGATGGACCAATCTCTGCCGGCGTCTTTGTGCCGGATGAGAATGGAAACGCTCGGCTGGTTCTTGACGTGGCGTTCGAACCGGGAAGCTTAATCGGTGTCACGGTTGAGCCGAATGGAGGCTCTCCGCAGCCGACTTCGGATGTGCTTTTTCTCACGAACGTCTGACACCGTCTGGGGCTTGCGCCCTTCCGTAGCCATGACAATCCTGATACACTCATCCATGAAAGCGCCAATTTGATTCGTCAGCTTGCGGGCGCTCTAAAAATGCAGCTAAAGCGTCGATTTTGAAGACCGCTTTAGTTGTAGTGGTCTTTTCTTTTTGGCCGCGGAGCCTGCACTGACGTAGAGGAGTTCACCATGTCAGTGTTTGAAGCAGTCCTCGCCAACCGGGCCGCCGTCGTCGCCGACGGTGCGATGGGTACCGCGCTGTTCGCCCGCGGTCTTGAAGTGGGCGGGTGCCCAGAACTCGCCAACGTCGAAAACCCCGAGATGATCGCCACCGTTCACCGCGATTACCTCGAGGCCGGGGCCGATCTCATTCTGACCAACACGTTTGGCGGCAACGCTCGTCGACTCATGCTTCATGGCGCGGCCGACCGGGTGTTCGACCTCAACGAGGCCGCCGCCCGGCTTGCCAGGAAAGTGGCAGACGAGTTTGACCGCCCGGTGATTGTGGCAGGGAGCATCGGCCCGACCGGAGACCTGATGGAACCGCTCGGGCCCCTGACGCATTCCGAGGCTGTGGAGGTGTTCGCCGAACAGATGGCCGGCTTGATTGCTGGCGGGGCGGACGTCCTGTGGATCGAAACCCTTTCGGCACGAGAAGAACTGGCGGCAGCAGTTGAAGCCGCCGACCGATTCGATATCCCCGTCACGGCAACCCTTAGCTTCGACACCGTCGGGAAGACGATGATGGGACTCAGCCCGGCCGACTTCGCCGATTGGGCCAGCGAAACCAAGCTTGCTGGGGTGGGTGGTAACTGCGGGATCGGCCCTGGCGACAATGTGGTGGCTGTGCACGAGATCACCGAAACCGAGCGGCACCAACTGGTGATTTCAAAAGGTAACTGTGGTATTCCGCTGTACAAGAACGAAGGTCTGGAATATCCAGCCGGTCCGGAAACGATGGCAGATTATGTGGAAATAGCTCTACGGTCGGGCGTCCAGATTATCGGGGCTTGTTGCGGGTCGACACCCGCTCATATTGCCGCGATCAGTGCCGCGGTAGATTCCTTCGTGCCGGGCGACCGTCCCAGCCGTGATGAAGTCATCGAACGACTCGGGGTGCAGGTACGTCCGACGGTACCCGCCCGCGAACGAACGAGACGCCGTTCTGCCTAACCGATCAGCCTCTCGCTAGTCCAGGTCAATGCCGCGCAACAGCATGGCATTGATAGCAACTATCACGGTAGAGGCGCTCATGAACAGTCCACCGACCGCTGGCGACAGAAGGATCCCTGCGCCGACGCCCACTCCGGCTGCCAGTGGTAGCGCAACAACGTTGTAGCCGGTCGCCCATCCGAGGTTTTGCAGCATCTTGCGCCGGGTCGCCCTGGCCAATTTGAGTGCCCGGACCACGTCCGAGGGATCGTCTTCGACCAAGACAAGGTCAGCTGATTCGATCGCCACGTTGGTTCCTGCCCCGATCGCTACACCCAGGTCGGCGGTCAATAGCGCCGGCGCATCGTTGATACCGTCGCCAACAAACGCCGTTGGTCCACTCGACTTGAGCGCCTTGACGATGTCTGCCTTCTCATTGGGGAGAACTCGGGCGTAATACCGATCGATGCCGAGATCGGCGGCGACCGATCGGGCTACGGCCTCGGCATCCCCGGTGATCATGACTGGTTCGATGCCCATTTCCTTCAAGGAAGCGATCGTGGCCCTGGCCGAGTCGCGGACCTTGTCGTCGAGTGTGATGACGGCTCGGACCGTTTGGTCGTCCATGAGGACGACGGCACTTGCCCCCCGATCATCAGCGGCCTGTAGAGCAGTTCGGGCGGATGGCTCCATTTCGATGGCGAGCTCCGAAGCCCACTCCGGGCGGCCTACCCGCCAAGTGCGCCCATCAACCAACCCCTCCAGGCCGTGGCCAGGAACCGCCTTCGCGTTCGAAGCGCGCACCCCGGTGCCGCCAGCCGCGTCGACAATGGCGGCGGCCAGCGGGTGCTCGGAGAGCTGTTCAAGTGCGGCGGCGATATCGAGTGCATCGGCTTCGCTCATTCCGATCGGGATGACGGATGACACGACAAATCGGCCCTCAGTAAGCGTTCCAGTCTTGTCGAGGGCGACGTACCGAATCGAGCGCCCCCGTTCGAACGCCTCCCGATTCCGCACGAGAATTCCGTTCTTAGCTGAGACTGAAGTGGCGTTCATGTTGACCAGCGGAATCGCTAGTCCGAGGGCGTGGGGACAGGCGATGACCAGCACTGTAACTGCTCTGGCCACGGCGAAACTGGTGCCTTGACCGCCAAAGACCAGCCAGGCGACGAGGGTGGGGACCGCTGTACCGACCGCGATAATCGTGAGCCACAATGCCGCCCGGTCCGCCAGAACCTGAAACCTGCTGCGGGAAGCCTGGGCTTCTTCGACCAAGCGCATGATCTGGCTGAGCGCCGTGTCATCGCCCAGTCGGATCACCTCTGCCGTCAGTGCTCCCTCGCCGTTGACGGCGCCCGCCACCGTTTCGTCCCCTACGGCTTTGGTGACCGGTCGAGACTCGCCGGTTAGAAACGCCTCGTTCATCGTGGAGGCGCCATCGACGATCGAACCGTCGACCGGGACTTGCTCGCCGGGCCGGATGAGAATCTGATCCCCGAGCTGCAACGAATCGACCTGAACGTCGGTCACCGAACCGGTGTCGTCGATTAGATGGGCAACAGTTGGCACCATGGCCGCCAGGTCGTCGAGTGCTTTGCTCGCGGACTGTACTGACCGCATCTCGATCCAGTGACCGAGGAGCATGACGTCGAGCAGGGTGGCCAATTCCCAGTAGAACGGTTCGCCGTCTACCCCCAGCGATACAGCCAGGCTGTAGAAGTAGGCAACGCTGATGGCGATCGAGATGAGCACCATCATGCCCGGGGTGCGGTCGCGGATCTCGTTGCGACCACCCACCAGGAACACCTTCCCGGCGTAGGCGAACAGGAACGTGGCGAGGATCGGATTGATCCACCCAACGCCGTTGAATTCGGCGGCTGAATAGCCGAACCACATCTGGAACTGTTCGGAGAAATAGAGAATCGGGACGGTCAGGGCCAGGCTGACCCACAGCCGATCCCGGAACATCTCAGGGCTGTGGCCCTCGTGTTTGTCATGCTTGCCGTCATGCTTGTCATGCGACATGTCGGCCTTAGGTTCTAGGGTGCTGGCCAGTCCGGATTCGGGAGTGCTGGCACCCCGTGCGTGGTCGGGGTCGTGCTGCGTGTGGTCCATGAGCGCCTCCTGAGTCCAGCCTATCTGAGGATGGCCTGGGTGAGCATGGCGAGCGTCGGCGCACCCGCCAGGCCGTTAGGGGTTTGGTAGATCCGGCAGGATAGACCAACCGGGTCGGTCGGTCGGGCGAACGGGTCGACGCCGTCGACGAGGACGGTTGGTGAACCTCGGAACCCCCAGTGTTCGGCTTCCTCGATCGTCTCGACCGTTTGGTAGGCCACGTTTAGGTCATGTTCATCGGCTAGCGATGCCAGGTCGCCATCAGTCTGTTTCCAGTTTGGGCAACTTTCGAAGTAGAGCAGTGTGATGTCCATACCCATATCGTAAACCCTTCACCATGGTGGAAGGTCAAGGACTAATGTGTGTTCATGAGAATTGGTGAACTTTCCAAACGATCAGGAACCCCAGTCCGTACGATTCGCTTCTATGAAGATCGAGGTGTCATTCCGCCTCCCGAGCGCACCGAGTCGGGCTATCGGGATTACGACGAGCAGGCAGTCAACCGATTGCGTTTTGTGTCTGCCGCGCAAGCGGCCGGATTGAGCCTGGCCGAGATCTCAAGCATTTTGGCGGTCCGCGATGAGGGTCGTGCTCCGTGCGCTCATACGACGCAGTTGCTTGAGGCCAAGCGGGCTGAGATAGACGCCCGCCTCAGCGAACTTCGGAGGATCAGAAAGGAAGTCGACGGTTTGCTGGTTCGGTCGCAGAGCCTCAACCCGTCCGATTGTGACCCGGATAAGGTCTGCCAGGTGATCGCCGGTTAATGCGAGCCGTTTTGACGCCTAGCCGGGGAGTTGCCCGTAGGCCCGTTCGACGGCGAGGCGGATGACCAGCCGTTCATCCTTGACCATCGCTTCGTAGAACTCGGCTGGGTTCGGGTGCGGATCGCTACTGACGGCGTTGTAAACCTCGAGTAATTCTTGGCCGGCCGCATCGCCTGGTGACGTCGTCACTTCGCTGAGGCCTGCGTTTCCCTCTGCGACGACGAAACGCCAGAAGTCTTGTGATGTCACGTACAGGCTTGCCCGTGGGTCGCGATGCAGGTTCTTCGTTTTTGCGCGGCTGGCGGTTACTGAGATCCGCGCCACCCCGTCCGCGTAGTGATAAGAGATGTTTGATGCTTGCGGCCGGCCGTCCCGCTTGATAGTCATGAGCACGCCGTGGCTGTGCTGGCTGAGAAACGAGTTGGCGTTGGTGAGGTCCATTTGGCCGAGCTTAGGTCGGTCGTCGGTGATGATCGCGTCGGATACTGATCCTATTGGCTGTGTGGTCTAGTTGATTGCCGGACGACGAGTTCTGGCTGGAGCATCACACTATCAACGGTTTCGCCCCCCGAGCAGGGCCAGAATCATTTCGCCGGCTATTCGTCCGATATCCCTGCCTGGATAGTTGACGGTCGTCAGACTCGGGCTGACATCACCAACTGTCGGAAGGTTGTTGTACCCGACGAGGGAGATGTCATCAGGCACGACTCTTTCAGGCGAACGGCGCGGACTCTGCGGGCAGATAGTTTGAGTGCCCCGCTGATCGAGACCCAGCAGCAGTGGCAGTGAGCTCACCAGTCCGTCACTTCCCGTGAGCTTTCGATAGGCTCGACAATCTAGGGGGCGCGTCGGAAGTGGGTGCGCTCGAGCTACTGAACGGGAGGCGTAAAGATGGGGCGTGCAATAGGAACTGGGTTGTTGTGTTTTCTGGTGGTTGCGGCTGCGGCCTGCGGCGGCAGCGCCGCCGACCCCGACCCGACCACTACGGCGGCAGCCGACCCGGCCGGATCAGACCAACCGACAGCCACTACGAGCGAGAGCTCGGATACCACGGCAGCTGCAGCTCCTGAACCGGATAACGCTCAGCCTGGCCCAGGCGGGTCGATCGACGGCAGCGACTTCGACTGGGCGACCGTTGATCTCACCACCATTGACTGGGCCAACATCGACATGAACACGATCGACTTCCAGGCGATCAGTGCCAATCCAACCGCCGCCAACCTCACCGAGGACACGTCGAAGTTGATCGCTTCGCGGATCTTCCAGGGATCGGCCACGCTCACCATTGGAGATGAGGTGTGGGAGTTCGACAACTTTGTGTGCGCTTTCGGACACGAAAACACGGAGAGCGATGTCTATTCCTTCACATCGAATTCGTTCGGCGAGCATTCCGATGGAACGAGAGTGCAGATGCAGGCCAATGTCCGTAATCAGTCGGGCGATGGCCGGGTTGAGGGAGACGGCCTCACGCATGAGACTTTTATCAACGACATCGAGGATTTTGACAATCCGGCGGTCGACTGGGAAATGAACGCGCCAACCGGTCTCACCATTGATGGTAATTTCGTGACGGTCGAAGGACTGTTTGACGATGGTCGGACCGACGGAGACGATGCCGTAGCGGGCACTCTCGAAGCCGAGTGCGGGACCACGAGTCGGCGTTAGCGGTCGTTGGTCGGGGGATTCTGGATGATGGTCCGGATCGGGAACGGAATGTTGACGCCTGCCTCGTCAAACGAACGTTTGATGGCTTTGGCGACCTGGTGGTAGATAATCCGCTCTTCTGAGGCGCGTGACCCGTGCCAGTAGAACACCTTGAAATCGATGCTTGAGTCCCCGAACTCCTCGACTACGGCAAACGGTGCCGGATCGGATCGAACATCACCGACCGATCGAGTTGCGGCCTCTAGGAGTGCTTCGACCTGGTCCAAGTCCGAGTCGTAGGCGACCCCAACCGAGAGAGATGACCGTCGGTCGGCTTGATCGGTCTGGTTGATGATTGTGTTCTTCCACACCGTCCCATTCGGGAGGTAGGCAGCCGAGCCATCCGGGGTGGAGATAACAGTGGTCCGGAGGTTGATATCCCGTACTGCTCCAAACACGCCGTTGGTTTCGATCTCGTCACCAACCCGAAACGGTCTCCTTGCCAGCAGATAGGCGCCGGCGATAAGATTCTCAACTAGATCCTGGAGACCGAGAGCGAGGGCGAGTCCGGCGACTCCGGCGAGGGCGAATATCGGACCAAGGTCGATGCCCAGGGTGCGCAGTGCGTATGAGATGCCGACCAGCAGCACGATGTAGCCCGCGATACGGCCGAGCAGTTTTCCTACGAACGCACTATCTGTCCGTCCACCGACGACTGACTGCAATGACCGTCTAACGATCCATCCGAGCAGGGCCGCGACGAGGATGATCCCACCGGCGGTAATCCATTGCTCAGCGCTGATGGACGACAAACCTTCAGTTAGCGATGACCCGGTCTCGGTTGTCAGAGTTTTCCTTTCGGGCTGTATGAGACCATAGGCGGACAAATTCCCGGCCGCACCTCGGTCCTCCTGCAACTCGTCGTAGAGTGCGTACTGAAACGGGAGGCCATATGAGTGACCGGATGGTTGCCACGCTAGGCGTAGATATCGATCGTTCTGCAGACGAGGTCTTTGCATACCTGCGTGACGTGAACCGTCACCATGAGTGGTCCCCGAAGCCTTATCGGGTCGAAGGCGTTGAGGGTCTAGTGGAATCAGGCACCACCTTCGTCTCGTACGGGTGGCTGCCTGGTAAACCAGAGAACCGGAACGATGTAGAAGTCACTGCGTTCGAGCCGGGTCGCAAGATCGAATTTACGGCTACCCAGGACGGCAACAAGTTTTTGAACACGTTCGTGCTCACGCCCAAGGGCGATTCGACACGGGTTGAGAAAACGATTGATTTCTACAAGCCGGGTGGGCCGATGGGCCTGCTCGTGATGCCGATCCTGTTCCCGGCGCTAATCAAGCCTGCCACGCAAAAAGCGATGGGCATGTTGAAAGATCAGCTCGAAAAAGGCTGACGTCGGCTACGGCGCCGTCGAGAGGAACGCTTCGAGCCGGGGAAAAGCAACGTCGTAGAACTCCTCGGGATCCTCGTTGATGTTCAGCATGAAGTTGATGAACATGATCGTCCGAGCCGCCATGAACGTCTCGATCTGTCCCTCGTATTCGACGGGCCACGGCGCCAGGTCTCGATATCCGCGCTCAAATGCCTTGGCGAGATCGGAATAGTCGGGATGGTCTCGTTTGTAGAAGAGCGTGATGGCGATGTCCTGGACGCGGTGTCCCCACGCCACGTCCTCGAAGTCGAGGGCGATCATTCGTGAACGGCTGACATGCACGTTCCAGGGATGAAGATCGGCGTGGATGATTTGCGCTTCGGCTGGATTGAGCCTCCCGAATGCAGGAGTGACCGCTTCGATTGCCCGATCGATGATTTCCCGTCTGCCACCAACGAAATAGCGGGCGTTCTCTGGAAGGTGGTAGACGATCGGATCGACGGGCTCCTGCCAGTAGAACACCTCGTCCCACCGCATTGGCTCGTGGGGTGGCCGGTAGTCGGCTCCGGCGATGTGCAGCGAGGATGACAGTCTGCCGAGTTGGTGGTAGCGAGCCCGGGTCATGTCCTCGGCGAGTGGTTTGCCAGGCACCCAATGAAAGAGAACGCACCGGCGTGGTTTGGGAATTCCCTCACCGGTGGCATAGACCGACCGCTCGCCGGACCGGGTCTGAACCACCCGGCAAACGTCAAGATCGGTGTTCTCCAGTGCGGCTAGCCACGCAAGCTCGACGGCTACGTCGTCGTCGGTATGATCCTGGAGGTAGTCGACTCGAAGGGCCAACGGACCATTGGCGGTGTCGACCCGGAAGATCACGTTGGTGTACCCCCCAACCAGGCTCAGTCGCAGCGGTTCGATGGGGTAGTGCCTGAGTGCTTCGAACGCCAGGGTGCGGAGGCGGCGAAACTGGCCCTTCTCAGTTAGCTCGTCCCACGGTTTCACGAGGCCGGATTGTATCAGCGACGAGTCCTCCATTTGGACCTGTCATCTCCCGAAGGAATCGCCCGACGAGTATGGGTGCGGCTTGGCTGAGGCCGAAGAGAACGGCCAGCACAATCAAGGTAGCCCGGGACGTCGAAACGGCGCGTGCCACGTCCTCCTGGGTGGTTTCGATGGCACCTCGGGCGTTTGTTGTGGTCGTTTGGTAGTCGACGAGCAGAGCCTCCGCTTCGGCGAGGTCCTCGTTCATTTGGCCGACATTGTCGGCCAGGGCGTTGGCGTCATCGGAGAATGACTGGAAGTCACTGCTGATGCTGGAGATAGCGCTCGCTTGGGTGCGTAGACGTTCTTCGAGTTGGCTCAGGTTGGTTTCGATTTCTTGGATCGGTTCGGCGAGGGGTTGCGTCGGTCCGGTGTTGATGCCGAAGAGCGACAACGCCCCGATGGCGTCAGTGATCGACTCGGCGCTGCTGATGAGAGGCGGTAATGCCTGGCGGACCGAGGCAATACTTTCGGGAAGATCCGTTTCTGCAACGTCGGCAGTGACGGCGAACAAGGCGCTGGCATTCTCGAGTGTTAGTGCAGCGCCGTCTAGGGAGCTCTCGACGGTCCCCAATCCATCGCTAAGAGTCCCGACCGTGTCACCAACCACCGCGATCGTCCGATCGATGGTGATGAGAGCTTCGCCGCTGAGGGTCAGGCTTTGCTCGGCGGCTGAGCCAAGGTCGCCGATAAGGCGCCACCCCAGTATTCCGACCATGACCGAAAGGACGATGCCGATGCTGCCTATGGCGGTGAGAATCTTCGCCAATCGTTCGGTGCGATGGACAGCCGATTTCGGATCGGCTCTGGTGCTGGCGGCGGCTGCTTCATTGGCGCGCTGATCGAGAGACATGCGGTTACGAGACCAGTTGGGGGTATTGCTCTGCGACGGCACTCTTGCCGCGCACCCGGTCGACGGGCACGCCCGCCACAGTGACCTCGTACCAGCCGCCCCCGACGTGATCGACCCCGGTTGAGCGGGACTGTTGTGATTCCGAGTCGAGAGACGCGTACGCTGCGAGCAGCGATCCGGCCCGTTCGGCGGCGGATTCTTCGCCCTGGACTCGATCGACCTCGAACCCGCCGACTTCAACGGAGTACCAACCTCCGCCATTGTGTTGGTAGGAGATGACCGGCTCGGCTGACATTGGTTTGTCTGAGTCAGTGGAAGCGTTCGCAATGTTGGCGAAGGCGGGAAATCCGTCTGCCACCAGACGGCGCCCGGACTTGCTAGCCCGCTTGAACGGTTTCCGCTTGCCCTTCCGAGCGGACCTGGCGGCGACTCCGAGTCCTGCCATGAGTAGGTCCTCGGTCGTGACCGAGTTCTCCGTCAGCCAGGTGGATACACGGTCAGGTGTGCTGACCCGGTTGGGCTTCTTTTCAGGCTCCTTGGTTTTCTTGGACGGCTTGCCTTTTCCCATTTTCAGATGCTCCATAGTGGCGTCCTCTTCAGCTACCCAGATCAAGGCATCGCCAAACATTTGGAGTTAGCAAACCCTCCTTCTGGTCGTAGCGTCCATACAAAAGACGGGACCCCGAAGGGTCCCGTCTTGGAATGGCATTCACGTGGGGTGCTGGATTCGGTCAGACCGGTTTTCGACCGGTCACAACCGATACGAGGAAGAGGACAACGGCGATGATGATCAGCCACCGAAGCGCCTCAACGGCTAGTCCGACTCCACCAAGCACTAGGGCGAGGACGAGGAGCAGGATTGCCCAGCCCGGCATTATGAGCTCTCGCTATCACGAAGGCGCCGAACCTCGTCGTGGGCGGCTTTCACAGCCTGTGCCTGACGGGTCACTACGGTGCGGACATCGGGGGCGAGATCCTTTTCGAGTGCGTCGTTGTATTCGGCGACGGCGTGGTCTTCACCGGTTTCGGCTGCACCGAGGATGGCTTCGGCCGACTCCATCGACACTGCGTCTTTGAAATTGATCCATGCTCGGTGCATGGCTCCACCGACGGATCCTGCTTCTTCGATGAAGTCACCATGAGAGGCGCCGACCTCACGCAATTCAGCGGAGAACTGCTCGCGCTGGCCGGAGTATTCACGGAATTTGTCGGCGAGGTCGCTGCGGCCAGCATCGGCCAAGCGTTCAGCGGCTTCGGCGAATCCCTTCTTGCCGTCCTCGAGGGTTTCAACGAGGTCTTCAATGACTCTGCCTACCTCTGTGGTCTGCATGTTTCACTCCTTCTGGTTGGGTAATAATCTGATACCCGGCTCTCGGAGATTTGAAACATGGACGTGTAGATTTGGGCATGGAGGACTGCGATGGGAACAGTTCGAGATTCGTCAGCTCAGCCCGATTCTCCGTCCTATCTCGGTGGAGCCGTCGTTCTGGATGGTCGCCAATCCCTTGAGGTAGTTGGAGAGTCACGGCATCAGGATGCGCTGTGGCACATCGTCGGCGAACGCCCCGGAGGACCCGATCGGATCCGTTGGAAAGTCGTTGCCGTCCTTCGCCCGGATCCCGAAAACCCACACGATGAGTATGCCGTCGAAGTTGTCATCACCGATCACCGGGTTGGCCACCTGTCGAGAGAAGACGCCGCTCGCTTGCAGCACTCAATTCTTCGCCTTGAGCACCAGCACGGGAGGTCGATTGGTTTGCGTGGCGTCATCGTCGGCGGCGGACGTCGGCCGGATGGCCCAGGACAGTTGGGGGTGTTCTTGTCGTACGATCCGACTGATTTCGGATTGTCTCCTTCGGAGCAGGAATCCGAGCGAGCGCCGTCACCGAGTCGCCGCTCAGTGCGGACCGGACTCAGTGTCGCCGCCGCGACGGATCGGGATGATGCTCGCTATGACCTGTCGTGGATGGATGGATTGGCCAGGGATGCCGCCCGGCGGATCGCTGAGGTTCGCAAGCTCCTGGAATTGGAAACCCACCCAATTGACCGTCATTTCATGTTTGCCCAGCTCGAGAAGGACCTCTACTACTGCCGAGAGTCGTTCGAATCGGCCCTGGTCGAGTACGACCGAACCTGCGTCGAGCACGACGCCGAAATGGACGCTATTCGGCCGGCACTCACTGAAAAATTCGGCAACGTTCCCATGCTTGAGACCTACCGGCAGATGTGCATCCGCCAGCAAAAGGCCAAGTCCTGGGACTCCGGACTGCTGTGGGCCGAGCGCGGCATCGCACTCTATGGGGATGGCGCTGCGAACCGTGAGTGGGTTGGCGACCTCGCTGACCGAGCGGCCAGGTTCCGCGAGAAGATCGAGGCATCTCGGCCAGACTGAGTTGCTCCGTATCTCTGCCTTGTGATTTATACAGGGGTCGGATCAGGTTATCGCTCCCGGAGTTTCCGTGGGCAAAACCCGACGGCTGGCCGATCTCCGTGAGTTCGAATCCTCAATAGTGACCGAGTTGAAGCGTCGACGGCGCATACGTGAACTACTACCTGGTCCTGAAGTACCGAAAGATCCCTCTGCTCCCATTTTCGCTCGCTTCGCACTGGACGATTCGCTGGCGGCCGAGGTCAGTGACTGGCTCGGGGAAGGACACCGCATGGCAGCTCTCGGTTCGGCGGGCAAGTGGCCGGTTTCACACACGCCATCGGATGGGTATTACTGTCTGCTGTGGAAGGATGAAACAATATGAGAACAACTGGACTTGGCCTGGCAACAGGTCTGATAACCATCGGGGCAATACTGGCGTGGGCAGTTACCTACGAGGTTGAGGGGATAGATATTCAGCAGATGGGCCTGATCATGTTTGTGGTCGGCATCGGCGTAGGCATTACAACCCTGGTCATGGCGGCCGCCGGGCAGCGGACAACGGTAACTCAAAAGAACCAGTCGACCGTGAATGGCGTACCAGCCGTAACGGTCGAGACGGAGACTGTCCGTCAGCGGGACGACAACGTATAGCTGCTGCCGTCCGACTTTTGGGGCACGCCGTCGGACTTCGCAGGTGTCGGGGTTTCGTTGTTGGCTCTTTGAGGCGAGTTCATCCGCGGTGGCTCGGCGTTTATTCCGGGTTGGGTTCACCTCCACGACCCTGAGTACCGGGTACCAGCCGAGGGCCTTTCGGTATAGTCGAACGGTGGGAGGTTGATATGTCGGAGCTGGTGGACTATTCATCGGTCGTGGTCGACAACCTACGTTGGAGAGATTTCCAATTTCGACCTGGCGACGTCGTGATCGTTGCGGATAGTAAATCGGGCACGACCTGGACCCAGCAGTTGGTTGGCTCGCTTATCTTCGGTGGCGAGCTGCCGGATTCGATCTCGGCTCTGTCGCCGTGGGTTGACATGACGACCCGGTCGGCAGCGTCCGTTTTTTCCTTCTTGGATTCGCAGACGCACCGGCGGTTTATGAAGACCCATACTCCACTCGATGGAGTCCAATGGTCCGACGACGTTCGGTACGTATGTGTCGGGAGAGATCCGCGCGATGCAGCCATATCGATGGTTTCTCACTACAAGAACTTGGATTTCGAAGCGATGACGGCTCTCACAACTCGTCTTGACGGGACGTACGAAGCGGGCAGCGCGGCTGGCGACTTGGACCCGGACGTCTTCATCAGAGGCTGGCTAACTGAATCCGACGACTCCTGGTGGCCGTTCTCGGATACGGCCGCGATGTACCTGCAAATGTGGAACCGCCGGCGTCTCCCCAACGTGGAACTATTTCACTTCGAGGATTACCTGACTGACCTCCCACGAGAGGTCAGTCGTCTGTCTGAATTCCTCGGAATCCAAGCGGATCCTGAGTTGGTCGCTGCCGTAGTTGCGGGGGCCTCGCTCGAATCGATGCGCGCCAAAGGGTCAACGTCCGTTCCAGAAGACGAAAGTATCTGGCTGGATCCGGCTGCCTTCTTTCGTTCAGGACGAAGTGGTCAATGGCGAGCGTATATGACCGATGATGATGAGCGAGCATACGGCGAATTGCTCGCACGCTGGTTCCCGCCCGACTTAGCGGAGTGGGCGACTCATGGCTGGGGACCCAAAGGGTAATAGTCGTTCGATACAGTTTTCGCCAGGCGGGTGCACTACCGGGCGGTCGACTCCGTTTTTAGGGTGGTTCGGGTTTGTTGGTGTAGGTGTGGCCGAGGCGGCTGGTCCAT
>CBDTUI010000003.1:0-70852 GCA_965363765.1 uncultured Acidimicrobiia bacterium
ATGTAGGAGGAAGGTGGCTATGAAACTTAAGCCGCTTGGTGATCGGGTGATCGTCAAGGCCCGTGATGATGAGGATTCCCGCACTGCGTCGGGTCTCGTTATCCCAGACACTGCCAAAGAGAAGCCCCAAACGGGCGATGTGATTGCGGTTGGGCCAGGTGCCATTAGCGACACGGGCGACCGCATTCCCATGGACGTCAAAGAAGGCGACGTCGTCGTCTACTCAAAATACGGCGGCACCGAGGTCAAGCTCGAAGGGACCGAATATCTGGTCATCTCGAGCCGTGATCTTCTCGCCGTAGTTTCGTAATCAGGAGGATTGAATAGATGGCAGCCAAAGATCTTCGCTTCGGCGAGGACGCCCGTAAGGGCCTAGAGACGGGCGTCAATAAGCTCGCAGACATTGTAAAGGTGACGCTCGGACCGAAAGGCCGCAACGTTGTTCTTGAGAAGAAGTGGGGCGCTCCCACCATCACGAACGACGGTGTCACGATCGCCAAAGAGGTAGAGCTCGACGACCCATGGGAAAACATGGGCGCCAAACTCGCTTATGAGGTGGCCAACAAGACGAACGACGTCGCCGGTGACGGTACGACCACTGCAACGGTTTTGGCTCAGGCCATGGTTCGTGAAGGACTTCGCAACCTGGCAGCGGGAGCTAACCCAATGGGTGTGCGCCGCGGAATCGAACAGGCAGTAGAGAAGGTTGTCGAGTTCTTGGCCGACTTCTCCAAGCCAGTCGAAACCAATGCTCAGATCGCTGACGTTGCCTCGATTTCGGCCGCCGATAAGGAAATCGGCAAGAAGATCGCCGAAGCGATGGATAAGGTCGGCAAAGACGGAGTCATCACCGTCGAAGACGGCCAGACGTTCGGTATCGAGCTTGAGTTCACAGAAGGCATGCAGTTCGACAAGGGCTACATTTCTCCGTACTTCATCACCGATGCCGACACACAAGAGTCGGTCCTAGAGAGCCCGTACATCCTCATCGCCAACCAGAAGATCAGCTCGGTCAACGATCTGCTTCCGGTTCTTGAGAAGGTTCAGCAGTCGGGTAAGCCGTTGATCGTTCTCGCTGAAGATGTCGAGGGCGAAGCCCTTGCCGTGCTCGTCGTCAACAAGATCCGTGGCGTGTTCGCTTCGGCAGCCGTTAAGGCTCCCGGATTCGGCGAACGTCGCAAGGCCATGATGCAGGACATCGCCATTCTGACGGGTGGAACGGTCATCTCGGAAGAGGTCGGCCTCAAGCTCGATGGCGTCACGCTCGACATGCTCGGTACTTCTCGTAAAGTCATCATCACCAAGGACAACACGACCATGGTTGATGGCGGCGGCACTGAAGCCGATGTCGCAGCTCGCATCAAGCAGATCGAGCGAGAGATCGACAACACTGATTCGGACTGGGATCGTGAGAAGCTCCAAGAGCGCCTCGCCAAGCTCTCCGGTGGTGTGGTTGTGATCAAGGTCGGCGCAGCTACCGAGGTCGAGCTCAAAGAGAAGAAGCACCGTATCGAGGATGCCGTGTCGGCAACTCGTGCGGCTGTCGAAGAAGGCATTGTGCCCGGAGGTGGCGTTGCGCTGCTTCGTGCCGAGGCTGCCATCGACAAGCTTCGTGGTGGAACGGACGACGAGAAGGTCGGCCGTGCCATTGTCCGCAAGGCGCTCGAAGAGCCGCTCCGTCAGATCGCTATCAACGCTGGTGCCGAAGGTGGCGTCGTTGCTGAGCACGTACGCAACTCCGAAGGTGGCTTTGGCTACAACGCTGCCACCGGCAAGTTCGAGGATCTCCTCGAAGCCGGTGTCATCGATCCTGCCAAGGTAACTCGCTCTACCGTCCAGAACGCAGCGTCTATCGCGGCGTTGCTACTAACGACGGAAGGCGTGATTGCCGAGGTCAAGGAAGATGCCCCAGCCGGTGGCGGAGACCACCATGGTGGCGGCGGAGGGATGGACTTCTAAGTACCGTTTGGTATCGAGAGTTCGTCGCTTTAGCGACATTAACCAAAGTAGCGGGGCCCTTTCGGGCCCCGCTACTTTTTTTGTGTCGGAGGAGAGAGTCCCGACCAAATGTTGACTAACGAAGGGTGCGGACCATATCCAGACGGAGCATGTCAAGTTGCATGCGCGAATCGAGCAGTGAGCTTACGGCGGCTCCAGAAGAGCGCAGTTCCTGATGGTTGTTCCAGGCGGCGAGGAAGTGTTTGAAGTTGGTGTCGAAATCGGCCACGGCCGATCCTTTCGTAGGGTGTTTTGAGGTTCTCGGCAGAACTATAACAAAGCCTTAGCGCAATGCGACCATCTTTACTGGTCGTTGGGCGGCCTAGTGGTCGTGGTATAGTGTGTAAGTCTCACATACACCTTTGAAAGTATGATTCACGATGTCAGAGAACGCGAAAAACCAGCAAACTGCAAGGAATCCGATTCTTTCGGGGGTCACATGCTCGACGACGTAGGTTGGATGCTGCTCGAGGAGCTACAGCGCAATGGTCGAGCAAGCTATCGAGACCTGGGTGTCAAGGTTGGCCTCACCGCGCCGGCCGTTGCGGATCGGGTGCGCAAGATGGAGCGCGACGGAATCATTACCGGGTATCGAGCCGAAGTTGACCACGAGAAACTTGGCGTGCCGATCAGGGCGATCATCCGGGTGAAGACGAGCGCGGCCTCGGTCGGGCTAGTGGACGAAATCGTCCAGGACATGCCAGAGGTCGTTGAGTGTCATCACGTCACCGGCAGTGAGAACCATGTCATCCGGGCCCGGCTGCGTTCCACCAAACATCTCGAGGAGCTGTTGTACGTGCTGTCGCCGTACGGCGAAACAGTGACGAACATCGTGATGTCGTCAGCCGTCGACGGGGGAGTCCTGACGAGGGAGATCGCCAACGGGTGACCCGGCCAACGCCCCAATGATGGCCGCCTTGGCCTTGTATTCGTGTTCGAGGAGGCTGTAGGCGGTGTGGTCAAGCCACTTGCCATGTACCTCAAGCTCCTCTCTTAGGATGCCTTCTCTGGTGAAGCCAAGTTTTTCGGCGACGCGCTCGGACGGCTGGTTGCCGACGGCGATTCGCAGGATGATTCGGTGCATGTTGAGTTCCTCAAACCCGATTTGCACCATACGAGCGGCGACTTCGGTGGCGATTCCGGTGCGTGACTCGTCAGTTCTAACCCAGTAGCCGACTTCTCCGCTGCGAAACCCGCGCGACACAAACCAGATCGAGACGTTGCCGATATGGCGCCTGGGGTCGTCTCTCGTGCGGATCGCGAAGTCGTAGGCCCGTTGCTCTTTGAACGCCCGGATCGAATCACGGGTGAATCGCGTCGAGTCCATTCGACCGTAGGAAGAGTTGGCCCATGGAAGGAACTTGGCCAGTTCGGGGAGCGAGGCAGTCACGGCTTCGTAGAGCGGTTCGGCGTCTCGCTTCTGAAAAGGCCGGAGTTCGAAGCGATCCGTGAATCGGGAGTCGAAAGACAGCTCAGGCACAGCAGTTCACCGAGTCGACCCTAGCGGGTCGTATGATGACCCGATGGATCATCGTGAGGAGTACCCGGGCTTGGTTGAGCACGTCCCACCTCCCGACGGTACACAGCGAGCTGCCGTCCTGGTGGCGTTGTACCCCGATGGCGAGGACGTCCGGGTGGTGCTGACAAAACGTCCGCTCACGATGCCCACCCATGCCGGTCACATCGCCTTTCCAGGCGGGCGGGCCGATCCCGGGGACGCCGACGAAGTCGCCACGGCCCTACGAGAAGCCCATGAGGAAATGGGAATCGAGCCGAATTCGGTTGAAGTCATCGGATTCCTCCCGTCCATCCACACGGTTCAGTTTGCACTGTGGGTGGTGCCAGTTGTGGGTTTGCTCGGGCCCGACCCGGTTCTGATTCCTTCTGAGCGAGAAGTGGCCAGGGTCCTGCTTCCGACGCTGGCCGATCTGGCTCGCCCAGAGGCGTGGCGGTTCGAGCGATGGAACGGCCACCAGGTCTGGTTTTATGACCTGGAGGGTGAGCTGCTTTGGGGAGCGACGGCCACGATGATTCGTCAGTTGCTTGGGATGAGCAGCTGAAACGATTCCAGCATCGCGTTGAACGTTTCGAGTTCCGACTCGTCGTCAGCTGCGAAATTGATGACCCACACATGTTCTGCGTCGATGAGGAACACCGACGCCTGGAATAGCCGCGGGATCGTCCCGCTTCCGGTGCGACTGGAGATCTTCACGCCGGCGAGTCCATCGACTGGCACTTCGTTTGTCACGATGTCGACGAGCCCGAGCGTCGTCAGCTGGCCGACGGCCGTCTCAGTTAGCGACTGGAGTGTCACCTCGGGTTGGCGGGCGAGTCGAATGACCTGGATGTTTTCGTTGAACGCCGATGGCCCGGGACTCTGTGCCCACAACGCCGTAGAAGCAGCGATCGACTCGGCATCCTCGACGAGAGCCGTTCCAGTAACTCCCGTCAGGGTGCCGGTGACTTTCTCGCCAAGGCTGCTGAGCTCTTCGGCCGAGGGAGTGAGCAGAATCCAGTCGGGTGGGATGGTCATCCGGAAGTCACCAAACCGGCTTTCGACGGCCTTGGGAGCGGAGGTCGATCCTGCTTCTCCGTTGCTGTCACCGGTGGAACCCACCGTGGTCGTCGTCACAACATAAGAGGTGGCGGGGGCGATCGTCGTTGGTCGAGTCACCTCAGCGACTGACGCCTTTGAAATGATGGTGCTCGAGCATCCGGCTAGAACCAGAACACCCAGGCCGAAGCACGACCAGCGCAGTTTCGTTTGCGAAACTGCGCTGCGAGGCTTGCGTCGCACGATGGCCAGGCAGTGGCTTGGTCTAGGCGTGGCGGAGCAGGCCGACGATGAGGCCCTCGGTGATCGCTTTCCAGGAGGCCTCGATGACGTTTTCATGTACGCCGATCGTACCCCAGGCAGTTTCATGATCGGCGGTTTCTACGAGTACCCGGACTCGGGCGCCGGTGGAATCCTTAGAGTCGAGGACCCGGACGCGATAGTCGGTGAGATGCAGATTCTCTACCGCCGGGTAGGTGCCGCGTAGCGCCGCTTTGAGGGCTTGATCGAGGGCGTGCACCGGCCCGACGCCCTCACCGGTTGTAACGACCCGTTCGCCGTTGACGAAAACCTTTACGGTCGCTTCGGCGACGACCTCTTCGTGGGCTCGTCGTTCGGTGAAAACCCTGAACGATTCGAGTTTGAAGAACGACTGCTCCCAGCCAGACATTTCCCTCACGAGAAGTTCAAAGCTGCCATCGGCCGCTTCAAAGTGATAACCCTCATGTTCGAGTTCCTTGATCCGATCGATGATTCGCCTGGCGAAGTCATCGTCAACCTCGAGTCCGAGCTCTTCGGCCTTCGAGAGAATGCTGGCTTTCCCGGCCAACTCCGAAACCACCATCCGGGTCCGGTTCCCGACATTGGCGGGGTCGGTGTGTTCGTAGGCGTCCGGGCGGCGAGCCAGGGCTGAGGTGTGGAGTCCAGCCTTGTGGGTGAAAGCCGACGACCCGACGTAGGGGTGGTGCGGAGCGAGGGAGACGTTGACCACCTCGGCGATATGGTGGGCGATCGACGACAGGCGTGAGAGGCTCTTGTCGCCGAGGACGTCGATGCCCATTTTGATGGAAAGGTCGGGCAATAGGGTGGAGAAGTCAGCGTTGCCGGTTCGCTCACCGTAACCGTTGATGCATCCCTGTACCTGGCGCACGCCAGCCTCGACGGCGGCGATCGACGACGCTACGGCACAACCTGCGTCGTTGTGAAAATGCACGCCCAACTCGGCGTTCGGCAGAGTGGTCTGGACGGTTTGGAGAGTTTTGACGATGTCATGGGGGAGCCGGCCGCCGTTGGTGTCGCACAGCACAAGCCTTTCGGCTCCTGCTTCGGAAGCAGCCTTCAGTACGGTGACTGCGAAGTCCGGGTTGCTGGAGTAACCGTCAAAGAAGTGTTCGGCGTCAAAAAAGACCCGGCGATCATGGGATCGGAGGAATTCGACCGACTCGGCGACCATCCGAACCCCCTCGTCGAGATCGGCCCGCAGCGCCTCAAGGACGTGATAATCCCAGGCCTTGCCGACGATGCATACAACTTCGGTCTCGGCCTCGAGCAAGGCCCGAAGCTGGGGGTCGCCAGCCGTAGTTGAACGGGGACGGCGGGTCGATCCGAAAGCCGTCAGGGTGGCGTGAGACAGGTTGAGCTCGGAAACGGCTCGTTTGAAGAACTCGTCGTCCTTGGGGTTGGCACCCGGCCATCCGCCCTCCACATAGTCGACGCCGAGTTCGTCGAGGAGGCCGGCGATGCGCAGCTTGTCGCCGACCGTCAGCGATATGCCTTCCTGTTGCGATCCATCGCGCAGTGTTGTGTCGTAAATTTCAAGTGTCATGCAATTCCTTCTGGGCAATTCCTTCTGGCAACAAAAAACCCCTCGCCAGGCGAAGGGTTTCAGCGCATACGGCAGGGTATGCGCCTAGACGATAATGATGACGTTGATAGCGACGGTCACGATGCCAGTATTGCGTCGGCCGTTGCGGCGGTCAAATGTTCTCTGGAACTTGCGCGCAGAACGTGATAGACCTGAGTATGGAATCGGGACGGATGGGGATGTTCCGAGCAAGCGATGTGGGCAGGGCAAAGGCCAGTGAGAGTTGCAAAAATCGGACAAAAAAGAGTGGCGAACCACGCTAGGCGGCTCGCCACTCCTTCATTCCCCCTTGAGCGTGTGGACTTTCCCAAGCTCACAACAGGCGTCATAGTAGTAGGTATGATGTTGGCGCTGCAACTGGAAATCTATGTCTGATAGTCGTGAGGTTCTCTTGGATGCCGCATGGCATCTTGTGGTCGAGTCTTTCGGCTTCGAACCAGCTGTTCCTGAGCCAGGTGGGCGCGTTAGCGCAAAGATTCTTGAGCAACTCAAAGCCGCTGATATAGCGTCGCGGGCGCAGATGACGACCGGCGCGTTTTACAACCGTTGGCCGAATCGGGAAGCGTTCCTCGCTGAGTTCCTTGACTATGCGTTGTCGGTTGATCGATCACCGACCTTCGATGCGATCGCGGCCGCCTACGCCGTAATCGGCGACCTTCCGCTACTTGAGCAGATCGAACGATTGGCCGTCGCCAACTTCGAAGCCATGTCGGTAAATCCGAGCTTTGCGATCCAAACGCATTTGTGGTCACTCATGCGGAGTCGCCCTGATATTCGGGACCGGATGGAGATGATGTATCGGGACTTTCGCGATCCGATGGTTCCCATCTACGAGGCGATCCTGGTCGGTCTTGGTAGGCAACTGCGCGAACCGCTGACAATGCCCCAGTTGTCGAACATCATGGTCGGCCTCGCCGAAGGGATGACGATGCAGATCGTGGTTGGTGGCGAGGCCGGACCGACGAAAGAAACCTATGTTCTGGCTCTTCAGGCGCTGCTCCCAGTACTGACGAGATCACTCGATGACAGCCGGACCATTTCTCAGGTTGTCGCCGATGCCGCCGACCATGGCTAGTGCTCTGTCCAGTAACGTTGGCGAGGGTCAGGGCGAGTCAGCGTCGTTATCCGGCCAGGACGCACGACGCAGGCGCACTTGACCCGTTCGTCGAGGAGGAGGACACAGCTGGGGGCGGCGATGGCCGTTCTGAACCCGTCAGACGTTGATGGACGGGGCACTAGATGAGCCAGGGAGCCGGGCTGTCCTGGTTGAGGTCGTATGACTTCAGGGCCTCGGTGACCACCGAACTATCGATGGTTCCGGCATTGGCCAGGCGACCAAGGGTCGTCACCACGATATGGGCCGCGTCGATTTCGAAGAAGCGACGCAGATTGGGTCGGGTGTCGGATCGTCCAAAACCGTCGGTTCCGAGCGAGGTGTAGTCCCGTTTTACGAACCTTGAGATCTGATCAGGCACCGCTCTCATGAAATCGGTCACCGCCACGATGGGTCCGGGTGCGTCTGCCAAGGCCTTGGTCACGTAAGCCGTCCGGGGTGGGTCGTCGGGGTGCAGTCGATTCCACCGATCGACCTCAAGGGCATCGGTGCGAAGCTTGTTGAACGAGGTGGCTGACCACAGGTCCACTCCGATTTCGAACCGGTCGGCCAGTTCGGCCTGCGCCTGGCGGGCGGCCCCTTGGGCCGAACCCGAGAAAAGGATCGTGGCCTGCGAATCGATTGGGCTGTCGCTCCACTTGTACAAGCCGGCGAGAATTCCGGCCTCGGTCCCTGGCTGCATCGGCGGCATGGCGTAGTTCTCGTTATAGAGGGTGATGTAATAGAAGATGTCTTCGGGGTTTTCGCCGTACATACGACGGAGTCCGTCCTCAATCACGACGCCCATCTCGTAGGCAAACGCCGGGTCGTAACTCTCAACGAAGGGCACCGTGGACGACAAGACCAGGCTGTGGCCGTCCTGGTGCTGGAGTCCTTCCCCTTGCAGGGTGGTCCGGCCGGCGGTGGCTGCCATCATAAAACCGCGTACCCGCGCATCAGAGGCTGCCCAGATCAAATCGCCGACCCGTTGGAACCCAAACATCGAATAGAACGTGAAGAAGGGAACCATCGGCACGCCCCGAGTGGCGTATGAGGCGCCGGCGGCAGTGAAACTCGCCATCGACCCGGCCTCAGTGATTCCTTCTTCCAGAATCTGACCATTCTTTCGCTCGGTGTAGGAAAGCAACATGTCGGCGTCGACTGGCTGGTACTTCTGCCCTTGCGACGCATAGATCCCGAACTCCCTGAACAGCGAATCCATGCCGAAAGTCCGAGCTTCGTCAGGAATGATCGGCACGACTCGTTTCCCGAAGCCCTCGTCGCGCAACAAGGTGCGGAGCAGTCGCGTAAACGCCATTGTGGTTGAGGCTTCGACCTTGCCACTTCCGGCTTTGACCTCGTCGAATGTTGACGCGGGCGGCAACTGAAGGGGGCGACGGTCTCTGACGATCCGTTGCGGGACTGGTCCGTCGAGGGCGGTTCGCCGCTGCGTCATGTACTTGTACTCCGGCGAATCTTCGGCGGGGCGGTAGTAGGGCGGTTCGGCGTCTCCTTCGAGCGCTTCTACGGGAATGTCGTCTTCGAGATGAAGCCGTTCCCGCAGGGTCTGAAGCTGTTTGTTCGTGAGCTCTTTGATCTGATGGGTGGCGTTACGTCCCTCGACATCAGGCCCGAGCGTCCACCCTTTGATGGTCTTGGCGAGAATGACGGTGGGGGCGCCCTTGAGTTCGGTAGCAGCCCGATAGGCGGCGTACACCTTGTGAGGGTCGAGGCCACCGCGACGCAGTGCCCACACCTCATCGTCGCTCATATGTTCGACGAGCTTGCGCAAGCGAGGGTCGGGTCCGAAAAAGTGCTCTCTGACGTAGGCGCCCGACTCGGTCTTATATCGTTGGTATTCGCCGTCGACGGTGCTGTTCATCTTGTTGACTAGAACGCCGTCAACATCGGAGGCCAGCAGAGCGTCCCATTCCGAGCCCCAGATCACCTTGATGACGTTCCACCCGGCACCGCGGAAGATGGCTTCAAGCTCCTGGATGATCTTGCCGTTGCCGCGGACCGGGCCGTCGAGTCGTTGCAAGTTGCAGTTGATGACCCAGGTCAGATTGTCGAGGTTCTCCCGAGCGGCCAGGGATATCGAGCCGAGGGTCTCGGGTTCGTCGACCTCTCCGTCGCCGATGAAACACCAAATACGTGATTCGGCGGTGTCGTCAAGTTGGCGGTTGTGCAGATATTTGTTGAAGCGAGCGTGATAGATGGAGTTGATCGGGCCGAGTCCCATGGAGACGGTCGGGAACTCCCAGAAGTCAGGCATCAACCGGGGATGGGGGTAGCTCGATAGACCGTTGCCACCGATTTCCTGGCGGAAGTTGTCGAGCTGTTCGGTGCTCAGGCGCCCGCCCATATAGGCCCGTGCGTACGCTCCGGGAGCCGCATGCCCCTGGAAATAGACGCTGTCACCAGGAAGTCCGTCCTCCTTGCCGTGGAAGAAGTGGTTGTAGCCGACTTCATAAAGAATCGCCGAGGAGGCGAACGAGGAGAGATGGCCCCCGATGCCATGATCTTCGAGATTCGCTTTGATGACCATGACCGCCGCATTCCAGCGTACGAAACGGCGGATCCGCTTTTCGAGGAAGTCGTCGCCCGGATAGAAGGGTTCCTGTTCGGGCGGGATCGTGTTTACGTAAGGGGTCGACACTGCCGCTGGGACACCAACATTCAGCTCGCGAGCTCGCACGAGCAGTTTCGTCATGAGAAATCGAGCCCGGTCCTGTCCCCGGGCTCCGGCGACGGCATCTAGCGAGTCAATCCACTCCTGAGTCTCGTCCGGGTCGCTGTCCGGCAGTGCGTGGCTGAAACCATCGATGATCATCGGATTCCTCTGAAAGAGCGGAGTTGAATGTCTGGCAAGCCTAACGGCTGGTGGCGTTACGGGCTCGGTGAGATTGTGGTTCCTTGCGGGCGGCGGCGCGCCCCCGTATCATCGCCCCATGAGAACGGGGCCGGCTCAATCAGCGAGCTGGCTTTCCTTTTGAAGATCCTGGAACATGATTACGGAATATAAGGAGCGGCTTGGTGTCTGATCGAAAGAGAGTCTTTTCGGGGATTCAACCAACCGGAAACATCCACCTGGGTAACTACATGGGGGCGCTGCGCAACTGGGTCAAGCTCCAGGACGACTACGACGCCATCTACTGCGTAGTCGACCTCCACGCCATCACGGTGCCGTACGACCCTCAGGAACTTGCCGAATCCCGTTTGGCTACGGCCAAAGCGCTGCTGGCGATCGGCGTTGACCCAAATCGTTCGCTGCTGTACTACCAATCCCAGGTTCCTCAGCACGCTGAGCTCGCCTGGCTGCTCGGTGTCGACACACCGCTTGGTGCACTGAACCGGATGACCCAGTTCAAGGAGAAGTCTGAAAAGGCTGGCCAAAAGCTCGGCCTGTACGCCTATCCGGTCCTGATGGCGGCCGACATTCTGGTTCACAAGGCTCATGCGGTTCCGGTCGGCGACGATCAAACCCAGCACCTGGAGCTGGCGAGAGACATCGCGGTGCGGTTCAACTCGAAGTACGCCGACACGTTCCCGGTGCCAGAGCAGATCACCCCACAGGTCGGGGCGCGGGTTATGTCACTGCAGGACCCCACCGCCAAGATGTCCAAGTCCGATCCTGACGAGTCGAGTCGGATTCTCGTGTTCGATGAGCCAGATACGATCGTCAAGAAGTTCAAGAAGGCCGTGACGGACTCCGGTTCAGAAGTTGCCTATGACGTCGTCAATAAGCCTGGCATCTCGAACCTCCTAGAGATCTTGTCTCTGTTCAGTAATCGATCCATCGATGACCTCGTGAATGAACATAACGCCCTGCAGTACGGATACTTCAAGCAGCTCGTGGCAGATGCCGTCGTTGAGGGCTTGACCCCAATTCGCACCAGCTACAAGAATCTGGATGACGCCGAGGTCGGTCGCCTTATGAAGAAAGGGGCGCTCGACGCCCGCATGCGCGCCGAAGAGCAGATGGTCGGAGTCCGACGTTTGGTCGGGCTCGGGAACTGACTCCCGCCCGACGTTGGTTCGCCAGCGATTCGTTTGCCAGCGGTCTAATGCCAGTGGTTTTGCTGGTCAGACGGTGAGCAGGTCCGAGGCGGCGACCAGAGTTGCCACGATAACGATCATGTTGTGGGTCGAATGGAAGACGATGGCGCGGCCCAGCCTGCCGTCTCGGTCGGCGAGCCACGACAAAATAAACCCCAACCACCCGATCGAAATCACGACCATGGCGGCGTGGACTGGCCACTTTTCGAGTCCGGCATCAACAGTTACCAGATGGACCAGTCCGAAGATGCCCGCCGTCGAAATGAGGGTCGGTATCCGGCCGAGTCGTCCGGCCAGGGCCCGTTGCAGCATGCCCCTAAACAGGAGCTCCTCGTAGATCGGCGCAAACCCGACCACGATGATCACGCCGATAAAAAGCGCCGATTGGGGAGCAGAGCCGAACAAATCGAGTTCGGTCTGGCTCGAGTCCGTAATGTCGAAAGCCTCAAGTATCGGATTGAGAGCGACGGACAGAGCGATCACATTTAAGACAGCCAACGGCGCCACCCTGAGGTCCCTGAGCCGAATGTCGAAGCCGAGATCCCGTTCGAGATTCCCACCGAGTTTCCAGAGGCCAACAGCCAGCGCCGCCACCTGGGCGATGGCCTGGGCGGGCAACGCGACGTAGAAGAAGAATTCGGGGCCCGCCAGGTCTCCATCCCAGAACAACGCCACCAGGGAGGCTAGGAAAATTCCGAACGCAGTACCCGCCGCCCAGATAGCTGCCCAATGACGAATTTTCCAAACTACGAGCGGATTTGGAAGCGGGGGAGGTCCTGACATTCGGCATACCCTACCGGTCATCGGAGGTTCGGAGCCCGGCCCGAATCCTGGTACCGTGGCGCCTTCTCTTGGCGGAGGTCAGCTCGTGGAAATTGACATTGGTATTGGTAAGTCTGGTAGGCAAGCTTTCGGGTTCGACGACATTGCGATCGTACCCAGCCGGCGCACCCGTGACCCTGATGATGTGGACATCTCGTGGGAAATGGACGGGTTTCGGTTTGCTTTGCCGATGCTGGGTTCGGCCATGGACTCGGCGATTTCACCCGCCACGGCAGTGACGATCGGACAGCTAGGTGGTCTCGGCGTACTCAACCTCGAGGGCCTGTGGTCCCGGTATGAGGAGCCTGACGAATACCTTGCCGAAATCTCTGAGTTGGAACCGGAAAAGGCCACCCGCCGTATGCAAGACATCTATTCGGCGCCGATCCAGACCGACCTGATGGTGCAGCGAATCCACGAGATGAAGGCAGCGGGCATCGTCACTGCTGGATCGCTGACGCCCCAGCACGTATCGACCTATGCCGACGCCGTGCGCGACGCCGGCCTAGATATTCTTGTCATCCAGGGGACCGTGGTCTCCGCAGAACACGTATCGACCAGGGTCGAACCGCTCAACCTCAAAGAGTTCATCGCTCGGTATGAACTGCCGGTCATCGTTGGTGGGTGTGCGTCGTATTCGACGGCCCTGCACCTGATGCGAACCGGAGCGGTCGGGATACTTGTCGGCGTCGGCCCAGGGGCGGCCTGTACGACCAGGGGTGTGCTCGGCGTAGGGGTCCCGCAGGCTACGGCGATTGCCGATGCGGCTGGAGCCCGAATTCGGTATCTCGATGAAACCGGTCGTTATGTGCACGTCATCGCCGACGGGGGCATGCGGACCGGAGGGGACGTTTCGAAAGCCATTGCCTGTGGAGCAGACGCGGTAATGATCGGATCGCCGCTGGCCTCGGCCGCCGAGTCGCCAGGACGGGGAATGCACTGGGGAATGGCGACATTCCATCCGACCCTGCCGCGCGGTGCCCGGGTCCAGGTTGGCAACCTCGGGACACTCCAGGAGATCCTGGTCGGCCCCGCTCATGAGAACGACGGAAAGCGAAACCTCTTTGGCGGACTGCAGATGAGCATGGCGACCACCGGGTACGCCGATGTGAAAGAGTTCCAGAAGGCAGAAGTCATGATTGCCCCGTCGCTACAGACCGAAGGCAAGTCACTGCAGCGGGCCCAGCAAGTCGGGATGGGCTAGCCCTCATTCATGGATAGACACGCCCAGAGCATCCTGGTCGTCGATTTCGGCGCCCAATATGCCCAATTGATTGCCCGCCGGGTGAGGGAAGCTCATGTCTTTTCCGAGATTGTCGGGCGCGACATCACTGCTGACGAGGTGCGCGCCAAAGCACCGACCGGCATCATTTTGTCGGGCGGTCCCGCGTCGGTCTACGCAGATAACGCATACGAGCTTGACCGGTCGATTGTTGACCTAGGTATCCCGATTCTTGGGATTTGCTATGGACACCAGGTTCTCGCCCACGCCACGGGTGGGGTAGTTACCCAAACGGGTAGCGGCGAATACGGCAAAACCCAACTCACAGTCACTGAAATAGATTCAGTCCTGTTTCACGACTTGCCGCTTGAGCAGGAAGTGTGGATGAGCCACGGAGACGCCGTAACTCAGGTTCCACCGGGGTTTCGTTGTGTTGCGCGAACCGACCAGGCGCCGGTGGCGGCGATGGAGAACGTCGAAGCCAAACAATACGGAGTTCAATTCCATCCCGAGGTTGCCCACACGCCCCGTGGGTTCGACATCATCAAGCACTTTCTGTACGAGGTCTGCCAAGCCCAGCCCACCTGGACACATCACTCGATCATCGAGTCGTCGATCGAGGCGATCCGCAAGCAAGTCGGTGACGGGCAGGTGGTATGTGGGCTTTCCGGTGGGGTGGACTCTTCGGTTGCGGCGGCCCTGGTTCAGCGGGCCGTGGGAGAGCAACTTACCTGTATTTTTGTTGATCACGGTCTGATGAGATTGGGCGAGGGCGAACAAGTCGAGGAGACTTTCCGACGGAACTTTCCGACCAATCTGATCCACGTCAGGGCCGAAGATCGATTCCTGGAAAAGCTTGCTGGCGTCACAGATCCTGAGGAAAAGCGCAAGGCGATCGGCGAAACGTTCATTCGGGTGTTCGAGGAGGTTGCCAAAGACCTTTCAGACGCCCGGTTCCTCGTTCAGGGGACGCTGTACCCCGATGTCATCGAATCCGGTACGAAAGACGCTGCGAAGATCAAATCACATCACAATGTTGGTGGCCTGCCCGACGATATGGTGTTCGACTTGGTCGAACCGCTTCGGGACCTATTCAAAGATGAGGTTCGCGCGGTTGGCGAGGAGTTGGGTCTCCCGGAGGAAATCGTGCATCGGCAACCATTTCCCGGCCCTGGGCTCGGCGTGCGGATCATCGGGGAGGTCACCAAGGAACGACTCGATATCCTCCGAGCTGCTGACGCCATCGTCCTCGAGGAGATAAAACGGGCTGGCCTCTATCACACACTTTGGCAGTCGTTCGGGGTGCTCCCGGCGATCAAGACGGTTGGCGTCCAAGGCGATGGGCGTACCTACGCCTACCCGCTGATCCTGCGAGCCGTCACCTCGGAGGACGCGATGACAGCTGATTGGGCGAGGCTGCCATATGAGGTTCTCGAACAAATCTCCTCGCGTGTGATCAACGAGGTTCCCGGGATCAACCGGGTCGCTTACGACATCAGCTCCAAGCCGCCTGCCACTATTGAGTGGGAGTAGTAAGAACCCTCAAGCGGTGCTATCAGCGAGCCGATGATTTAGGGGTAGCTTTCGTTACTTGAGGCAATTGCGTGGACTTCACCGACAACCCCGAACTTCAAGCCATCTTCCGGGAGGAAGTTGGCGAGCGCTCCGCTGATCTCGCCGCGGCGACCCGCAGTATGGCGGTCCGCCTTCTCCCTCCTGAAGAAGCTGCTACCGCTCGCCGTAACGCCCACACGATCAAGGGAAACGCCTACGTGATGGGGTTTCAGGTAATGGGCGATGTTGCCAAAATTGTCGAAGACGTTTTGAAGGAAGTAGTGGCCGAATCGCGGCCGCAGAGTGCCCGTCTCGGTGAGCTGATTGCGGCGATTGCCGACCTGTTCCCTGACGCCGTCGATGTTGGGCCAACCGGTGACGTCGGCTCACTCGTAGCGGCCAGAGATCGGTTGGCAGCTCACGTGAACGGTAGTGATCCAGGACCTGGGGACGGCGCACCAGAACCGCCAGACGAAGACTCGCCGGAGACTCAAGGTGCCGACGTTGTTGACATTGCCGAGCGTCTCGCCGGCCGAGCAGCCGAGGAATCAGGCCCGCACCATTCGGATCTGGGCGGGCTTGTGTCCAACATTGTCACGAGTTTCTCGACGCATGCAACCAGGGTTCCTACGACGGCGCTTTATCAACTGATCAACCGGGCCGTCGAAGTTCGACTCGACATGGAAGTGGTTCTTGGTGCGCTGCAGGCGGTAGTTGCCAACCCGAACGACCGACAAGTTTGGCAAGACGCACTCATCAAATTGGAGCGATCAGTTCTCCAGCTCCAAACCGACGCACTCGACCTGGCGACCATCCCGATTTCTGAAATAACCAGTACGCTCGACCAACTTGTGCGATACGTTGCTCGGCGTACCGGAAAGAATGTCAAATTCGAGGTAGTGGGCGAAGACATCAGAGTCGACCGTCAGGTGGTTGACGCATTGCGAGACCCGCTGCGCCAACTCGTGGTCAACGCCCTCGATCATGGCACCGAGGGACCTCACGAACGAGCGACTGCCGGGAAGGCACCTACCGCCACCCTGAAGGTCGAATTCTCCATCGAACACCACGTCCTCCATATGGTTGTCAGCGACGATGGCCCGGGCATCGACTGGACCAAGGTGAACGCCGTGGCCGGAAGCTGCGGCCTTACATCCGGCGATCTAAATGTTGACGAGCTCACCCGGTTGTTGTTTCTGCCCGAGTTTTCCACGGTAGATCCTCCTCAGGAGATTTCGGGCGACGGTGCCGGCCTGGCTTCCGCATACGAAGCGGCCCGAGTCCTCAACGGTGACATCCGGATCGTCTCGGATGAAGGTGGCACGATGGTGTCGTTGATCGTCCCCCGCTCGCTCATCCTTCAGGATCTTTGGATCGTTGAGTCGGAAGGTCAAGAGTGGGGGATCCCCGAAGCGGCGGTCGTGACCGCCCTTCCGGCCACGAATGTGAAAGATGGCGTCATGAGCTTTAGAGGGGCGCCGCTAGTTCTGCGGAACCTGGCCTCCATCGTGGGAGCCAGTCCAACTGTCGAGGCTGAACAGGTCATTGTCATAGGGAGTCCGGAGGGTCAGGTTGGGCTTCTGGTGTCGAACGTGGTCGGGCGTCGCCAAGTGGCCGTCAAAAGCCTCGGCCCGATTCTGGAAGGCTCGCCGCATCTGGCTGCCGCTGCCCACCTCGGCGGCGAAGAAGTCGTAGTAGTAATCGACCCTCGCCAGATCGTTGCCGATGCCAAAGTTCCCGTGGGTCTAGACACCTATCGACCGAAGGTACTCATCGTCGATGACAGCCTCGGCGTCCGGCAGCTGATCTCGGCGACATTGGGTGTGCATGGTTTTGACACCACCGTGGCACCGGACGCTGAGGAAGCGTTGCGTTTGCTGGTCGAGTCTTCCGTTGATGCGATCGTTGTCGATTTTCAAATGCCCGGCCAAGATGGGATCGAGCTGGTCCGTCAGGTCCGGTCGATACGCCGGGCCCTCCCGATCGTGATGGTTTCGGGTGTTGCGGCAGCCAGTGACCAGCGCCGGGCATTTACCGAGGGTGTAGACGCCTACCTCGACAAGGCGGATTTTCGGCAAGGTGCCCTCGCTACGACTCTGTGGTCCTTGCTGGATTCCGTAACTGCTGAGGTGGGCCGATGAAAATTCTTGTCGCTGACGACTCACCGGTAATCCGGTCAGCGGTTTCTGTCGTTCTGAGCGCCGACGGTCATGAGATCGTGACCGCTGAAGACGGGATCAGCACCATTCAAGCCGTGTATCGCGAGATGCCCGACCTGATCGTTCTGGACATTCAGATGCCGCGTATGACCGGGTATATGGCTTGTCGTCTTCTCAAGGAAGACTGGACGGTCGCTCACATTCCCGTCTTAATCTTGACCGCCCACGATTCGACTGAAGACCGCTACTGGGCGGCCAAATCGGGTGCGGACGGCTATCTCACCAAAGAAGCGCTTGGCGACGATCTTGCCGCGGCCGTCAAGTCGGTATCCGCCTCGCGTGTGCTGTCTGAGCTCAGTGGGGCTCAGCAGGCCGATCCCATCGACCTTGATCAGATGGATGTGCTCGAGCGGGTCACGTCGATGCTTGATCGTAAGCTGTTCGAAATGACTGTCGTCAACGACATTGTGACGCTGTCGACTCGTCCCCTTGATGTCAAGACGACGCTGGTAGAGCTCATGTTCATTGTGCGTCGATTTGTAGCGTTCGATGTCGCGGCTCTAGCTCTCGTGGACGAGAAGGCGATTTCTGTCCATGTCGACCGGGCACTCAACCTCGATGATTTCGAGTCCTTTGTAGACCGGTCGGCCCGCGAACTGCATACGCGGGTGGACTTCAACTATGAGCCTTCGGCCATGCAGGTTTGGCGATCCGACTCGATTGAGATGCTCGAAGCCGATAGCGAAAAACTCGTGTCGACATTTGCCGTAGAGTTGAAGATGCGTGGTGACGTGATCGGGTTGTTGTTGCTCGGGGCAACAACTCCAAACGCGTTTGCGCCAGGGGTGGCCAAGACACTTCGGGCGATCAGTTCGCCAATGGCGACCGTAATCGATTCGTCGATCCACCACGCCAAGCTGATCGAAGAAGAGGCACGACATAGCCTGTCGAGCCTCTACGACAACTAGAAACCAATAACCGAGACAGCGCCGCCGTGAGGTTGCGCATAAGGAAGATCACATGGATCTCCAATCAGCGTTTTTCGCTGTGCTCTCCATCCTCGTGGGTGGAGTTGGTCTGGTGGCCGTCTTCCTTGCGAGGCGCCGCGAGCGTGCAGCCGTGGACGCAGCCGAACGGGCTGCCCGAATGAAGAACGACTTTGTGTCCATGGTGAGTCACGAGTTGCGAACCCCGCTCACTTCGATCTCGGGGTTTGGATCGTTGCTCGCAGAAGGGTGGCAAGACCTCGGCGTCGAGGAGGTCGATGAATTCCTCAACATTGTCGTGTCGCAGGCCAAACACCTCGAAGAGCTGGTCGAGGATGTTCTCGTCATACCTCGCCTTGAAGCTGGCCGACTTCGACTAGAGCCGGAGCTACTCGACATCTCAATCCTGGCGCATGAGCTGGCCGCACTTACGTTCCGAGATTCGGATGCCGAAGCCCAGACCACAATCCCGGGCGGTGCGATGGTCTTCGCTGATCGGCGACGGGTTGGACAAGTGTTGCGCAACCTCCTTGAGAACGCCCGAAAGTACGGCGGCGATCAGGTGCTCATCGAGGGTGCCCATGTTGGCGAGTTGTTCATGGTGGTGGTGTCCGATAACGGTCAGGGTGTCAAAGAACACGAGCGCGAAATCATTTTCCGGCATTTCGAGCAGGTATCCAAGGGCGATAGCCGGGCCAATCAGGGCATCGGACTCGGGCTACCGATCGCCCGAAACCTGGCCAGAGCTATGGGTGGCGACGTTTGGTACGAGCCGCGTTTTCCGGTGGGGGCCCGGTTTTGTTTCACCCTGCGAACCACCTCGGCCGAGGAACGATTGTCGGTACCTGCCCGGGTGTAAATCACCCGCATGTGATTACAGTCCTCGTGACCGGTTACCATCGGTGGTCACGTGTTGTTCTCTGACCTTTCCAATCCTGCTGAATCTGATCTTTTTGAAGACCTCAATCCAGTCCAACGCGAAGCCGTGGCTGTTGTTGATGGTCCGGTCCTGGTGGTCGCCGGAGCCGGGTCTGGCAAGACCCGCGTTCTGACGTACCGAATCGCCCATCTGGTCCGTGACCTGGGCGTTGCGCCATCGGGGATACTGGCGATCACCTTCACCAATAAGGCTGCCAATGAGATGAGGGAGCGGGTGGCGCATCTGGTCGGCGGGGCGGTCAGAGCGATGTGGGTTTCGACCTTTCATTCGGCGTGCGTGCGGATCCTCCGTCGCGAAGCACACCGCTTCGGGTATCGATCGCAGTTCTCGATCTACGACTCTGCCGACTCTCTTCGCCTCATCCAGATGTGTATCTCTGACCTCGATCTGGACTCAAAACGGTTCCCGGCTCGCAACATTCGGGCGGTTATTTCCAACGCCAAGAACGAACTCATCGATTACGAGACCTTCCAGTCGCAGGATTCCGGGTTCTATCACGAGACAATCTCGGACGTCTACCGGCTCTACCAGCAGCGGCTGCTGGAGGCATCCGCAATGGACTTCGACGACCTCCTCATGCTTACTGTTGAGCTGTTCGCGGCATTCCCAGAGGTCTTGGAGGAGTACCAGAAACGCTTCGCCTACATCTTGGTCGACGAGTATCAGGACACAAATCTGGCCCAGTACCGACTCGTTGCTCAGCTGTCCGGCTATCACCGGAACATCTGTGTCGTCGGCGACGCCGACCAGAGCGTTTACCGCTTTCGAGGCGCCGATATGCGCAACATTCTGGATTTCGAGAAGGATTATCCCGACGCCCGGGTAATCGTGCTTGAGCAGAATTACCGCTCAACAGAAACCGTGTTGGACGCCGCCAATGCGGTCATCTCCAACAACCCGCAACGGAAACCGAAGCGACTGTGGACCGACCGGGGTCCTGGCGAAAAGATCACGTACTTTCAGGGAGACGACGAACACGGGGAGAGTTCGTTCATCGCCGATCAGATTTCCGGGTTCGAGGAAGCTGGAATGTCGCTAGACGACATGGCGGTGTTTTACCGAACCAACGCCCAATCACGTGTCATTGAAGACGTGTTCGTGCGCTACGGCATCCCGTACAACGTGGTCGGTGGGCTCAAGTTCTACGAACGGCGTGAGATCAAGGATGCCCTCGCTTACCTACGGGTACTCGTCAACCCCGACGACCAGGTGGCCGTCAAGCGCATCATCAACGTTCCGAAACGTTCGATTGGAACGACCTCAGTCGGGCACGTAGACCGTTATGCCCAGGCCAATGGACTGACCTTCTATGACGCATTACGCCAGGTTGACAACGTTTCCCAACTCAATGCACGCGCCCTTGGGCGCATCAAAGACTTCCTCTTGCTTTATGACGCCCTCGTTGCCAAGGCATCCGTCGGCGGGCCCCGGGCAGCTCTCGATTCGGTACTGGTCGACTCCGGCTATCTCGACGAGATCGAGGCAGAAAAAACGGTTGAGGCACTCGGCAGGGCGGAGAACCTGCGCGAACTTCAATCGGGTATCGAGGACTTTGTCGGGGGGATGGAAGGGTCGCTGGTCGACGACGTCGAATGGGATGACCTCGATGGCCTGGCTCAGCTACAAACGTACCTTGAGGCCGTTTCGCTAGTCGCCGATGTCGACGACCTCGAAGACGGATCAGGAGCGGTCACATTGATGACGCTCCATAACGCCAAAGGTCTGGAGTTCCCAGTGGTGTTTGTGGCCGGCATGGAAGACGGTGTGTTCCCTCACATTCGAAGCCTGGGTGATCCAGCCGAACTCGAAGAGGAGCGCAGACTTGCCTACGTGGGGATCACGAGAGCGATGGATCGCCTGTTCCTCACGCACTCGGTCAGTCGCATGTTGTTTGGCCAGACCAACTACAACCCTCCTTCTCGATTTTTGAAGGAAATCCCGGAACATCTCTATGAGCGGGCAGAACGCCGAACTCCCCGCAAGACGGAGAAACCTCGCCAAACGGTGGCGGCATCAGACATCGCGATTGGCGATCGGGTTCGCCACGACAAGTGGGGTTCAGGACTGGTCATGGACATCCGCGGAACTGGCGATCGGGCCGAAGCAGATGTGCGTTTCGACAGCGAAGGTGTGAAGCGTTTACTGCTGGCGTGGGCCCCGATCCGAAAAGACAGTTGAACTTCGCCGTGGTTGCCGTTTAGCCAACGGAACCTGACGGCCGCAGCGGTAGACTCGCTTCGATGCCTCGCAGAATTCTGATCGCCAAACCGGGTCTCGACGGCCATGATCGTGGTGCAAAGGTTATTGCCAGGGCGCTGCGCGACGCCGGCTGTGAGGTCATCTACTCGGGCCTGCACCGTACTCCGGCTCAGATCGTGGCCATGGCACTGGAGGAAGACGTCGACGCGATCGGGTTGTCGACGTTGTCGGGCGCCCATCTGACGCTGTTTCCGCTCGTCATGGATGCATTGCGGACGGCCGGGGTCGAAGACATTCTTGTATTCGGAGGGGGCATCATTCCGGCTGACGACGCCGAGACCCTGCTAAAAGCCGGCCTGGCGCGGATATTTACACCAGGTTCGGCGCTGGCGGAGATCACCGAGTGGGTCAATACCACGGTGCCCGAACGGTAAAGCCAGCCCGGTCGCAACGAACGGCCGCTACCGCTTTGCCGATTGGCGGGTATATGGGCATAATGTTGTTTCCCCGCAACACCGCACCAGGAGTTTGGTCATGGAAGTTTCTTTACGGGCCGAAGCCGGCCGCCAGCAAGGTAGCCGAGCGTCTCGCCGTTTACGTCGAGCCGGGTCGGTTCCTGCCGTTCTGTACGGGCACGGTATCGATCCGCTTGCGATCGCCGTAAACCACCGGGAGTTTGCCGCCATCCTCAAGGGCGAGGCTGGCGATAACGCCATTATTTCGCTGAATGTCGACGGACATGGAACCTTCACGACCCTTGCTCGCGAGATTCTCAAGAACCCGACGAAACCGTTCATCAATCATGTTGACTTCCTCCAAATCTCACTCGACGAACTCGTTACGGTCGAGGTCGACCTTGAGTTCCTCGGCGAACCACTCGGTGTTCGCAACGACGGGGGCATTGTCGAAACGATGCGAGTCTCAGTCGAGATCGAAGCCCTTCCGACGGCCATCCCTGGCCACATCGATGTGGACATCAGCCATCTTGAAGTCCACGACCTCATTACGGTCGGCGACCTTCCGAAGATCGAAGGGGTTACCTACCTCGACGACGACGACACGCCGATTGTGACCGTTTCGCTGCCATCTGCGGTTCTTGCCGAAGAAGACGAAGCAGCCGTCGAGGGCGAAGAGGGCGAAGAGGGCGAAGAAGGTGCCGAGACCGAGGGCGAAGAGGGCGAAGATGCCGCGGAGGACGATGGCGAATAGTTCGCCACAGCTCTGATCGGTCGGCGATGCACGTAATCGTTGGCCTGCATAACCCTGAGTCGCACTACGCCGGAACGCGCCACAACGTCGGAGCCGAGGTTGTGGACGAACTGGCTCGCCGTTGGGATCTACCCTTCAAACGAGGACCGATGCGGGTGCGCTCTATGGTGGCTCGCGGGTCGGTTGGTGGCGAGTCAGTCATCCTGGCGCTCCCGAGTGTCAACATGAACCTGTCCGGTGCACCCGTCTCGTCGGTCCTCAAGTATTTCAAAGCAGAACCAGACGGATTGCTCGTGTGTCACGACGACATTGACCTGCCGTTCGCCAGGCTTCGCCTCGCCACCAATAGCGGCGCCGGGGGACACAACGGCATCAAATCCGTGGCATCTGCGCTGGGGACCAGGGAGTTCTGGCGTCTCAAGATCGGGGTCGGCCGACCACCCGGTCGAATGGACCCGGCCACATATGTACTCAAACCGTTCGCCAAGGCCGAACGCCCCGAAATCGATCACCTCATTCAGGATGCGGCCGATGTAGCCGAACGGTTCCTCGTGGATCGCGCCGCCGCCATTCAAATGGCCGGCGAGAGGCGCCCCCCAGACGGTTCCCAGTAGGCTCGGATCCATGGCTCACAGTCCTCATATGTACGTTGGTTCGCTGGATCAAGGCACGACATCGACCCGTTTTATCCTGTTCGATCAGGCGGGATCGATTGTCTCGTCGGCCCAGCAGGAACATGAACAGATCTTCCCCAGAGCCGGGTGGGTGGAACATGACGCCAACGAGATCCGGCTTCGGATCGATCAGGTGATCGGCGAAGCGATGGCGAATATCTCGGCTTCCCCGGCGGATCTTGCCGCGATTGGTGTCACCAATCAGCGAGAGACGACCCTGCTGTGGGATCGTAAGACTGGCGAGCCGATCGGAAATGCGGTCGTCTGGCAGGACGTGCGAACCGCCGAGATCTGCGGGAGCCTCGCCGCTGAGCACGGCCAGGATCGTTTCCGGGCCAAGACCGGCTTGCCACTCGCCACGTATTTTGCGGGACCGAAAATCGCCTGGCTACTCGACAACACTGCCGGGCTGCGCGATCGGGCCGAGGCTGGTGAGATCGCCTTCGGGACCATGGATTCTTGGGTGGTCTGGAACTTGACCGGCGGCCGTGACGGCGGGTTGCATATCACCGACGTCACCAATGCAAGCCGTACCCTGCTCATGGACCTGGCCACGCTTGAGTGGGATTCGGAGTTGCTCGACGCCGTTGGAGTCCCCAGCGCGGTGCTACCGGAGATAAGACCGTCGGTTCAGGTGTACGGCGAGGCCAAAGGTCAACTGGCGGGGGTTCGGATCGCCGGCATCCTTGGCGACCAGCAGGCGGCCCTGTTCGGGCAAACGTGTTTCTCTCCTGGCGAGGCCAAAAACACATACGGAACCGGCTGTTTCATGCTTTTGAACACCGGGACCGAACTGGTGCCTTCAGCAGCAGGACTACTGACGACAGTCGCGTATCAGATCGATGGCCAAGCACCGGTGTACGCTCTGGAGGGTTCAATCGCGATTGCCGGAGCGCTCGTGCAGTGGCTCCGTGACAACCTTGGGATGATCGACTCCTCCGAGGAGATTGAGGCGCTGGCAAGTTCGGTGGAGGACAACGGCGGAGTGTACATCGTGCCTGCTTTCAGCGGACTCTTCGCACCTTATTGGCGGGACGATGCAAGGGGCGTAATCACCGGACTGACTCGGTACGCCAATCGCGGGCACATCGCCAGGGCCGCTCTGGAAGCGGTTGCGTTCCAGACCAAAGAGGTGCTCGACGCCATGTTCTTGGATTCGGGGGTTGAACTTGCTGCTCTCAAAGTCGATGGGGGCATGGTGGTCAACGAACTGCTCATGCAGTTTCAAGCTGACCTACTCGATGTGCCGGTGGTGCGTCCGGCTGTCGCTGAAACAACCGCTCTCGGTGCCGCCTACGCGGCGGGTCTGGCGGTCGGGTTCTGGCCCGACTTCGACTCGTTGCGAGCCAACTGGTCGATATCGAAAACGTGGGAACCGAACATGGACGCCGACCGGCGCAACGCCGAATACGCATCCTGGAAGAAGGCAGTCACCAAGAGCTTCGACTGGGTCTAGCCAACCGGACTAGAGGCCCTCGTTGATCAGTTCGGTTTCGAACTGATCAAGCTGGTCGGTCGTTTCGGCGTCAGACCAGGCAAGCGCCCTAGCTAATTCAGCAGCGATCGCTTTGGCGTCATCGCGGCCGTGGCTCCTCGAGAACCATGCCAGGTGCGTTCGCCGGAGGGCGAAGTCACCGATGGTTGTCGCTCCTTCATGGCGGGCGGTGTACGCCACTTCGGCGAGGAGCGTGGTTCCGTCGGAAAGCGAAGTGCCGAGGGCCTTGTCTGCCTGAATAGCGCTCACGATGTCCTGAGCTCGTGCCCCGTAACGCCTGAGGAGGTTGCGGCTGTGAGTAGCGTCAACGCCGAGGCCGGTGAGCTGGTCGGCCACCACTGCATCAGCCTGTGAGCCGGCCGCCGCCCCGATCAACAGTTCGACATCGGTGCGGGATTTCTTGTCGGCTTTGAGACGCTTGGCGACTACATCGACCGTTTCCTCGGCAATTCGACGGTACGTCGTCAATTTGCCTCCGGCCACCTGGACATAGCCCGGGGTGATCGTGATCACCTCATGGCCCCGCGACGCCTTGGCCGTTGAGCCGTCGCTGTCCATCAACGCCCGCAGCCCGGAAAAGGCCGAGATCGGTTCAGCATCGCCAATGTCGAGGTACATCCGCAGGTGGCGCATAAGATACTCGACATCCTCGTCAGTCGCCCGAGGTTGGGCGGGGTCATCCGTATAGGGGGTGTCGGTGGTCCCGACCATGGCAGTATCGAGCCATGGGACCACGAACATAACCCGCCCGTCGTCGGTTTCGGGGAGAAGAAGGGCCTGGTCACCGATGCCGAGGGCTGCCTTGTCCATGATGAGGTGGGCCCCGGCCGACAGTCGTACCGATGCTGCCTCGGCCTCCCCAGCCGGAGGCGGCTTAATGGCTCCGGTGGCGGCGATAACCGTACGGGCCTTGACGCAAGACTGATCACCGGTGAACTGATCCTTGAGGTGGACGCGGAATCCGTCCCCTTCTCGATCGACGCGACTGGCGGCCACATGATTGACAGCGAGGGCGCCGTACCGTTCGACGGCGGTCTTGAGGACGGTTAAGACGAGGCGAGAATCATCAGTTTGCGCGTCCATAAACCCGAACCCGCCATTGAGGCCGCTCTTGAGCAGTTTGGGAGCGAACGTCAAAAGTTCGTCGCGGGATACGGCTCGATGAGACCCGCGCGGGCGCCTTCCCAGGGTGTCGTAAAGCAGCAAGCCCATTCGCATCGCCAGGGGAGCGAACCGCGGGGCCGAGGCCCACGACGGCAGGTCGGCAAGTCGACGGCCCCGGTACATGGGAATCAGAAACTCGAGGGGGTCATAGAGGAAGTCGGCGGTCCTAGCCAGGATCTTCTGTTCGGCGAGCCCTTCGTGAACCAGCCCGAATTCGAAGTGAGAAAGGTACCGAATGCCACCGTGGAAAAGCTTCGTCGACCGACTCGACGTCCCGGACGAGAAGTCCGACATTTCGACGAGTCCCACTCGCAAGCCGCGGGTGGCAGCGTCGAGTGCGGAACCCGCCCCGGTGACGCCGCCCCCGATGACGAGGACATCGAGTTCTTCTGTTGTGGCAAATCTGTTCAGGTGCTCGGCGCGCGTCCAGGTTTTCTCCATCCAGAGAACGCTAGTGGCCCTCTGCGCCGGTCCAAATCCACCAGGGGAGTCGAACGGACGAATGTCCGCGGTACTATCGACCCTTAATGCGAGTTTCCGTGTCCGATCAACTTGCCATATTGCGGATGGTGCTGGTTCCCGTGGTGATGGCCCTCATCATCACAGACGTCCGAATGTGGGCGGCGATTCTGTTCGTCGTGGCCGCCATCACTGACTTCCTCGATGGCTATTTGGCCAGGAGGATGGGCCAGCTGACTGTCGTCGGGGCGTTCCTGGATTCGACCGCTGACAAGATGCTCGTGACCGGGACTTTTCTGGCGCTCATCGCCGTCGATCGTGCCTCGATCTGGATTGCGGGCATCATCATTACGCGGGAGTTTGCGGTAATGGCCTTGCGGAGTCTGGCCGGACTGGAGGGCATTCACGTTCCTCCGTCGATTTGGGGCAAGCTCAAGGCGAATGCCCAGTTCGTCGCCCTAGGGTTTGCGATCGTTAGGTCTGGCGACCGGCTGGGCGGCTGGTTCCTCGATGAGTACCTCATGGTGGTCGCCGTTCTGTTCACGCTTTACTCCGGATGGGACTACATCAGGACGTTCTTTTCCAGTCGCAGTGTTGCTTAATGAGTGTTGCTTAATGAGTGTTGCCTAATGAGTGCGGTCTGATGCGGACGGCGGCCGTGACCGGAGGTACCGGGACTGTGGGTCGAGCCACGCTGGATGAACTGAGATCGGCGGGCTGGCACGTGAAGGCGCTCGCACGCTCCGATGAATCGGCGGCTTCACTCCCTGGCGAAGTCGAAGCTATCCGTGGCCATCTCGAGGACTCATCTGCTTTGGATCGTCTGGTTAGCGGTGCTGACACCGTGTTCCACATCGGCGGTGTGAACACGATGTGTGTCGCCGATCGCCAGGCGATGTGGGCCGTCAACGTCGACGCCCCCTCCGCAGTATTTGAAGCAGCCGGACGGGCAGGGGTCCGCCGGATGGTTCACATTTCGTCAGCTGCAACGGTCGGCCATCGAACCTCCTTCTATGCGGAAACCAAGTGGGCCGCCGACCAGCGCCTACGGGAACTGGCTCCTCGTCACGATATCGAGTTGGCGCTCGTGGCTCCGAGTTCCGTTCAGGGCCCTGGCCGGGCGACCGGAACCGGCAAACTCATTCTTGACATCGTTGCTGGCCGGGTAAAGGTAATGATCGACACAGCTATTTCGATTGTCGACATCGACGACTGCGCCAAAGCCATCCGATTGGCGGCCGATGCGGACGAGATTGATGATCTGCTCGTTGTATCGGGGTTCACGGTCACGACGAGAGAGGCGCTGGAGCTCCTCGAATCAATCACGGGCCGGCCGGTGGGCCTCCGGTTTGTTCCCGCCCGGGCGGTCCGGGCCCTGGTAGGCCTAGGTCCTTTGCTCGGGCCGATCGGACGCATTGCTGGGGTTGAACTGTGCGCTGAGATGATTCGGACGATGACTGTTGATCACATTCATGACGGCTCAGCGGCGGCTCGGAAGTTGAGAATGACCTACCGGGCGCCCTCCGATACCTTCGAGCGATTGATCGATTGGGCTGACACCGAGGGGAGGCTTAGGTGAGTACCGAGCCATTGACACCCGCAGAGGTGAACACGTTCATTGAGGCGCAGTACCCGTCGGCGGCAGCGACCGGGACCCGGTGCGTCGCGGTCGGTGACCGCAGGGCGACGGCCAGCTGGACATATGATCCCGGTCAGCTTCGGCCAGGGGGGTATATCTCAGGCCCGACCCAGTTTTCCCTGGCCGATGCTGCCTTGTGGTTTGCCGTGTTCACTGTCGTTGGCCTGCAGCCGATGGCGGTGACGTCGCGGATGTCGATCGATTTTCTACGACCAGCGGTGGGAGGGGATCTGTATGGCGCTGCGGAGATCGTGAAAGTGGGCCGATCTGGCCTCGTTGGACACATTCGGCTGTGGGTCGGCGAAGACGAGAGTCGCCTGGTCGCTCTCGCAACCGGCACGTATGTTGCTCCGGCGGATTTGTTCGACTGACGATCAGCTGACGATCAACTGAGCCCGAGCGCTACGATGCGTTCCCGCATATGAGTCCTTCCCTTCGCCCGCTCGTCGCCCGCTGGTCGGCCTATGAACTGAAACAGCTGCCAGACTGGTTCGCCATCGCCCCGGCCGGCCGCGCCTTTCTGCTTGCCGGACTCGCCGCCCATTCTCAGTCGCCGACCCTGGTCGTGGTCGCCGGCGAGCGCGAGGCTGAAGAGCTCGCCGATGATCTGGCTCTGTTCACGGACCAGACGTACCATCTTCCTGCCTGGGAGACGTTGCCGTTTGAACACGTCAGCCCCAACGTGAGCACCATGGCCCACCGGGCCAGAGCCGAATCGATTCTGACCGACGGGCAACCCGGCGATGTGGTGGTTGGTTCGGTCCGGGCCGTCATTCAGCGGCTTTCGCCAACTCGGCCCCGGCCATTTCGCATCAGTCAAGGGGTCGAGGCCGGGTTTGATGTCTTAATCGCATGGCTGGCCGATACTGGCTATCAGGGCGTGAGCCGGGTTGAAAGTCGGGGCGAGTTTGCGGTGAGAGGTGGGATCATCGACATTTACGGGGCCGGGAGCACCCAACCGGTCCGCCTCGAGTTCTGGGGCGATGAGGTCGAATCCATCCGCGAGTTCGCGGTTTCGTCGCAACGATCTATGGGTTCGATCGATCGGGTCACCCTGCACGGCGCCCGTGAGTTTCGCACCGATCCGGAGATCCGGGCGAGGGCGGCCGAACTCGTTTTCCAAGAACCGTGGGCCGCCCACGCCTGGGATCGGATCGCCGAGGGGGTCACGTTTCCCGGAATGGAATCATGGATGCCCTGGCTCGCCGAGCCAGACAGCATGCTCGTGAAAGCCCCAGGTCGGGTGTACGTTTTTGATCCGGTCCGTTGTATGAACCGGGCCAGCGAACTCATCGGCGAGGAAAGCGACCTCGCCGAAGCCCTCGCTCCGACTTGGGGGGCCGGGTCTCCTGAAGCAGGCGATCACCCTTCGCTCTACCTCGACCTTACCCACGAACTGACGCGGGTCAGAGGGACCGTGGTCCAGGCGCCTTCGTTGCCAACCGGTCCTTCCGATCAGGTCATTGAGGTCAGCGGGCTCGACGCCCAGCCGGGTGTAGCCGAATCGGTGGCGGCGGGATTGAAGCGTCTCACCGATCGGGAAATCATCACGGTGGTTGCCATGGACGGGGTAGCGGCGGCCGATCGGGTCGCTCGAATCCTCGGCGAAGAGGGGTTTGCCCTACCCCGCCGCGATGTCCTGGACACGGCGTCGGGAGCCATAACCTCCTTGGGTATCCACCAGGGTTTTGTGATGTCGGGTCCTGGAGTAGCGGTGGTCGGCGAACAGCAGATCGCCGGACGGCGTCGCGCCCACCGGCGGACTACCGCTCGGGCTGGGCAGGGCTCAGGACCGGGGTACCGGGATCTGACTGTTGGTGACTACGTCGTGCATCATCGCCATGGCATCGGCCGTTTCGAAGGTCTCGTCACTCGCACCATCGCCGGTATCGAACGGGACTATCTCATCATCGCCTACGCCGGCGCTGACAAGCTGTATGTGCCGACCGATTCCCTCGCTGCCGTTCGTAAATACACTGGCGGGGAGGCCCCCCGGGTTTCGCGCATGGGTGGCGCTGACTGGGAAAAGACCAAGGGCAAGGTTCGCAAGGCTGTAGCGGCTATTGCCGAGAAGGTAGTGGACCTCCACCGCCGTCGAGCCGCCGCGGTCGGACATGCGTTTGGCCCTGACACCCCCTGGGAACAGGAACTGGAAAACGCGTTCCCGTTTGAGGAAACACCCGATCAGCTGACGGCTATCGGCGACGTCAAAGCCGACATGGCTGAAGGTAGGCCCATGGATCGCCTCATCTTTGGCGATGTCGGATTTGGAAAGACCGAAGTTGCCATACGGGCGGCCTTCAAGGCGGCCGTATCGGGCAAACAGGCGGCAGTCCTCTGTCCAACCACGTTGCTTGCCCAGCAGCACTTTCAGACTTTCTCGGAGCGGTTCGATCCCTATCCCATCCGGGTCGAGGTGCTGAGCCGTTTCCTGACCACCGCCCAACAGCGGGTCGTGTTGGCTGGAATCGAGAGCGGCGAGGTTGATGTCGTCATTGGAACCCACCGTCTGCTGTCGCAGGACGTTACGTTCAAGAACCTCGGCCTGATGGTTGTCGATGAGGAACAGCGATTTGGTGTCGGTGCCAAGGATCGGCTGAAAGAGCTGAAAGTCGGTGTCGATGTCCTCACTCTGACAGCCACCCCGATTCCTCGCACGTTGGAAATGGCCCTCACTGGGGTCCGCGACGTAAGCCACATTCGGACTCCGCCGGTCGATCGGCACCCGATCCTCACCTACGTCGGTCCATACGACCGCATGTCGGTCTCGGCGGCCATTCGTCGGGAAATGCTCCGCGAGGGACAGATCTTTTATGTGCACAACCGGGTTCAATCCATTGATCGGGCCGTAGCTCAGCTGAGGAGCCTGGTCCCGGACGCCCGATACGCCGTCGCGCATGGTCAGATGTCGGAGGGGCAACTCGAGCAGGTCATGCTCGACTTCTGGAATCGAGAATATGACGTGCTCGTGGCGACCACCATCATCGAATCCGGTTTAGACCTGCCGCAGGTCAACACGTTGATCGTCGAACGAGCCGACCTGCTCGGACTCGCCCAGCTCTATCAGCTACGCGGGCGGGTCGGACGGTCCGATCAGCGGGCCTACGCCTACCTCTTTCATCCAACCGATCAGATCATGTCTGAGGACGCTCACCGGCGACTTCAGGCCATCGGCGAGCACTCCGATCTTGGCTCTGGCTTCGATGTGGCGATGCGTGATCTCGAGATCCGGGGAGCGGGGTCGATGCTCGGGGAGGTGCAATCGGGCCATATTTCTGCGGTGGGATTCGACACGTATGTCAACCTGGTTGCAGAAGCCGTCGGGGAACTCGAAGGGTTCAAGTCGGAGGCAAGCGACGATCCGCCTGAGGTACGGATTGATCTGCCCGTTGACGCCCATCTTCCCGATGAGTACATCGCCGATCAGGCTGCCCGGATCGAGGCCTACCGCCGCCTGGCGGCCACGTTGACCCCGGAGCAAGTCTCAGACGTGGCGGCCGAATGGACCGACCGTTACGGTGAGCTCCCCGCGAGCGGGGATTCCCTTATCGGGTTGGCCAGGCTTCGAACCGAAGCGATTCGGGTCGGGCTCACCGAAGTCGTCAAACTTCGAAACGAGATCAGAATGGGGCCAGTTGACCTGAGCGACTCCCAGGAGATTCGACTCCGTCGCCTTGCTCCGAAGTCGGTATTGCGAGCCTCAGAAGGAACGGTGTTCCTACCTGCGCCGCCCGATGGCAAAGTCGTCGAACAGTTGATCGCTTTTATCCAGTCAATGTGGGCGTAACCGTTTCGTTTGGATGCGAACTAGTGCCTACCATGTAGGCGCAACATCGATTTAGTTCGAGTCAATTCAACTTTAAGGTGACTTCGTGAAACGTTCCATTGTTCTCGCTACCGTGCTCGCGCTTGTGGTCAGCGCCTGTAGCTCAGGGTCGGCTGCCGTCGTCAACGGCACCACCATCTCGACCTCCCAGGTCGCTGACCTTCTTACCGACCCTGCTGCTCCTGATCAGACTGCGTTCAACGACATGCTGTATCAGGTCATCGTGGACCAGATCGTTACGAGTGCCGCCCAGGACCAGTTTGAGATTTCCGTTAGCGACGAAGACGTCACTGGTGGAATCTCCGAAATTGAAGCTTCGTTGGCCGGACAGGGTGTCACTCTGGACGTAGCGCTCAGCGAGAACGGTTTCAGCGAAGCCGTGCTTCCGATGATCGTTCGTCAGGACCGCATCCAGACCCAGTTGACCGAGTACTTTGCCGGTCAGGCCGCCGAACCCACCGAGGAAGAAATCCAAACCGCATTCGATTCGGGTTCCGCTCAGCTCACCGAGGTGTGTGCCCAGCATATTCTCGTTGAGACAGAGGCGGAGGCCCAGGCCGCCTACGACCGGGCGGTCGCAGGCGAAGACTTTGCTGCCCTCGCTACCGAGCTTTCCACTGGCCCTTCCGGGCCGGATGGCGGAGATTTGGGCTGTTCCTCCCCAGGCGGATACGTTGCACCATTTGCCGCAGCTGTTATGGAGGCCCCTCTCAACGAGCCATTCGGCCCCGTTGAAACGGAGTTCGGGTTCCACGTTATTCTGGTTTCTTCGCGGACCATTCCTGAGTTGTCGGAGTATCGCGACACTATCGCTGAGAACCTGAAGACGGCCAGCGCCGGGACGCTGCTCACCGAGTGGTACGTCAACGAGATCCGGTCCGCCGACGTTCAGGTGGCCGACACCTATGGGGTGTGGACCCTTCCTGAAGACAACACGCAGCCGCCGACCATCGTGGCTCCCTGAACCACCAACTCGTTATCGTCGGCGTCGGGCCGGGTGAGCTGATTCGGCTCTCCGGTTCGACCCGCCAACTACTCCTCGACCCGGCATTTACGGTCGTGGTGCGAACTCTCAAACATCCCGCGCTCGAAGAGCTCGGGCAAGCGAGGGACGTCATTTCGGGCGACGATCTGTACGAGGCGGCCGATTCCTTCGAAATAGTGTACGACCAGTTGGCCGCTCGGGTCATGGCTCATCTCGACGATGGACCGGTGATATTCGCGGTCCCAGGGAGCCCTTCTGTTGGCGAATTCACCGTTCCCCGCTTGCGCCGGTTGGCGTCGCTTCGAGGAACACCGGTGGAGATGGTCGGTGCTGAGTCGTTTGTCGATGCTATTTGTTCCGAGTTGAACATCGACCCGATCGAGGGTGGCCTGCAGATCCTTGATGGTCGGAACCTGCCAGATCCGCTTCCGCTCCACGTGCCGACCATCGTTGCTCAAGTCGACCTGCCAGTGGTGGCTGCTGACGTGTTGGTGCGGCTCGGCGAGCTACTTGGCGACGATGCCCTCATCACCGTGGCATCGGATGTTGGCGGTGCCAGCCAGCAGATAGAAACTCGACGGATTGGTGATTTGGACTCGTCGATCGCTTCCCTCCGGACCAGCTTGGTGATCCAACCGCAGGCGGCGGGGTGGCTCGGGGCCATCGACGTGATGCGACATTTACGCCGCGAGTGCCCCTGGGATACCGAACAGTCCCACCATTCGCTCATTGCCAACTTGACCGAGGAAGCCGCCGAACTCGCCGAGGCTCTGGCGGCTCTCCCTCCAGATTCGCCTGCCGGTGAGCCCGACTACGGGGCATATGCTGATGTTGAGGAAGAACTCGGAGACGTTCTACTTCAGGTGCTCTTTCACATTGCGATGGGCGAGGAATCTGGCGGTTTGCGAGCAGACGCGGTCGGCCAGACGCTCATCGACAAGCTGGTCCGCCGGCATCCGCACGTCTTTGCAGACGAGTCGGTTGAATCGGCCGCTGAGGTCCTTGAGGTGTGGGAGCGGGCCAAGGCGTCAGAAAAGGTCGGCCGGACACTGTTTGACGGAATCGCCACCAACCTTGAGCCCCTCACCAAAGCGGAGAAGGTCCAGGATCGAGCCAGGGGAGTGGGCTTCGATTGGGAGACTGCAGAACCGGTGTTCGAAAAGCTCCTCGAAGAGATCGCCGAGCTTCAGAGCGCCACGACCGATCACCAACGCCTCCACGAACTCGGCGATGTCTTGTTCACCGTGGTCAATCTGGCCCGGCACATGCGCGTTGGCGCAGAGGTTGCGCTGCGCACTGCCGTGCAGCGGTTCGAACGGAGACTTACCTGGATGGAATCACGAGCCGACCTGGCCTCTGCTACCAGCTCCGAGCTGGAAGAGTGGTGGGCGGCGGCAAAAGACGAAGAGGAGTAAACGCACCGTGGTACATTTTAAAGCACAAGGAGGGTCCGTGACGACGCACATCAGCGAAATCTGGGCCCGTGAGGTCCTCGATTCCAGAGGAAATCCAACCGTAGAAGCCGAAGTTCGCCTTGCTGGAGGCGGGTTTGGCCGGGCTGGAGTTCCATCTGGAGCATCGACCGGGGCACTTGAAGCCATCGAGCTTCGAGACGGCGGGGACCGCTACGGCGGCAAGGGCGTTACACGGGCCATTGCCAATATCAAAGAAACTATTGCCCCGGCGCTTGTCGGCGTCGATGCCACCCGCCAGGAGCTGGTCGATCAGATCATGCTCGACCTGGATGCCACCCCGAACAAGCAGAACCTTGGTGCGAACGCCATCCTGGCTGTCTCTTTGGCCACTGCTCGGGCGGCTGCTGGGCAACTCAACCTCCCGCTCTTCAAGTATCTCGGTGGTCCGGCTGCGCGGGTGCTCCCGGTACCCATGCTCAACGTGCTCAACGGTGGGGCGCATGCCGCTAACTCGGTCGACATCCAGGAATTTATGCTCGTACCCGCCGGCGCCCCCAGTTTCAAGGAAGCGCTGCGGGCCGGCGTCGAGGTGTATCACTCCCTCAAAAAGGTGCTGACCGGCAAGTCACTTTCGACGAATGTCGGCGACGAGGGAGGGTTCGCACCCGACCTCCCCTCCAACCGGGCAGCGCTCGAACTACTTGCCGAGGCCATCGAGGGCGCCGGATACAAACTTGGCGAAGATATCGCCCTGGCATTAGATGTGGCTGCATCTGAGATCTACGAGAACGGTGCCTACCAGTTCGAAGGCAAACAGCTCACATCAAACGACATGGTCGACTACTACGTAGGGCTTCTCGACGACTTCCCGCTCGTTTCTATTGAGGACGGCCTCGACGAGGCCGACTGGGACGGATGGAAGACGCTTACCGCCCGACTCGGGACCAAGACCCAGTTAGTCGGCGACGACCTGTTTGTGACCAACGAGGAGATCCTGCAACGGGGGATCGACGAAAAGGCTGCCAACGCCATCCTCATCAAAGTGAACCAGATCGGCTCGCTCTCTGAGACGCTCCACACTATGAACACAGCCCTCGGGGCGGGTTTCGCCCGGATGGTGTCGCATCGATCCGGTGAGACCGAAGACAGCTTTATTGCTCACCTGGCGGTGGCTACCAACGCCGGCCAGATAAAGGCCGGGGCCCCGAGTCGTGGTGAGCGGACCGCCAAATACAACCAGTTGCTGCGGATCGAAGAAACTCTCGGAACCGAGGCTCGCTACGGCGGTTGGTCGACGTTCGCTGGACGCGCATGACCCGCGGTCGCCTCCAGACGGTTGTTCCGATCGGCTTGCTGGTGGTCCTGGCTGTCGTCGTGACCAATGTGTTTCCTTTTCGGGTCATGCTGGCTCAGGAGAGCAAAGTTGAGCTCGCTCAGGAATCCCTGGCCGATCTCGAGAGTGAGAACACCCATTTGCAGAGTCAGGTCCAAGCGCTTTCGACCGAGACCGAACTCGAACGGATTGCCCGCAAAGACCTGGGTTACGTGCGAGAAGGCGAAATCGCTTACGTCATCACGACCCCTTCCGACTACGTGCCGGAAATCGAACCGACCATCATCATCCCGGAAAGCCGTCCCTGGTGGCGGTTGCTGACCGATTTTTTGACCGGCGAGGATCTGGTCTCTCGATAGGGTTTTGGCATGACTGAGAACTTCAAAGGTCGCGACGCTGATGTGGCCGCTGCCCAGATCGAACGTCCTCTCCGCGCCGCCAGCGAACCGGTTGCCAGGTGTCCGCTAGGTCTCCCCACCGTGATTAGCGTCCCGCCGGTCCTCGATGACGGCACCCCGTTTCCGACCCGCTTCTGGCTCACTTGCCCGCTCGCCAACCGACGTATCGGGCGTTTGGAGGGAGCCGGGGGTGTCAAAGCGATGGAGCGAGCCCTTAACGAAGATCCGGGCCTGTCGGCAGCCATGACCGCCGCCCATGAGCGGTATGGAGCCGAACGTGACGCCCTCATCCCGATCGGTGCCAAGTACCACCCGACCGGGGGAGTGGCCGGGCTTACCGTCGGTGTGAAGTGCCTCCATGCCCACTACGCCGATCACGCAGCAGGCAATGACAATCCGGTCGGATCGCTTGTCGCTCCCTGGACCGAGCCGCTCGTGTGCGAGATCCCCTGCGTCGTCGAAGTCGACGGCGAGATGGTCCGCAACCCTGACTGGGTCGAACCAAAATGACCCGGGTCGCCGTCGGCGATATTGGGACGAACACCGCCCGACTATTGGTCGCCGACGTCGTCGACGGTCGGGTGGACGAGATCGAGGTTCGTACCGAGGTGGTCGGCCTTGGCCGTGGTCTTCATGCCACCGGCACCCTCCAACCCGACGCGATCGATCGGGCGGTGGCAGCACTGAGTTCATTCGGTCCGGCCTTCGCAGCTGCCGAACACGCAGTCATCGTTGCCACCTCGGCATCGCGAGACGCCGAGAACCGTGACGAGTTCTTCGACAGGGCCGAAGCCGCCTCAGGGGTGCGGCCAACGCTGATCACCGGAGAACAGGAAGCGGCTTACGCCTTCGCCGGAGCTGCACAAGCGGTGAATGGCGAGCGGATCACCGTGGTTGACATCGGCGGCGGGTCAACCGAGTTCGTGACGGGTCTTGATACCGTCGAGCAAGCCGTGAGCGTCGACGTCGGATCGGTTCGCCTGACCGACCTCCATCTTGGGCACGGGCCGGTGGCGGCCGAAGTGCTGGCTGCTGGACGATCCGTGGCCCGAGAGGCGGTTATGTCTGCCGATCTTCGTGACACTGGTCGTCCCATTGGTGTGGCAGGCACCTGCACCACGGTGGCCGGTACCCTGCTCGGGTTGACGCACCATGATCGGGACCTGGTCCACCTTTCGTCTGTGACGCTTGAAGGCGTTCAGGATCTGATAGCCAGGTTGGCAGCGCTCCCCGTCGAAGGGATCGCCCGGATTGGAACCATCGGCGAAAAGCGAGCCCCGGTCATGCTCGGAGGGCTGCTGGTATTCGAAGCCGCCTTTCTGGCGTTGGGAGCCACCGACATGACGATCTCGGAACGTGACCTTCTGCACGGCGCAGCGATAGCATTAGTGTCACCATGACTCAGGTGCTGAATAAGCCCTGATACCTAGCCCCGGTGGCGGAATCGGCAGACGCAGTGGACTTAAAATCCACGGCCGCAAGGCGTGGGGGTTCAAGTCCCCCCCGGGGTACGACGATGATCAGGCAGAATCCCTCACGATTCGCTCGATAGTGGTCCAGCTACGGCTCGTCATGCGCTGCCCGGTGACTTTCTGGATGCGTCCGCCCGGATCCTGCACTCGGCCATCGACCAGGCGGGTGACCGCGAAAACGTCGTTGCCTTCGATCACAATCGCCGCCCAATCGCCCCGGGTCGAAGTGCGCGGCACATCGGACGGCCAAACCACCCGATCTTTGGCGAAGCTGACCAAACGATGTAGTGGATTGGGGAAGGGTGTGGCCGCAAAGAGATCGCGTGCGACGAGAGACTCGAGGTGCAGGACGGATCGTACGTAGACCCCTTCAGAGTGCCCAATCACCTTGGCGACCTCGACTTCGGTCTGATCGATGATGGCATCGAGGTCGGCGGTGTCGGCGTCGAAGGTGATGTTGCCCGTCGAAATGTATGAGCGAGCCGCTCGGCCGCCAGCCCGTTCGACAATGTCGAGCAGAACCTGCCGATGCAGGCCTTCTCGACCGATCATCACATTGCGAACAAAGGCCGCCTGTCGTGGCATACGAGCCATTCTTCCAAAAGCTTGTGTCCTGGTGGCCAATCTTCGCATATCCTTGGGAAGACGATGAGAGGGAGCGCATTGACTCGTAACACCATCCAAACGTTGGTGATCGGAGCCGTCGTTCTTTCCGCCTGTCTCGGGAACGACGCCGGCACGATTGACACCGGACCCGCTCGTGCCGATGGGGCGGCGGGCATGATCCAGTGGGATGATCGAGATCACATCGCCGACCTGGGCGGCGGGTGGACGGTCCAGGCTTGCGGAGGGGACAGTCCGTTGATGTGCGTCGACCGTGACGGTAGTCCGGTCGGCACCATCGAAGCTATCCGCTCCCCGATCTCGTCTTTTGACAGCCTGGACCAGGCCGCTGGCGACGACATTAACTTGCTCGCTTTCGCCAAAGCGTTCCACGAAGCCGTCGCCGCTGATCGGGCGGCCGGTTGTGGGGCTGACTACGGCTTTGAAAAGCTCGGACCAGACGAGTTCACGCTTGGTGGTGGTTCGGGCGTTTTCTATGGATTTGTTGGCAACTTGCCAGACGGTGCGCCGTCAGAACTAAACCAGCAATATGCCGCGATCGTGGGGGATCAGGTGGTGGCGATCACTGCCGTTGCCTACGACGAGGGCGGCTGCCCGGGACGCGACGATGCGAGCAGTTGGGATTCGCTGTCGCTATCCGAATTCCGGCCGTTCCTTGAACGGGCGCTCCACGACTCGCCGTTGCCATCCGAATAGCTCCGTGGCGCGGGCGTTATTAGGCTCGCCGAATGGATGCACCGCTCACCGATAGTCGCCGTTCGTTTGTCGGGGCGAATACCATCCTGGCTGGCTACGAGAATTACGTCGCCCGCTTTCGAGTCATTACCTCGAGGTCCGAGGTTCGGTTTCTCGGACGCGATTGGCATGGCATGCAGTCAGATGCGGCGGAACGTCTCGGGTTGTACCGGGCGGTGGTCGATGAAGTGCACGCCGACGTGGTCGCCATGCTCGACGACCGCATGGAAGACCAGGCGATCTGGGCTTCTATCAAGGCGGTCTTTTCAGCCTTGATTTCGGACCGAGACGACTGGGATATCGCCGAGACATTCTTCAATTCGATAACCCGGAGAGTGTTCACCACCGTTGGGGTAGATCAGGCAATCGAGTTCGTCGACACGGACTTCAACACGCCACCGACCCGTTCGTCCGAACCCGTTTTCCTGGCCCTCGGGCGGGCCGAGTCGGTTGGCGCGATGGTGAACATGATCTTCGATCACTGTCCGCTCAAGCTGGAAGACCGGCCGCGAGACCTCGCCGCAGTGAGCGACCGGATCGAGAGCCGACTTGAACAAGTTGGCGCGCTGATGAGCCTCGATGGGGCCGAACTCGTCCGGTCGATTTTTTATCGCGGGCAGGCCGCTTATCTGGTGGCCCGGCTCCACTCCGGATCCCACTCGATCCCGCTCGTGATCGCTTTCACCCATGAGGACGACGGTATCGCCGTCGACGCGGTGCTCACGCAGGAGCATGAAGTATCGATCCTGTTCTCGTTTACCCGATCGTATTTTCTGGTCGATGTTGCCAGACCCTATGACCTGGTCCGGTTTCTCAAACGGCTCATGCCTCGCAAGCGAGTCGCGGAGATCTACATTGCGATCGGGAACAACAAACACGGTAAAACCGAGCTGTACCGTGACCTACGCCGGCACCTCGCTTCGACTGACGAGCAGTTCGAAATCGCCAGAGGAACCAAAGGCCTAGTGATGATCGTGTTCACCATGCCTGGCTTTGACGATGCGTTCAAGATCATCCGCGACAAGTTTCCTCCCCAAAAGCGCACCACCCGCCGGGCGATCATGGCCAAGTATCGGATGGTGTTCCAACACGACCGGGCCGGGCGACTGGTCGATGCCCAGGACTTCCAGTACCTTGAGATCGCTCGCTCGCGTTTTTCCGAACCGCTCCTCGCCGAGTTCGCCGCCGATGCCGTCGATACGGTCGACGTTCTTGAAGACAAAGTAGTGATAAAGCAGACATATGTGGAGCGGCGCGTTATCCCGCTCGATATCTACGTTCGCGAGGCAGGAGAGCGGGCAGCTGGGGCGGCCGTGCTTGACTTCGGCCGAGCAATCAAAGATCTGGCATCCACCAACATCTTTCCGGGCGACCTTCTGCTCAAGAACTTCGGAGTGACCCGTCACGGGCGAGTGGTGTTCTACGACTACGACGAGCTACGGCCGCTAACCGATATGCGATTCAGAGAGATTCCCCCGTCACGCGACGATCATGACGAGATGTCCGCCGACGCCTGGTACAGCGTGGGGGACACCGACGTGTTTCCGGAGGAACACGAGCGATTCCTTGGCCTGTCGGCCGCGCTCAAAGCCGTCTTCCTTTCGGAACACGCCGACATGTTTTCCGCGGAGGCCTGGCAGAACATCCAGCGGTTGGTGGCAGGTGGTGAGCTTCTCCATGTCCTCCCATATGACGAGTCGGCCCGCCTCCCGGATCGTCCCCATTGGGCCGGTTGGTGAAATCCGAGCTCAAGGTTGCCTGATCTGGGACAATGACCGGGCATGAGCAACAAGTGGATCATCCGGGGACTTCTCATCGCGACCCTGGCGTTGGGCGCCTTCTACGGGTACGACAATTATGTCTCGCCGTTCCCCTCGACCCCCGACGTGGTGAGTTTCCTCGTTTCCGACGACGAAGTAATCGTCACGACCGAGCCTCGCCTCACTTTTGCTCCTGCTGACCGACAGCCAACCGTCGGAATGGTCTTCTACACGGGTGCCCGGGTAGACCCAGAGGCCTATGCCCCGATCGCCCGTCAGGTGGCCCGAGGTGGGGTGCTGGTGGTTGTCGTGAAGCACCCGTTCAACTTTGCCTTCTTTGGCGTATCGGAGGCAGGGGCTGTGTTGCTTGAGCATCCGGAGATCACGGCATGGGTGATGGCCGGTCACTCGCTGGGTGGTGCGATGGCGGCCGAATTCGCCGAACGCAATCAACGAATCTCGGGGTTAGTCCTGCTGGCCGCCTATCCGGGTGACTCGTCGAACCTGGCGTTCCGCAGCCTCCGTACCTTGGTTATCTACGGATCAGAAGACGGACTGGCCCAGCGGGCGGAGATCGAGCAAAAGGCCGCCGACCTCCTGCCGCCCAGTACCGAGCTTGAACTCATCCAGGGTGGCAACCATGCCCAGTTCGGAAGTTACGGCCCGCAGGCCGGTGACGGTGCTCCCACAATTACCCGGGACGAACAGCAAGCACTAACCGTCAAGGCCATTCTGGAATTCCTGCGTCCGAACCGTTGATGAAATCTTCCGTACCGGAACAGCGCTTGTCAGTGCTGGTCGACGAACCCCCGACTGGCGAATACGTCCTCTACTGGATGACTGCCTACCGTCGAACCAGATCCAATTTTGCCCTTCAGCGGGCAGTGGAATGGGCCAGTGAACTTCGACTACCTCTCGTAGTGTTCGCGGCTCTACGAGTCGACTACCAGTGGGCAAATGATCGAACCCACGCCTTTGCGATCGACGGCATCGCCGAGGTGGTCGCCGCCTGTGAAGAACGGGTCGCTTGTGTGGCGTATTTGGAGCCAGACCCAGGCGCGGGCCGAGGTCTTCTCCGTCGTCTGGGCGCCAAGGCGGCAGTCATCGTTGGAGACGATGCCCCCGTCTTCTTTCTGCCCGCGGCTCGCCGGGCAGCCGTCGATCAGGTCCAATGCCGCTTCGAGGTAGTCGATCACAACGGACTAGTGCCCATGGGCGTCACTGATCGGGAGTTCCGGCGAGCGGTTGATCTGCGACGTTTCAATCAACAGGTACTCCCCGACCATCTTGACGACGTCCCCGACGATGATCCGTTGGCCGGTTTAGAAACCGCCGGGGCATCCAGCTCCGTACCATCCAGTGCCGTACCAGCCTCGATAGCAGCCATCATGGCCGACTATCCATCAGCCCGGATTGACCGTGAAGCCGTCGGCGGATTGCCCATCGATCATACGGTGCTGGCCACCCCGCTGGTGGGAGGCCAGACAGCTGCCGTAGCCCGATTGAAGGAGTTCGCGATATCCGGTTTATTGCGATATGACGAACGCAACCAGCCCGATTCCGAAGCTGAGTCAGGACTGTCGCCCTATCTGCATTTCGGTCACGTGTCCGTTCACCAGATCATGCAGACGGTTACTGACGCAGAAGGCTGGTCGCCAGCCGAGCTGAGTCCGACTGCCCGGGGCTCGCGTAGTGGGTGGTGGGGTATGTCGGCCCAGGCAGAGGGTTTTCTTGATCAAGTTGTTACGTGGCGCGACATCGGATATCGGGCTGCTCATCTATCAGACCGCTACGACGAGTACGAAGCCCTACCTGACTGGGCCAAACTGACCCTCGAAGAACACGCAGCCGATCCGAGGGAACACATCTACGGGCTCGAGGAGTTCGCCAGGTCCGAAACCCACGATGAGATCTGGAACGCCGCCCAACGCCAATTGGTCGAAACCGGGCTCATGCACAACTATCTGCGGATGTTGTGGGGGAAGAAGATCCTTGAGTGGACACCTCACCCGCGGGTTGCCCATGACATCATGTTTGAACTGAACAACCGGTACGCACTCGACGGACGTGACCCGAACTCGGTCTCCGGCATCCACTGGGTGCTTGGTCGGTTCGACCGAGCTTGGGGGCCGGAGCGAGAGATATTCGGAAAGGTCCGCTACATGACATCGAATTCGACTCGGCGGAAGCTGAAGCTGACCAACTACCTCAACCGATACGGTCCAAAGTCGCCCACCGGGTCGAAATGAGCGAGGCAAGTTTCACCTAGGCTGCCTGCTGTGATTAACGCCACGCTGGCCGACCTGTTCGACGAACTGGCCGAACTGACCAAACTTGAAGATCAAAACCCTCAGTCGTTCCGCGCCAGGGCGTACGAATCGGCGTCGCGTTCGTTGCGTGAGCTGCAAGGGGATGTCACGAAGCTTACGAAAACGGAGCTGGTCGGCCTCAAAGGGATCGGCAAATCGACGGCCGACAAGATCGCCGAGTTCCTCGACCGAGGTGGCATTGAGAAACTCGATCGGCTGAGAGATTCGTTTCCGCCGGATTACCGGCAAATGGTGAAGATCCCCGGCCTCGGTGCAAAGACCGCCGCCAAATTACGTGACGAACTTGGCGTCGATTCAGTGGAGAAGCTGACCGAGGCCATCGCCGGAGAGAAATTGCGTGACGTTGCCGGCCTGGGGGCCAAGACTGAAGCGAAGCTTGCGAAGGCAATCGGTCGTCTTGGCATATCTGGGAAAGATCGGCGAACACCAATTGCCGAAGCCGTTCCGGTCGCCGAACGGGTGGCCGACGAACTCCGAAGCGTGGCGGGGGTCGTCGAGGTAAAAGTCTGCGGCAGCCTTCGCCGGCTACGCGACACGGTCGCAGATGTTGACATCCTCGTGGCCAGCTCAACCCCGCAAGTGGTCGCCAACCGGGTCAGGGATCTTCCTGTCGTCGGGGAGATAATTGCTGACGGTGACACCAAGGTTGCCTTTCTCACCCACGCTGGATTGCAGATCGATGTTCGGGTGATCGCCCCAGAGTCTTTCGGTGCCGCCATCATGTACTTCACCGGGTCCAAGGCACATAACATTGCGCTGCGGCAACGGGCCATCAGCCGGGGGTGGACCCTCAACGAATACGCACTGGCCGACGCCGAAACGGGCGAGGTGGTCGCGGCGGCAACCGAAACCCAGATCTACGAGGCACTTGACCTCCCATACATCTCGGCCCGCCTGCGCGAAGACACCGGCGAGATAGAAGCGGCAGCCAAAGAACCTCTCTCTCTGGTGACGCTCGACATGATCCGGGGCGACCTCCATGTGCACTCCGACCTGTCTGGCGATGGAGAGGATTCGCTGATCCAGATGATCGAAGGTTGCGTCGAACGAGGCTACGAATACATGGCCATAACGGACCATGCTGAGGATCTCACCATTAATGGCGCCAGTCGCGCGCAGATGGTCGAGCAGCGCGGGCAGCTGTACGAACTGGCCGAACAATATCCGTCAATCCGTCTGTTGCATGGCACGGAACTCAATATCAACCCGGACGGCAACGTCGACTACGACGCCGAGTTTCTGTCGGGGTTCGATTACACGGTCGCTTCGGTCCATTCGCACTTTGATCTACCCCCTGAGCGGCAAACCATCCGGCTACTTACCGCCATGGGCAACCCGGCTGTGAATACCATCGGCCATCTGTCTGGTCGAATGATTGGCCGGCGCCCCGGCATCGAATTCGACCTCGAGGCGATTCTCGAGGGGGCGGAGACGACCGGCGTCGCCCTCGAAATCAACTCGCACCTTGAACGCCTCGATGCGACCAGCGATGTCATCCGAAAGGCGCGCAGCCGGAATGTACGATTCATCATTGACACTGACGCCCATCGGGTGCGCGAGTTGGACTACATGCGGTGGGGAGTCCAGCAGGCTCAGCGGGGATGGCTCGATCCCGCCCAATGCGTCAACACGTGGCCGCTCGACCGCTTTCTCAGTTTTTGCACAAAGGAAACGAAATGACTTACCCAAGCGAATATGAATTAGACATTGTCCTACGGGATGGAGTCGTTGGTCGGTTTCGCCCGATCAAGTCGACGGATGCAGATTCGTTGGTCAAGTTCTTTGAACGACTCGGTACGCAGTCGCGTTACTACCGATTCTTCAGGGCCAAGGAACGACTCACCGATGAGGAAGTCGAATTTTTCACCACGGTGGACTACCAATCTCGAATGGCTCTCGTCGTCTTCCATGAAGATGAAATGGTAGGAGTCGGGCGTTACGACATCGAAACCGACAACCCGACCAGGGCCGAGGTCGCCTTCGCCGTAGCCGATGACCAACAGGGTCGGGGAATCGGGACGCAACTGCTCCAGATCCTCACAACCTACGGGCGCGCCCACGGGGTCGAATCGTTTCAGGCCTATGTACTGCCCGACAACCTGGCAATGATGCGGGTGTTTCGCAACTCTGGCTACACGCTCACCAGGAGTCTCGAAGAAGGTGTTTACAACGTCGAGTTCCCGGTGAAACCATCCGACGATGCCAAGGCTGCTGAAGCGCGCCGCGAACAGCGGGCAATTGCTGCCTCGATTCTCCCGATGTTTTATCCCCGTTCGATTGCCGTAGTCGGCGCCTCCCGTACACCCGGATCGATCGGCAATCGCTTGTTCGCCAATCTTCTGCAGGGAGGTTTCTCGGGGGTCGTCTACCCGGTCAACCCCCAGACCGAGGTAGTGGGGTCGGTCCGGGCGTACCCATCGGTAACAGCCATCCCGGGCAGCGTCGATCTTGCCATAATCGCCGTCCCATCCGGGGCGGTACTCGACGTGGTCAGGGAATGCGCCGAGAAAGAGGTCCGTGGTCTCGTAGTCATCTCTGCTGGCTTCTCTGAAGTTGGCGAGGCCGGGGCGGCGCTTGAAGCCGAGCTGGTCGACCTGGTCCGATCCGCCGGAATGCGGATGATCGGCCCGAATTGTATGGGCCTGGTGAACACCGACCCAGCTGTCAACCTGAACGCTACCTTCGCGCCGGTCTATCCGCCCCGCGGCAACGTTGCCATGCTGTCGCAATCAGGAGCGCTCGGAATCGCCATCCTCGACTACGCAACTCGCCACGACATCGGGATTTCTCAGTTCGTCTCGATCGGTAACAAGCCGGATGTGTCCGGTAACGATTTGATCCTGAGTTGGGAAGAAGATCCGTCGACCGATGTCATCGTGATGTACCTAGAGTCGTTTGGAAACCCCCGAAAATTCGGCCGTATCGCTCGCCGGATCGGTCGGAAAAAGCCGATCGTGGCCGTCAAGTCGGGACGTTCGAAAGCGGGTTCGCGTGCGGCGAGCTCGCACACGGGCGCGATGGCAAGCGCCGATGCGGCTGTGGACGCTCTGAGCGCCCAGACCGGCATGATCCGAGTCGATACGATCGAAGAGCTATTCGCGGTTGCCTCGTTGCTCGCCAACCAGCCACTGCCGGAGGGGCGTCGGGTTGGAGTGGTGACCAACGCTGGCGGCCCGGGGATCCTGGCAGCCGATGCTCTCGAGGCAACCGGTCTGGAGTTACCCGTCTTTAGTCCTGAGCTCCAAGCCGAACTGCGAGTCGGTCTACCCGCCGAGGCTTCAGTCACCAATCCGGTCGACCTCATCGCCTCCGCTGGGCCAGCCCAATATGGGCACGTCGCCCAGGTGCTGGCTGCCTCAGATGAGATTGACGCCATCATCACCATCCACATCCAGACGATTGAAGGCGGTCCAGATGTGGGCTTGCCGGTGCTCGAAGCGGCCATCACATCTGGCAAGACGCAGCTGGCGGTTCTTATGGAATCGGGTTCGGGACGGGCCTCGATGCGCAGTGCGGCAATGACGATTCCGGCTTACGAGTTTCCCGAGGCGGCTGCGAAGGCGCTGTCCAGGGCGGCGACATACGCCGAGTGGCGACGCACCCCATACGGCGATTTTCCGGCGTTCGACGATACGGATCCCGCTAAGGCGAAGAAGATTGTCGCCGATGCTCTTGCTCGTCTTGGATCCGGCGGTGGTTGGCTTAGCGATGACGAGGTTCGGGGATTGCTCGGCGCGTTCGGGATCGACACGCCCCAGTCGTACGAAGTGCAATCGCGAGATGCCGCAGTTGCTGCTGCCGCCGAAGTGAAGAGCCCGGTGGCGATGAAGCTCATCGCGCCGAGTGCGCTCCACAAGTCGGATATCGGCGGCGTTGTGCTCGATGTCAGTGGAGCCGACACCGTTGGTAACGAGTTCGATCGGCTCGTTTCGCTTGTCGACGACGCCGATGGCGTGCTCATCCAGGAAATGGTCCCGGGCGGGATTGAGGTCCTCATCGGAATGTCCGAGGATCCCTCCTTCGGCCCGCTGCTTGCGTTCGGAATGGGGGGCGTCTTCGTCGAACTCCTCAAGGACGTCGTGTTTCGAGTCGCTCCGATTACCGACCGTGAAGCCCATCAGATGGTGACTGGCATCAAGTCGGCCAGGTTGCTCGATGGCTACCGCGGCCAGCCCGCCGGCGACAAATTGGCGGTCGAGGAAGCCCTCTTGCGGGTGTCAGCCCTAGTCGAGGCCGTTCCCGAGCTGGCCGAAATGGACCTCAATCCGGTGATAGTCCGCCAGCCTGGCGACGGCGTGATCGTCGTTGACGGCCGAGTCCGTGTACATCCAACCCGGCTCGGGTGGTCCCCGGAAGTTGCTGATTTGCCTTCAGTCGCCGACTGAGACAAGCGACTTTCTCTGCCTGGGCGTGGTGCCGGCGAAAATGCCGTCCGCCTGGGCGAGGCCAACCATAAGGCAATCCGCTTGGGATTGGCATCCTTCGCAGATGGCGCGCGCCCTGGCGAGAGCCTTTCGGTCGCCCGAAGGTGGGAAAAACACGGATGGGTCCATACCGCGGCAAGCCGCTCGTTCTTTCCAGTCAATCATGGCGCCAGTTTGCCAGGTGGGATGGCCAGCCGTTCAGGGCCGTTCGGCCCCTCACGGGGGCCGTTGGTTGATGTTCGGAGGGGTCGGCCACCGGGTTTCGGACAGTTAGCCCCTCGGGGTGTGCCGTTCAGCCCTAGGAATGACGCCCTCCGAAGCCGTACGTTGTGCATATGACAAAGGTCCGCATCAATATTGGTGCCCGAGGCGAACGGAGAAGCTAAACAATGTTTGTTTACTACTTCGCGAATGTCGGCCGATCGTGCGCTGACATCAGGGAACGGCTGTTCGGACTTGACCTTTCGGCCTGGGCTACTGAGGCGTACCGCAACGCTGAGTCGCTACGTGGCCGCCTGGTGGGTACCGACGATATGGCTTCCTCGGTTTCGTTGGAAGTGACCGAACCGATCCACAAATCGAGTCACACCCTTATGGCGATCGACTGGACAGCAACCGGGCCAGCTGGCCTGTTTTCGGGTCTCCAGGGCGATCTGGTCGTCGCTCCCATCGGCCCGAATAGGTGCCAAATCAGCTTGCGTGGTTCGTATCGGATACCAGCCGACGTCGACCGGTCGCTCTTTCACCGACTGACCGAGGCTTGTGTGAAGTCGTTTGTCGATCGGGTGGCTTCCGGGCTGGAACAGCCAGCGGCGCGTGGACTAACGGCTAGGCAGGCAAGCGGATCGTAACGGTCGTTCCAGTCCCTACCTGACTGCGGATATCTACCGAACCGCCGGCGGCGGCCGAACGCTGGACGAGATTGTCCAGACCCATGCCGCGGTTGATGGTTTCCGGGTCGAACCCGATCCCATCATCAGAAATCAGAATTGTCAGGTTCGAGTCGACCGAGTCCACTGAGACTGTGATCGTTTCACTCTCGGCGTGACGGAGAGCGTTCGACAGGGCTTCGCTCACCAATTGTACGATCGTCTCGACCATCTGGGGTTGGACCATGGTCATCTCGGCGGGAATGACCAGTTCGACAGATGTGTCATATGAGGCGGATAGTTGTCCTATCAGTTCGGCTAGTTCGGTCTTGACGTTCCGGCCCGTCCAGACGGGCGGGCGCAACCCGAATATGAAGCGCCGGAGCTCTGAGATGGCATTGTCGAGGCGCTCGACCGAATCTGTCAGCATCGTTCGGAGCTCGGTGTCCTCAACACGAAGGCTCATCCCCTGGAGCGACAAGCCGACCGCGAACAGATCCTGGATGATGGCATCGTGGAGATCCCTGGCGATTCGTTCACGATCTTCGACCACGGCGGTCTTGCGGAGGCGGTCTTGGAGGCGGGCCGTGCTGACTGCTGCGCCGGCCACGACCGAGAGCGATTCGATGAGATTTTGATCTTCGTCTGTAAACCCGCCGGGCTTCTCGGTCAGGTAGAGATTGCCGTAGACATGGGACCCGAGGCGCACGGGAACGCCGAGGAAGTTCGACATCGGTGGATGGTTGGCAGGGAACCCAACCGAGTCGGGATGATCCTGCAGCCGCTCCATCCGGATCGTTTCTCGGGTTCTGATCAACGTCCCCAGGACGCCCCGCCCGGTTGGGAGGGGCCCGATGACTTGCGCCTGGCCCGGCTGAAGGCCGACGTGGAGAAACTCAACCAATGACTGATGTTGCCCGATCACGCCGAGGGCGCCGTACTGAGCGCCAGTCATATGCATGGCTGCCTCGACTGTTTCATACAGAACGGCACGAAGGTCGGATTGGCCGACCACACTGGCGGCGGCTTCTACGAGGTCCGAGATCGGATCAGGGTAGGGCATCGCCGGAACACTACCCCGTCGTGGCCGCGGTCCACTATCGGGTTTTTGTGACTTCCTGCCCTACGGGTTTGGGGTCGTGCCTTGTCGCATATGCTGCACTGTGCCGGTAGGTTTAAACCATGCCTACAAAGCTCCTGCTTGTTGACGACCACGAATTAGTTCGTAGGGGAATCCGCGCCTTGTTGGAATCCCAGGAGGACTTTGAGGTGGTCGGCGAGGCTGGCACCGTTGCTGAGGCTATTCGCCGGACCGGCTACCACAGTCCTGATGTTGTGATCCTCGACCTTCGCCTACCGGACGGGTCTGGTGTCGAAGCATGTCGAGAGATCCGATCACGGTGGCCCGAGATTCGAGTGCTGATGCTCACGTCATACGCAGACGAAGAAGCGCTCATGTCGGCGATCATGGCCGGTGCGTCTGGCTACGTGTTAAAGCGGATTGACGGGTCGGCGCTCATCGAGAATATTCGCCGCGTTGCCACCGGCGAATCGTTGTTGGACGCTGAGATGACGGACAAGCTCTTTGCCCGACTGCGGGGCGACAGTCCTGCAGACCCGCTCCTCGCCCGCTTATCCCCGCAAGAGTCAAAGATTCTCTTTCACATCGCCGACGGTCTGACCAATCGTCAGATCGCCGAAGAGATGTATCTCGCCGAAAAAACCGTCAAGAACTACGTGTCGAATTTGCTCGCGAAACTCGAAATGAGTCGGCGGTCTGAGGCTGCCGCGTATGCCGCTCGACTCGCCGCCAAACAGGAAGCAGCTTTCCCTCCGGAGTCTTGGGAGGATCAGTCATGATCGTGGTCGGGGTCGACGAACAGTCGTATTCTGTCGCCGCACTACAACGGGCTGGCCAGCTGGCTGAGGCCCTCGGTGAGGAACTGCACGCGGTGTACGCAGTTCACTTGTCGCCCAACTTGCTTCAGGCGGTTGGAATCGCCCCCATCCAGATCGGGGCGATCGAACAAGCCCAGATCGACGAAGTTTGGACTGTGACAGCCCCCGCCCTCAAGCAGATTCGAAGCAGCGGGGTCACTGTCCATGAGCATTCTGTGCGTGGATACCCACCCGATGTGCTGATCGACTTCGCGGATGAACATGGCTGTGATCTCGCAGTTGTCGGGTCGCGGGGACGGTCCGAACTCGCCTCGTTCTTTTTAGGTAGCACTGCGCATCGCGTGCTGCATTTTGCGCATTGCGATGTCCTTGTCGTAAAGGAGACATGATGCATGTCCAGGATGTAATGACTATCGACGTTATTACCGTCACGCCGGAGCATTCGTTGAAAGAAGCTGCCCGGCTGATGGTAGATAACCGGATATCAGGTCTGCCGGTTGTTGAGGATGGCCAGGTGGTGGTGGGGATCATCACCGAGGCAGATTTTTTGATCCGCGATCCCGGGCCCCGTCCTCGACTGTTGCGAATGTTCATCGACGAGACTCTTCCGACTCCCAATGAGTCGGTCGGTGACGTTATGACCCCACACCCCAAGGTGGTTATGGCTGAGATGACGGTCGCCGAAGCCGGCCGCACGATGGCCAACAAGAACGTGAAGCGCCTTCCGGTCGTCGACGCCGACGGGCATCTGGTAGGGATAATCTCCCGGTCCGACATCGTGAAGGCGTTCGCCCGTCCGGACGATGTCATTGAAGACGAGGTTCGACAAGACGTGCTCGATCGGATCCTCATGTTTGCTCCGGATCTCATTGAGGTAACGGTTGATGAAGGGGTGGTGACTCTCGAGGGACGGTTGCCCGAGGAAGCGGATGCACGCCTGCTCGGGGAGCTGACAAGGCGCCTCGACGGCGTCGTGCGGGTGGTGTCGAAGCTTGCTTGGGATGTCGACGCAACTGCGTAGCTGAAGTTTCGGTCGGGGTGGCGCCTGTCTGTGACTTACGGCACAGCGTCCGGTAACCTGTCGGGCAAACCACAGGAGTCACTCGTATATGTCGTCAAAGGGAAAAGGGCGGACGCTCGAACTTGAGCAGATCCGCAAGGCCGAAGAAAAGGCTGCCAATCAGAGCGCCGACGTCCGCAAAAAGAGCTTCGTGACGGTGGCGGTAATTCTCGCAGTTGTTGCGGGCCTGGGCGCGTGGATCATGCTGGCGCCGGCTCCTCCCGGGATTCCGTTTGCTAATCAGGGCAACTTCCATCTGTCCGATCTTGCCGAACCCCACGCACCGTATAACTCTGCCCCGCCATCGTCGGGCCCGCATTTCGGCGGTCTCGGTCCATGGGGTATCAGCGAGGAAGCGGTTCCGCCCGAGCTTTACATCCACAACCTTGAGGACGCGGGCGTCGTGTTTGTGTATAACTGCGCTTCCGGGTGCGATGACTTCTCGGGAAGTCTGGCAACTTTGGTTGAAGACCGCCCCGAGCCCACACTGGTGATGACCCCGTACGACGGTGCTATTCAGGACCCGGACGGGACCAGCTATCGGGCAGCGGCAATCGCCTGGTCACGGGTGTTGTACTTTGATGAACTGACTGACGATGTCCGCTCCGAGATCGATGATTTCGTGAACATCTATCACGGAATTGACCATCACGCCCGGTAGGGATCAACATCGCGTCTGATGCCAATCCGAACCTCTCTGTAATTGAGTGGGAGGGTTCCGAGGCTGTCACACTGGTCTTGGCCCATGCCACTGGCTTCCACAAGCTCGTCTGGCGCCCGCTGGTCGATGCCCTGCGGGAGCAGGGATTTGGTGGCCGGATTGTGGCTTCAGACTTCCGGTCGCATGGTCAGGCGCCCAAGCTTGACGAGCACACGTGGACTCACTTCGGTGACGATGTCTCACGGACTCTTTCCGGCATCACCGGGCCGATCGTCGGGGTTGGACATTCGATGGGGGCAACGGCCCTCCTGCAAAGTGCGCTGGCGCATCCCGACCGCTACAAGGGCTTGGTGCTGGTCGAGCCAATCATCTTCCCGCCGGTCGCTTTCGAATCGGCCGAGCATCCGCTGGTAGTTGGGGCAGGCCGTCGGCGCAGAGAATTTGGTTCGCAGCAGGAAGCCATCGACAACTTTGCCGGAAAGTCCGTCTTCGCCAACTGGGTCCCGGATGCTCTCGCTGCCTATGTCGAGGGGGGATTGGTGAGAGAGGGAGATCGGTGGGCCCTCGCCTGCGAGCCAGCGGATGAGGCCGATATCTTCAGGCGGGCAGGCTCTGACGATGTGTTTGATCGGTTGGAGCAGCTAACCACTCCGGCTGTGCTGGTCGTCGGTGAAACTACGGACACGTACCCGGCCGGATACGTCGAGATCTTGGGCGATCGTATGGCTGGCACCGATCTTGTTTACATCCGAAACGCCGGACACTTTGTGCCCATGGAGCAGCCCGCAGCGCTGGCGAGGGTTGTGATTGAGGCAACCGCCCGCTTCCTCCGTTAACGATGGCCCGGACACGCCCTAGAATCGAGAATAATGTTTCCGCAGTCCCTAATTGATGAGCTCAGGGCGCAGCTCGGCCCCAATGTCACCGACCGCTATCGGGTGGCGAAGGCGACCGTTCCGGTCGACCCCCTGGCGCTTGTGAGGAGCGGTGCTCATCTCTTTCCTTTCGCCGCCTACTTTGGGCGGCCAGATCTCGATGAGGCCGGTGGCCTCGGGACGGCCTGGCGATCCGACGCCGTCGACGGGGCGTCTCGATTTGTCGAAGTCAGTGCCCAGCTGGGCGAGAGTGGGATCGACGAACGGGCGTTTGTTGGATTCTCGTATCGTCCCGAAGGTGGACTTGGAACCGAATGGGATGGCTTTGGTCCGGCCGTGTCGGTGGTTCCGGTTCTGAGCGTGATCGGTACGAGGGACTCCGCGGAACTGGTTGTGGTGCTTCCTCCGGGGCGGGCGTGGGGTCCGCTAGCCGATGTGCTTGGCCAGCTCGTTGCCCCGGGCAGCCCGGCTACTGGTCGAACGACGGATCTATCGATTGAGTCGCGACCATCTCCGACCGAATGGGAAGGATCGGTCGCCAATGCGGTCGATTCGATCAACGCTGGTTCGCTTGAGAAGGTTGTCATGGCGAGGTCGGTGGTTGTGACATCCGACGTCGCGTACCGTCCTTTCGACCTCGTGTCGCGTCTGCGTCTCGCCTATCCCGAGTGCTACGTGTTTGGGTGGCAAGAGAACGATCGGGTTTTTGTCGGTGCATCACCCGAGCTGCTTGTAGAGCGACGGGCTGATCAGGTTCGTTCGCATCCGCTGGCCGGCTCTGCGCCGCGCGGAAGCAACGAGGACGAAGACCGCGCTTTTGGCGAGCTGCTCATGGCTTCTGGCAAGGATCGCCGGGAACATCGCTTTGTAGTTGATGACATCACTGATCGGCTTGGGGCTTTGACCTCGGGGCTGCATGTTGACCACAGTCCGTCGTTACGCAAGACAACCCACGTTCAGCATCTGTCGACCGAAGTGAACGGCACCCTGGACGAACCCGTCAACGTGATCGAGCTGGCCGGCCTGCTTCATCCGACCCCGGCAGTTGGGGGAAGCCCCCGAGAGGAGGCCAACCGGTTCCTCGCCAAAGAGGAGTTCATCGACCGGGGCTGGTACGCCGGGGGAGTGGGCTGGGCGAACCGGGCGGGTGACGGGGAGATAGCCATCGCTCTGAGATGCGCACTGATTCGAGGCCGGACCGCGCTGTTGTATGCCGGGGCCGGCATCGTCGCCGATTCCAATCCAGCTGCTGAATTGGAGGAAACTCGCCTCAAGTTCCGAACGATGATGAGTCTCCTCGCTGAGGCTTAGAGGCCTCTGCCCGTCAGATTCGCCCGAGCAAGTCCTGGTGAAGTATGAGGTTTTCGGCGCGGTCTGTCCTGATGTATATGACCTTGACTCCGTCAGGGGTGGTGAGATGCTCGACGAACTCCGTGACGGAGTTGGGTCGGACGACCAGAGCCCCCATCCCCTCGGCCAGTGCCGGCAGGTCGGTCCCATGGGGAGTAGCGAGCAGATCTTCGAAGTGTTCCGGGTAGTCGGCCTGGGGCAAGAAGTGAAAAATCCCTCCACCATCATTGTCAATCAGAATAATGGTGAGCGATACGCCAAGCCTCCTGGCGCTGGCCAGCGCGGTGGCATCGTGGAGGAAGGCGATGTCGCCAATGAGGAGATAGGTCGGGCGACCCGTTGCGGCAACGCCCATCGCCGTCGAGATCACCCCGTCGATACCGTTGGCGGCCCGATTCGCAAAAACCCGGATCGGGCGATCTTGGACTCCAAAGAACAGATCGACGTCACGGATCGGCATCGACGAAGAGACCACCAGGGCAGACCCATCGGTGACACCGTCGGATAGCGCTGCGGCGATGGCCGGTTCGGACGGCCACGGCAGCACCCCGAAAGCCGAGATGACCTCTCCTTCAGCGACTGCCCACGCCTCCGCCCATCCAGCGGGGCCGGGCTCGATCAGGTCAGTAAGTCGTCGTGCCGTGTCTGTGGCATCGGCCCGGACGATGACCGACGCGCTCGAAGTTGCTTCCCGCCATGTACCGGCATCGACCCAGATTTGGGGAACCTCAGTTGTGGCCAGCCAGGTCCAGAGGGCTTTGGAGGTAGGGATCGGTCCAAAGCGGAGCACAACATCAGGACGTAAATCAGTGTCGAGTCGACCAGCCTTGGCCAGCGCATCACCCATGCCGACAACGTGATCGACCGGGTGATGGCCCGCCCGTAGGCCGGATATAGGGTCGGCGAAAATGGGCGCTCCGAGTGCGTGAGCGAGTTCGGCGATCGCCGGTGGCGACTCCGCGTCTGACGATGGACCAGCCACGATCAGGACCCTTTTCTCGGTCAGTTGGCGGGCGACAGCCAGGAGAGCCCCGTCGGCAGCCAACATGGTCCCGAGATGGACAGTCGGCGTTGGCGGAGCGGGCCGAATGGTTTCGGCGCGAACTTCGGGAGCGAGGGGATCGCGAAACGCCAGGTTGAGGTGGACCGGCCCCGGAGGCGTCTCCTGAGAAATCGTCCAGGCTTGCGTGGCCAACCGCACCGCATACCGGCCGGGGTCTGAATCCGGGTCGGGCGGGGCGGCGTCGTGTGCCCATTTCGCGGCCGTCCCGTATAGGTCGGCCTGGTGGATCGTTTGGGGAGCTCCCGTATCGCGCAATTCTTGGGGGCGATCGGCGGTGAGGACAATGAGCGGGATGTGGGAGAGATGCGCCTCGATGACTGCTGGCAAGTATTCGGCTGCTGCGGTTCCCGAGGTTGAGATGAGCGCTACTGGACGCTGCGTGGCCCTGGCCATGCCGAGGGCGAAAAACGCGGCACTTCGTTCGTCGAGGTGGACCGAGACGGACACGTCGGCAGTCTCGGCAGCCGCGATCGCCAGTGGAGTGTTCCTCGATCCCGGGCTGATCGCGACGTGGTCGAGACCGAGGTCTCGCAGTGCCCCAAGAAGCGGTTTTGTGAATTCGTAGTTGCGGTTCGGCACGGCGCCAGGCTAGTGGTGTGTCACTGGTGGTGTGAGAAGTCACACCAGGGCACAAGGTGGCACAATAGACACGTGAGCGCCCTGATTGGACTGCACGGATTCACCCAGTCGGGTCGGATGTTCGACGAACTGTCGCACTATCTTCCCCGGCACCTCGAAGCCCCCGACCTTCCCGGTCATGGGGGATCGAGCGATGTGCCGACGACTTTCGACTCGGTGGTCGGCCTGGTTGACTGGCTCGCCGCCGGCGAACCTCCGATGCTGGTTGGGTACTCGATGGGTGGTCGGCTGGCATTGCGGTATGCGGTGGAGCGTCCCGTTGCAGGTCTGGTCATCATCTCGGCCGGACCAGGCATCTCTGATCCGCAAGAGAGGGCTGATCGGCGTTCAGCCGACGGCCGCCTCGCCGAGGCGATCGTCGAAGGAGGAATGGAGCCGTTTGTCGACCAATGGTTGGCCAATCCGCTGTTCGCTGGGCTTGCCAAACGTCACGAGATCTGGCGGGCGGTCGACCGTGAGTCGCGACTACTCGGTTCGGCAAGCGGGTTGGCTCGTGCGCTCGTGGACTACGGACCGGGAACGCAGCCGTACCTCGGTGACCGGATGGCAGAAATCGCTGCGCCGACGCTGATAGTTGCCGGAGATGAGGATGCGAAGTACGTCGAGATTGCCCATGAGATGCATGCCGCTATTGCCGGTTCAGTGTTGGCGATGATTCCCGGTGCTGGCCATGCCCTGGTAGGTGAAAAACCAGCGGAGCTTGGCGAGACGATCAGCCGCTTTCTCTACTAGGAGCCCGCTCTAGGAACCAGACTCCTAGGCGGACGCTCCGAGGGCCAGAGAACATGCAACGAGGAGTTGCAGTCGGGCAGTGCCCTTGAGGGCTCCGATCAGAGGCGGGCCGCTGGTCTCGGTGTTGATCGTCCGGACTAGCGCTACCCCCCACGGCAACCAGAAAACGGCAATAAGCGTGGCTAGTGGCGTAAGGCGGATGGTGCCGAACACGGTGATCGCCACGAAGGATCCATAGATTAGTCCTGCGTACAGGCGTTGGGTCCGCTCGCGACCCAGAATCACCGCCAACGTACGTTTGCCGGTGGTTCGGTCGGTGTCGATGTCACGCACGTTGTTGGCTACGAGGATGGCCGTGACGAGGAATCCCATCGGAATCGCCAGAAGCCAGGCATCGAGCGGAAACGTCTGATCGTGCGCGTAGCGAGCGACCACCGTCGCCACCAGGCCGAAGAACACGAACACAAACACCTCGCCGAATCCCCGATAACCGTAGGGGCGTGGCCCGCCGACGTAGCCGAGCCCTGCCCCGATGGAGGCGACTCCGACGGCGGCAATCAGCCAGCCGGCGATGGTGATGAGCCAAACACCTGCCAAAGCTGCGACACCGAACGCCAGCCAGGTCCCTACCCACATTTGTCGTTCCGAAATGACCCCGGTCGCAACCATTCGGGCTGGGCCGACCCGTTCTTCGGTATCGACTCCGCGTTTGGCGTCGGAAGCATCATTGGCGTAGTTGGTGGCGACCTGGATTGCCATGGCGCCGATGGCGGCCGCAATGAATGCGTCCCATCGGAACACGTCGTCGCCGCTCGCCAGTCCGGCGGCAACGAGAACGGGTGCGAGTGCCGCCCACAGGGTGGCCGGTCGAGACGCCTGGATCCAGGGCGACGTCACGTCAAAAGTGCCAGGGGAACCGGCTGTAATCCTGGTCCCGTTTTTCGAGGAAAGCGTCGCGTCCCTCCTCGGCTTCGGCAGTCCCGTAGGCCAATCGGGTCGCTTCGCCAGCGAAGAGCTGTTGCCCGACCAAACCTTCGTCTGGCATGTTGAAAGCGTATTTCAACATACGGATGGCAGTGGGGCTCTTGGCGTTGATCGCAGCGGCGTATTCGAGAGCTTTTGCTTCGAGGTCGTCGTGATCCACAACGACGTTGACCATTCCCATCCGGTAAGACTCCTCGGCATCGTGTTCACGGCCGATAAAGAAGATCTCCCTGGCGAACTTCTGTCCGACCTGGCGGGCCAAAAGGGCCGACCCATAGCCGCCGTCGAATGACGCCACATCAGCGTCGGTCTGTTTGAAGATGGCGTGCTGACGTGAGGCGATCGTCAGGTCGCAGACCACATGGAGCGAATGTCCGCCACCTGCCGCCCAACCAGGGACCACAGCGATGACCGGCTTGGGCATGAACCGGATCAGGCGCTGAACTTCAAGGATGTGTAGGCGGCCGAGCCGGGCGCTGTCTGGATTGTCAGCAACTGGATTGTCGGCACCTTCATACTGGTAACCGTCCTTGCCGCGGATTCGCTGGTCGCCACCTGAACAGAACGCCCAACCTCCGTCCTTTGGCGAGGGGCCGTTCCCGGTGAGAAGGACACACCCCACATCGCTCGACATGCGGGCATGGTCGAGCGCACGAAACAACTCGTCGACCGTATGAGGACGGAATGCGTTGCGGACCTCGGGCCGGTCGAAGGCGATACGCACCGTTCCCTGGCCCCTGGCGCGGTGGTAGGTGATGTCGGTGAAGTCGAATCCATCCACCTCGTCCCATGTGTCGGGGTCGAACAACTCGGAAACCATGATCGTCCTTTGCGCGTCAGGCCGATACTGTAGATGCTGTGATACGAGACTGGTTATCTGCTGCTGCTTCGATGGACCCCGATCGCCCGTTCTTGGCGATCGACGGAACTGAGCATTCCTTTGTGGAAGTGGACGAGATGGCCAGTACCGTCGCCGGGGGTCTGCTTGCTCACGGGGTCAGCCATGGTGACCGCGTCGCACTGTGGGCGCTGAATGATCTCGACTCCGTTGTTGCCCTTTTCGCGATCTGGCGTGCCGGAGCAGCTTGTGTGCTCGTGAACACCCGACTCACAGACAGCGAAGTAGAAGACCAACTTGCCGAGGCTGGCGTAACGCTGGTGATGGACCCGCAAACCCGGCCGTGGACCGTGCAAACCGTCCCGCTTCGGTTGGAGGGACCCGCCCACCGCGGGCACTCGCACGATCCCGATAGCGAATGCTTGATCGTCTTCACGTCTGGTTCCGCCGGCCGCGGCAGGGGAGTGATACTCACGTGGGGCAACCTCGACGCCGGACAGGCCGCCTCAGCTGAACACCTCGCCCATACCTGCGATGACGCCTGGCTAGCCGTCCTACCAATATTTCATGTCGGGGGCGCTTCGATTTTGATCAGGAGCGCCGCCCAAAGGTCTCAGGTCATTCTGCATGACCGCTTTGAACCGGACGTGGTGGCCGACGCCTTAAGGCACGTTACGGTTGCGTCATTTGTGGCTACCCAAATAGCCGCCATCCTCGATGTGGACGAGCGGACCTACGACGTCCGTGCCGTGCTAGTTGGGGGTGGCCCGGCCAAACAGTCACTGTTGGATAGGGCATTTAGCCGAGGCTTGCGGGTACTTTCGACATACGGCATGACGGAGGCCGGCTCGCAGGTCGCCACGTCAATGGTCGGGCAGCCCCCCCGGCGGGTGGTTGTGCCGCTTCCGCGTGCCGAAATCCGATTGGTGAACGGCTCAGAGTTAGAAGTCCGGGGTCCCATGGTCACAACTAGTTACCTCGATGCCCCGGCCCGCGACTTGGAGGGCTGGCTACCGACCGGTGATCTGGGGGAGTTCGTTGACGGCGGATATCGGATAACCGGGCGTAGTTCCGATGTGATCATCAGCGGCGGCGAAAACGTGATGGCTGAAGAAGTTAAGGACGCTCTGGAGTCGATCCGAACGGTGCGGGCGGCCGCAGTAGTGGGCCTCCGCGACGAAACCTGGGGTGAGATAGTGGCGGCCGCCGTCGAGTTGCACGACGGCCAGGTTTCTTTCGATGATTTGGCAGACCAACTTCGCGAGTCGCTGGCCGGTTACAAGATTCCCAAAGAGTGGCGGCTGGTCGAAAATCTTCCTCGCACTTCCCTAGGCAAGATCCGCCGGCAAGCTGTGCGAAACTTGTTCTCGTGAACGACGATCTACGGGTTGATCCCAAACATCTCATTCCGGAAAGCGAACTCAGCTGGACATTCAGTACGTCTGGCGGTCCGGGGGGTCAGCATGCCAACCGTTCGAACACGCGAGCGATTCTGTCGTTCGACGTCTTGGAATCAGGCGCGTTCTCCGATGACGAAAAAGCTAAACTCGATCTCGAGTTGCCGCATCACGATGGAACGCTGACGATCACCGTCGATGAAAGCCGGTCACAATGGCGAAACCGCCAGATGGCCCGCAAACGCCTGGCCGACATCCTCGCCGAAGCCCTGCGACCGCGTCCCAAGCGCAGACCGACTCGGATTCCGAGACGTGCCCACGAACGACGCCTTTCCGACAAGCGGGCTCGCTCCCAACGAAAGCAGAACCGGCAGAAACCCGAGGTCGAGTAGGTGGCCCGGTCAGTGTTGCTCACTTCGCTACCGCGGAGCGGGTCGAGTTGGGCAGGGTGGGTCCTCGGCCAGGCCGAAGGCGTTTCCTACGAGCGGGAGCCCATCACCCAGGGCCTCCTCGCCCTCGACGTTGACCCTTTCAGCGTTCGGACTGCAACCAACCGGTCATTTTTAGACCTGGTCGCCAAGCTGGCTGAGCGTCCCGACCGGATGGTGATCAAAGAAGTCAACCCTCTGCTGGCTCTTCCGATAGCTGATTCCCTTGATGCCATCGTGATCTTGTTGGAGCGTCATCCCGTAGCGGTATGTCGGTCTCACATTGAACTCGGGTGGACCTGGGGGCCGGACACAGTGATCTCTGACCGCTTCCCGGAGTCCCCTGAGCGCGATGTCCTGGCTTCCTTAGAAGGCAGCAGTCCTTCGTTCTGGCTATGGCATGGCGCCTACCAGGCGGCGGTCGCCAAGACCGTACGGATTATGTGTGAGGGGTCGCTCGTGACTGTTCGGTATGAGGATCTGGTCGCCAACCCGAAGCAGGAGTTTCCCAGAATCGCCGAGCGGGTGAACCTGTCGTGGAGCGGAGGCGTACCACAGCCGGAGGGACGGCCCACGAGGAGCCCGTTCTCGTTGGTGAGGAGACCTGCCGTTCGGGGGTGGTCGGGCGGCGTCGAGGACTATCAGATAGACGATTGTCGGTCAGGTTGGGAGTTGATTGACGGGGCGCCGGACTTCGATTGGTGAGGCAATTTCGATTGCTCTCGACGCTCAAATACCGAGCCGCAGGTCGGACTGATGCAGACCGGGTGGGCTAGGCTCGTGGAGGATTTACGAGGAGAGGTTCGATCGTCAAACGCATCGTTGTTGTAGCAAATAGGCTTCCCGTTGCCTGGGACGGCGACGAGTGGACGATCAGTCCCGGCGGGCTCGTACGAGCACTTCGGCCAGTGCTCCAGAATGCCGAGGGTGCCTGGGTTGGGTGGCCCGGGATCCCTGACGCTGACCCTGAACCGTTTGATCACGACGGTATCGACCAGAGACCTGTCTCTCTTAGTCAGGAGGAGGTCGACGACTTCTATTATGGGTTCTGCAACGCGACCCTGTGGCCGCTATACCACGACGCCATCGTGGCTCCCGAGTTCGATCGCCGAAACTGGCAGTCGTATATTGCGGTGAACGAGAAATACGCCGAAACCACGGCCGCCGTGGCTGGCGTCGGTGACATTGTTTGGGTACAGGACTATCAGCTACAACTCGTCCCTTCCATTCTTCGTGCGATGATCCCAGACGCCACGATCGGGTTCTATCTACACATTCCGTTTCCTCCCATCGAAGTGTTTGCCCGCCTTCCGTGGCGCCGCCAAATTATCGAGGGCCTGTTGGGTGCCGACGTGATTGCCTTTCAAACCCGCCAAAGCGCAGACAACTTTGCGCGCGCGGCTCGGCGCTTCGCCGGCGCCGAATCCGTGGGAAAGCGCGATCTTTTGTGGGGGGATAGGGCGGTGCATCTACAAGCTGCCCCGATCGCCATCGATACTGCCGAGTTCGAACAACTGGCGAGTTCGCTGGCTGTTCAAGAGCGCGCATCGCAGATTCGATCTGAGCTCGGAGATCCTGAGCATGTGATTCTGGGGATGGACCGACTCGATTACACAAAGGGAATCGACCTGCGTCTTGAGGCATTCGAGAGCCTGCTCGAGAGTGCACCGCGCGATCGCCACAAGTACGCATTCGTGCAGGTGGCGGTTCCGAGTCGTGAACAGGTGCCTGCCTACCAGCAGCTTCGTGTCGACATCGAGCAGATCGTGGGTCGGATCAACGGTGCCTATGGGGAACCGGGATGGGCACCTGTGTCATATCTGTACCGCACTTTTCCGTTGGAAGAGGTCATCGCCTACTACGTCGCCGCTGACGTCATGCTGGTGACGCCGCTGCGCGATGGCATGAATCTTGTTGCAAAGGAGTATGCCGCCAGTCGGATCGCCGGCGATGGTGTCCTGGTTCTCAGCGAGTTCGCTGGCGCCGCCGAGCAACTCCGCGCTGCCCTGATCGTGAATCCATATGACATCGATGCTGTCGCTCAGACGCTGTCTTTTGCAACGACGATGCCCATCACCGAGCAACGCCAACGTATGCGCAAGCTCCGAAGTGCGGTCAGCAAAGCCGATGTCTTCGAGTGGGCTCGTGATTGCCTCGCCACTCTGGAGGTCCGTTGATAGACGAGAGCCTCGTCGGTGCCCTACGAAGGGTTGCGCACCATCGGCGGCTGCTTATCGCCTGTGACTACGACGGCACGTTGTCTCCCATCGTCGATGATCCATCGGCGGCCTTGCCCCATGCCCCGGCAGTCACTGCCCTCGTTGCCATGTCCGATTTTGCCAACGTCGGGACGGTCGTCATTTCTGGACGCTCAGCCGAAACGTTGGCGTCCCTGGTCGAGACTCCGGCAAGGGTGACCTTGATCGGCGATCACGGTGCCCGGATCTCGGCAGTAGACCCGGATGCTTCTTCGACCGTCGAGGCGGTATCCGCGGCTCTAGCCACTGCCGCCGAGAAGTTCGACGGCGCCATGGTCGAATCGAAATCGTTGGGCGGCGCATTCCATTACCGACACGCCCTAGATCCGGAAGGGGCGGCCGAAGCGGCGCGTGCCATCGGTATCCGGTTCGGGGCACGGGTCATCGAGGGCAAACAGGTCGTCGAGGTTTTGGTCGGCGATGGAGATAAGGGTGCCGCGATCAGTGACTTGCGAGCTGAGGGTCAATATGACTGTGTCGTATTCTTCGGAGATGACGTAACTGATGAGGATGCCTTTGCAGCACTCGAAGACGACGATGTGGGCGTCAAAGTCGGAAGCGGGGCAACCGCCGCCCGTTACCGGGTGGCCAATCCGGTCGAGGTCGGCGAGGCCCTCGAGATACTTTGCTCAGAACTCCGCAGCACCCGCAGTTGAAGCCTGCTGACTACTGAAGTAGCCGACGAAGCCCGGAAAGCGGGATACTGACCCAATCGGGTCGATTGGCGAGGTCCCAGTGCACCTCGCGAAGCGCTCTTGAGACCATAAACGCGTTGAGCAGGTTGTGGGTCCCGGTGGGCGAGTCGGGAATGAGGGCAGAATCTGCAAGATCGGTCAAGTAGCTCATCAAGAACGTCTGTCCGATCTGGCGGGTCCATATTGCTGCCCAAGCGTGCTCGCCGGGTGACCTTCCGAGTAACGGAGCAGAAGCTACATAATCGAAGGATCGCAGCATCTGTGCAACGTCGCTCAAACCCGACCCTCGGAGGCGTCGTTCGGTCATGGGCCGGGAATGATCACCAGAGAAGTCCTCGATGACGAATTCGTCATCGACGATGTAGATCTCGTCTAGTCGGTAGTCACCATGGAGTCGGATCCGTGAACCCATGATTCGGTGTCGTCTGACTGCGTCGAGGCGTTGAAGACAGTCGGTTTCCGATGCAATGAGTTCTGTGAGCGCTGCCGAGACGTCCGATGGGGCCGAGTCGGCCAGCCGACGAAGTGCGCGGAAGTCCCGACGGACCCCGGAGCGCAACGATTGATACAGCGAGTGTTGGTAATGCTGCGTGAAAGGTTGTGGGCTGAGGTCAGGGTCTTCGCTGAAGGACCCGAATGCGAGATGGAGACGTGCCGTCGTTGATCCGAGCTGGGAGGCAAGATCGACGGCCGATTGGAGAATGTCTTGGCCAGGCAGGGGGAACTTCAGCTCGTCGAAATAGTCCGATGCCCTACCTGGTACATCGGGGGCTACGTGCCCTGTGACGGTCTCGAGCCAAGCTTGGCTGAGACTCCCGAACCTGTCCCAGGCACTGGTAGCTCCAGCGAAGGATTGCTGCATGATCCCGACTGTGTAGCTGTCGCCGGACTGATATTCGAGCGCTCCGTACGTCTCGGCCACGTTCTCGAAGGCGGTGTGTTCGGTGAGAAAACGACGTAACTCGAGATCTGGATTGGTGCCGGGCTCAACGCGTCGGAAGATCTTGACGGTTATGCCATCCCCATAATCGAGGTAGGTCTCGCCCCGATCGTTGGTTTGCACCGTTGACCCGACTAGTCGATCTGGCGTTCTGTTGACGGCTTCGAGTCCCGCGGAACAGGTCATGGACCCGGACGCCCCGAGCAGCGTTTCACCCGCAAGGGCTGTCTCGAGAAGCCTGGCGCGAAATCGCTCATCGGAGAATCCGTCATACATGACCCCGTCGACTCCGTCGCGACGGACCCTGACTATCACCGACGAGTCAGTGATAGGAGCGGCCGGTTCGAACGAGATCGCCACCGGGACGACGTACAGATCGCCCACGCCAGCCTGGTGCGCAACATTGACAAACGCCAGCCACATGCTGGGATCTTGCTCGCCCACCGACAGTGGGATCAACTCGAGCACGTTCGTGTGCGAACGGCGAGCCGAGGTGCCCAGGTACCACTTCTGGCCCGCCACATATCGTCCGAGTGCCTCGGCGAGGGCGTCGTCGCTGGAAAAGGCCGCTTCGAGCGGACCCGAGATCTCCACGATGTCGGCCACATCAGACAGGGGAGCCCCGAGACCATCGATCGAGAACCAATAGAAGCCGAACGGACCGACGGTCAGGAGATATGGGTTGGTACCGATTTCGGGAAATTCTGTCCGTCCGAGCATCTCGATCGGGTGATGCCCGGCGAACCGGCTGAGGTCTAGTTCTACGAACTGGGAGTGGCGGGTGAGGTTGGCAACCACGAGAATCGTTTCGTGTTCATCAGCTCGTAGGTAGGCAAAGACATGTTCGTTTTCCGGTGACAGGAACTCGATTGCGCCGCGCCCGAACACGGGATGACGCTGGCGCAGGCGAATCATGTTGCGGACCCACCAGAGCATGGAATTTGGGTTGGCTTGCTGGGCTTCAACGTTGACGGTTTCGTAGTGAAACTGCGGGTCGACCACCACCGGTAGGTAGAGCGACTGCGAGTTGGCTCTTGAGAAACCGGCGTTCCGGTCGTTGCTCCACTGCATCGGGGTGCGAACCCCGTCTCGGTCAGCCAGAAAGATATTGTCCCCCATACCGATTTCGTCGCCGTAATAGATGACCGGGGTCCCGGGAAGCGACAGCAGCAGGCTGAATAGCAGCTCGATTCGGCGATTGTCGTTCTCAAGAAGTGGAGCGAGTCTTCGGCGAATCCCCAGGTTGAGCCTGGCCCGTCGGTCCGGTGAATAGGCTCGCCACATCAGGTCTCGCTCTTCCTCCGAGACCATCTCGAGTGTCAGCTCGTCATGGTTGCGCAAGAAGATGGCCCATTGTGCCTCCGGCGGGATCGGAGGGGTCTGTTCGAGTATGTCGGTGATCGGTAGGCGGCTTTCCAGTTGCAGCGCCAGGAACAAGCGCGGCATGAGCGGAAAGTGAAACGCCATGTGGCACTCGTCATTGTCGCCGAAGTAGGCGGCTGAGTCTTCAGGCCACTGGTTGGCTTCGGCCAAGAGCATCCGGTTCTCATAGTTCTCATCCACGAAGGCTCGGATACGTTTGAGTTCCTGATGCGTTTCCGGCAAGTTCTCGCCGCTGGACCCGTCCCTTTCGAACAGGTAGGGAACTGCGTCGAGGCGGAGACCGTCGACGCCCAGATCGAGCCAAAACCGGAAGACATCGGTAATCGCTTCGCGAACCAGCTCGTTGTCGTAGTTGAGGTCGGGCTGATGGGAAAAGAAGCGGTGCCAGTAGTACGCCCCCGCCACGGAGTCCCAGGTCCAGTTGGATGTTTCGGTGTCTGAGAAGATAATGCGCACTTCGCTGAAACGATCGGCAGTGTCGCTCCAAACGTAGAAATCACGTTCCGGGCTCCCCGGTTCGGCGCGCCTCGCCCTCTGAAACCATGAGTGCTGATCGGAGGTGTGGTTGATGACGAGTTCGGTGATAACCCGCATGTTTCGGGCGTGCGCTGCCTCCAGGAAGGCTTTGAAATCGTCGAGCGTTCCATAGCTCGGGTGGACGTCGAAATACTCGGCGATGTCGTAGCCATCGTCACGCAGGGGCGACGGGTAGAACGGCAGCAGCCAGATGGTGTCGACGCCGAGGTGACTCAGGTAATCGAGCCGCGATGTCAGACCCTGAAAGTCGCCAATTCCATCGTCGTTGGAGTCCGAGAACGCCCGGACGTGGAGTTCGTAGATGATCGCGTCTTTATACCAAAGTGGTGGGCGAAGGATTCGGGGGTCATACGTCATGGAGATCGCAGACTAGGTGGATGATTCAGAGGCTCGCTAGCGGTTGTCCGATGAGAGCCTGGTATTTGCCCTTGAGAACAATCTTCTCCCACCGCTGGTTTCGCAAGAGCTTTAACGGGGCGCTCACCGAATTTGGCCGTTTGGTGCCGCTTGACGATGCACGATGGCCGCTGATTTGCGCCGTCAGGGGTGGTGGAAGCGCTACCCTTCCCCGCCATGGATCAGATGAGAAAATGGTGGGAACGGGGGGTGGTTTACCAGATCTACCCGAGATCATTTGCGGACACGACCGGGAACGGGATCGGTGACCTCGAAGGCATTCGCCAAAAGGTCCCGTACCTCTCCGAGGTGCTTGGCATCGACGCCATTTGGCTATCTCCGTTTTACCCTTCGCCGCAGAAGGACTTCGGCTATGACGTAGCCGACTACGTAGACGTAGCACCCGAATACGGCACCCTCGATGACTTCGATCGACTGGTGGCCGATTTCCACGCCGCAGGAATCCGCGTCATCGTCGACTTCGTTCCGAACCATTCTTCCGACCGGCACGCCTGGTTCATCGAGTCTGCCAGCTCCCGAGACAATGACAAACGTGAGTGGTACGTGTGGGCCGACCCGAAGCCTGACGGATCAGAGCCCAACAACTGGCTGAGTATTTTCGGCGGGAAAGCCTGGGAATGGCACGAACCGACTGGCCAGTACTACCTCCACACCTTCCTCAAGGAACAGCCTGAACTGAACTGGCGAAATCCCGAGGTTGAGGCAGCCATGTTCGACGTTTTACGCTTCTGGATGGATCGGGGTGTCGACGGCTTCCGGATCGACGTTGCGCATAACCTCGTCAAGGATCCTGAAATGCGCGACAACCCTCCCGCTGATCCTGACGCCCCATCGGACCACTTCAAGCCGATGGGAGAGTATGAAACTCTTAATCACATCTACTCGAAAGCGCACGCCGACATTCACCCTCTCTACCGACGCCTCCGGTCGGTCGTTGACGAGTACGACGACCGCTACACGATCGGTGAAATACATCTGACCGACTGGAATGAATGGGCGGCGTATCTCGGGACCAACCTCGACCAAATGCATCAGCCCTTCAACTTTGCCCTCCTGAACAAGGCCGGAGACCCCGCTTCGGTTAGGGCAGTCGTCGCCAGCCAGGAGGCTGCGTTACCTCCTGGCGCATGGCCGAACTATGTGATTGGGAACCACGATGAGCCCCGGCTCACCAAACGATACGGCGAAGAATCCGTTCGGCGGTTAGCCGTTCTGTTGCTCACGCTCCGCGGTACCGTCACCATGTATTACGGCGATGAACTCGGCATGCTTGAAGGAACCGAGTCAGGTCTCGACCCATGGGGTGTCAACCTCGAAGGGGTTAGCCGGGACGGCTGTCGTACCCCGATGCAGTGGACCCCGGATGGCGGGTTTTCGACCTCCCCCGACCCGTGGTTGCCGATGGGACCTGACCATGAGAACCGCAATGTCGAATCGGAGCTAGCGGATCCGGGCTCAGTCTTGAACCTGTACCGGCGCCTGTTGGCGGTCCGGCGGGCATCCGAGGCGATGACCATTGGTCACTATCACGACGTTCCATCCGGGAACGAAGACGTACTTATGTATGAACGAGTCGCCGGCGATGAACGGGTGGTTGTTGCCATCAACTTCGGTCCAAAACCCGTTGCAGTTGACGTTGCTGGCGAGGTCCTCGTCTCAACTGACTTCCGCGATGGCCATGCGAGCGGATCATGGATGATCGAGCCGCATGGCGCCGTGGTTATTCAGGCTTAAGTCCTAGCTGGCGTCAAGAAACCCGAATGGGTCGGTAACGAACCAAATGGCCGAGGCGGCCAAAATCACCACGAGCAAGCCGATAGACCAGAACAACAGATAGCGGGTTTTCACGTCGGCGATTGTACCGGCTGCCCGGCTACAGCTGAATTAGGCCGGCCTCGATCGGACTAAATCCGCATCCGTAAAAGTAGTACGGTCGGAGATCCTCGTCGAAGTCGACGTGGAGCCATTCGCAGTCGGTAGTCCGGGCGCCCCGAATAGCTTCGACAGCCAGACCCATCCCGGTCCGCGACAAACGCGATGTCACCATCGTGTCGAGGATGAAGGCGTGAACTCCTCCGTCCCCACGCCACATTGACGAAGTCGACCAGTTCATCGCCTTCGTACGCACAGACTCAGCCGAGGCACCAATCGACCTGAGCGTTCCAGTCGTCGTTGGCGAAGGTCCCTCGCCAGCTGTATTCCACCGTCATAGGTTGCACAGCCATGGGTTCAACGGTAGGTCAATCGCCGATAGGACAGCACGAATTTCCATGAAAACCGCACTCTGCAGAATCGCCTAGGCTGTTGCTACGCCTTTTACCCGCGGAGGAACTGTGTACGACGTCGTCATTATCGGTGGTGGACCGGGCGGTTACGCCTCTGCCCTATACGCACACAATTTTGGCCTGTCGGTCGCCATCGTCGAGAAGGATTCGGTTGGAGGGACCTGCCTCATCCGCGGGTGTATCCCGGCCAAGACCTGGCTGCAAGCAGCCGAGGTATTCACGACGGTCAAACGAGCCGCTGAGTTCGGGGTCATGGCTTCGGAACCGACGTTCGACTGGTCGGCAGGTCTGGCCCGCAAAAACCAGGTGGTCGATGGTCTGGTCAAGGGACTGTCTGGCCTTCTCAAGCAGCGGAAGGTAGACATCATCGATGGCTTCGGACGACTCGACGGACCGGGCCGCGTGGTTGTCAGCAAGGGTGGGGACGAACAGATACTCGAAGCCCGCAACATCATCGTCGCCACCGGTTCGGCCCCACGCTCGATCCCCAACTACGACTTTGACGGCGTCAAGATCGTTTCATCGGACCATGCGCTCGACTGGGAAGCACAGCCGGGCCGAGTGGCCATCATCGGGGCCGGGATCATCGGATGTGAGTTCGCATCGATGCTCGTCGACCTTGGGTCGGAAGTCCACGTCTTCGACATCCTCGATCGGATTGTGCCAGGCGTCGATACTCCGGCAGCCAACGAGTTACAAAAGGCGCTGAAGCGCCGCGGCGTCAAGTTTCATCTGGGGGTTTCGGTCGAGCCGCCAGTCGTGGGTGGCAACGGTGTCACGGTCGGCTTCGGTGGAGAACAGGTCGAAGTCGATACTGTGCTCGTCGCGGTCGGTCGGGGGCCGCTCACCAGCGATATCGGACTCGAGACCACCAAAGTCGAAACTGAGCGCGGCTACATCCACGCGGATCGCCAGACACAGATGACCGCCGAGTCGGGCGTATACGCGGTCGGCGATGTTTTGGCTGGGGTACCGGGACTGGCCCACGGAGCCTTCGCAGAAGCGATCGCGGCGGTCACCTATATCGCCACTGGAGAAACCGCCCCGGTCAACTATCAGGCACTGCCCAACGTGATCTACACCCACCCGGAAGTAGCCGAAGTTGGCTGGTCCGAAGAGGTCGCCAAGGAAAAAGGCCTTGACGTTGAAGTTCACGATCACTCATTCATGGGCGTCGGACGAGCCATCATCATCGGCGAAAACAAAGGAACTGTCCGGATCGTTGTCGAGAAGGGTGGGCCAATCGTCGGCGCGTCGGTAGTCGGGGCTCACGCTGGAGAGCTGATTCACGAACTCATGTACAGCGTCGGTTGGGAAGCGTTGCCTGCCGAGGCGGCCGCCTTCATCCACGCACATCCAACTCTGTCCGAAGCCGTAGGTGAGACGTTGATCTCGTCAACCGGTCGAAGCCTGCACTAGGGAGGACCTATGCCTACCAACGTCGCTATGCCCCAACTTGGAGAAACGGTCACGGAGGGCACGATCCTGTCGTGGGCCAAGCAGGTGGGCGATACGATCGGGGTAGACGAGGTCCTTCTGGAAATCTCGACGGATAAGGTTGATACGGAGATTCCGTCGCCTGTTGCCGGCGTCATCCTTGAGATTCTCGTCGCCGAGGGCGACACGGTGGCAGTTGGAACCAACCTGGCGGTTATCGGCGAGGCCGGTGAGTCAACCGGTTCAGCAGAGCCGCCTGCCCCCGTTGCCGTAGAGAGCGCCGATCCATTCGAAGCCGCACCGGCGGTCGCTCCGCCAGCGGCTCCGACGGCACCCAAACCAGCGGCACCCGAACCAATCCCCGCTGCTCCGGCACCAGAGCCAGCTGCCGCGGCTGCCCCTGCCGCACCAGCGTCGCCTCCGGCAGCTGCGAACGACCAGACGACCGTTTCGATGCCCCAGCTGGGGGAGACCGTGACCGAGGGCACGATCCTGTCGTGGGCCAAGCAGGTGGGTGACACGATCGGCGTCGACGAGGTCCTGCTTGAGATCTCTACCGACAAGGTTGACACTGAGGTTCCATCGCCGGTGGCCGGGACCATTCTCCAGATCCTGGCGGCCGAGGGAGAGACCGTGCCGGTCGGTGCACCTATGGTGATAATCGGTTCGGGGTCGGTCGCAGCCGCACCCGTTTCAGCTCCCGCTCCAGCTCC
>CBDTUI010000004.1:0-66186 GCA_965363765.1 uncultured Acidimicrobiia bacterium
CAGGCCGACCTCTTGGAGAAACTTGGCCATCATGTCTCAACATGTCCCGGTCCCCCGCATGCCACCCTATGCCCGATCCTTAAGGGCGAGTTCTGCGAAAAGATCGCCTCCGCCAGCGGAGTCATCTTTGACCTGGACCTCGAACGACCGCAGCATCGAGCCATACTCGCCAAGTACCAGGAGATACTCGGTTCTGAGGTCCCCATCCGGGCAGTCGTCCGGCCAGGACAGGAGCAAGAGTACGCCGACCTGCTCGCCGGGGTGGATGTGTGGACCCATGAGCCAACGGCCGCTGACATCGACGGATTCGCGGCCGTGTTGGAGTCCATCACTCAGTAGGCCGCTCAAAGGACCGTACCCACTGGTCGTTAAACGGCGTCCGACCGTGCACAATGCACGCCGCCACCAGCTCATCATGGGTCGCCGCTACGCGCAACGGACCGACGAAGAAACTCCCACCGTGCTGTGACGCGACGACCACGGGCCGCCGACAGGTCGGGCACTCTGCGTTCGGGATCGGTTCTTCGACTCTCCATAGAACCATCCAGAGACCCCGCAACCTCTGCACGATCCTGCTGCCTGAGAGCCCGCTGGCCATGACTAAGGCACGATCCTGGGTCGACCAAATGGCTCGACCTGTCGGAAATCAGTCGTCACTGGCGCAACGGTAGGCTGGCGGCATGTCGATTCGGATTCCGATTCCATCTTTGATCGTCCTGGTCGGGCCGTCGGGAAGCGGAAAGACTACCTGGGCAGAAGCCAACTTCAAGCCGGGTCAGGTGGTGTCGTCGGACGCTCTCCGTGCTGCAGTCGGGACAGGCCAGCACGACCAAAAGGCTTCAGCCGATGCCTTCGCCATTCTCGAAGGGATTGTTGAGGCCCGCCTCAAACGGGGTCTGGTCACGGTGATCGACACACTTGGGCTCAACGTCGAAGACCGGCAGCGCTGGCGCGAGAAGGCCGCCGCCGCCCGTATGCCCGCCATCGCGGTTGGGTTCGACACCGAAGCCAAGATCTGCAAAGACCGCAACAAGCGACGCAGCCGCAGCATCCCCCCGAAGGTGCTCGACAGTCAGATCACCCGGTATGCCGAGACGCGTCCGCAACTCGACGCGGAGGGATTCGCGGCGGTGTACGGCGCCGACCATGTCATCCCGGTTGCGGCGGGGGCATGGGCAGCGGACCCGGTCACTCCAAACCGGCGTTTGCGCTTCGGACTCCAGGTCTCCAACTTCGAGTGGGGCGACGTATCCACCCCCGACACGCTCGCCGCCATTGCTCACCGGGCGGAAGCAGCCGGGTTCGAAAGTCTGTGGGTCATGGACCACCTCCGGCAGATCCCACAGATTGGGCCCGCCTGGAATGACATGCTCGAGGCATACACGACCCTGGCGTGGCTGGCCGGGGTCACCGATACGATCAGGCTCGGCACGCTGGTGACCGGGCTCACCTACCGAAACGTCGGACTGCTCGCCAAGATCATTGCAACGCTTGACGTTCTGTCTGGGGGGCGGGCAATTTGTGGAATTGGTGCTGGCTGGTTCAAGCAGGAGCACGAGGCATTCGGCTACGAGTACCCGCCTGACCGAAAACGCCTCGACCTGCTCGAAGATGCGCTCCAGGCACTCCCTATCTTGTGGGGTGCTGGCGCCAAGTCGTTCGAAGGGAAGGTCGTCAGCATTCCTGAAGCAATGGCGTACCCCCGCCCGACCCAGGAGCGGATACCAATCCTGGTGGGTGGCAGTGGCGAAAAGCGAACCCTCAAACTGGTCGCTCAGTTCGCCGACGCCTGCAATCTGATGGGCGATCCAGCCGAAGTGCGACACAAGTTGTCGGTGCTGCATGCGCATTGTGAAGCCGCCGGGCGTGATCCATCAGATATTGACGTAACTCACCTCTCGCCAACATTCGTCTACAACACGAAACAGGAGCTCGAAGCCGAGTCGGCCGCAATGGGGATCCCCAAAGACGTCCTACTCGGCCCATTCAGCGGCGGCACTGTCGCAGATAATGTGAACCGGTTCAGCGGCCTAGCCGAGGCGGGAGTCGACGTCGCCATCGTGGCGATCGCCAACCTTCACCGACCCGGATCTCTCGAAACCTTCGCCGAGGTAATCCAAACATTTGAGCTTTGATCAACCGGCGATAGCGAACGTCACTCGTCGGTTGGCGGCCCGGCCTTCGTCGGTGCTGTTTGTAGCGATTGGGTCCGTGTCCCCGTAGCCAATCGAATCCAGCTCGTTGGCCACTCCAGCCGACAACAAGTACACGACCACCGCTTCGGCACGAGCCTCGCTGAGGGCGAGGTTGTACTCAGATTCGCCGGTTGAATCGGCGTGGCCAGCCACGACGATCGGATACGTCGGATAGTCGGACAGGTACGCCGCAATCACGTCGAGCCGTTGTAGAGCATCGGCTTCAAGTTCAGAACTGTTGTAGGCAAACAGCAGGTCGGTGCTCACCGAAAAATCGGCGAGCTGGGTTTTGACATCTGCTCGCTCTGGATCAAGCACCGGCGGGAGTTCTCCATTGACCACCCAGAAGACCCCGGTCAGCACAGCCAGGGCGATGAGAACGGCCAGTACCAAAACGACAAGACTGACAGCCCGCTTCTTAATCCATCCGACCGCAGTCTGATACCTCACGGCGCTCGACGAAACGTCAGGGTGGTTTTCTCGGTCTGCCACTGCATACGAATGTCACTCGAAAAGTGCACGTCCGCTCTCGCCAACACGTCCAATATGGAAGCCTCGAGACTGCTCGACTCCTCCGAACAAACGACCAACGAGGAATAGACGTTGGTCGTCGTCAAACTGGCCCCATCAAGATCGTACTGACCAGAAATCTGATTGCACGGCCCGCTTCCCTCGAACCGGCCGTCTTGGCCAAAGTCAAACCAGGCGGGCACACCCAGATCGTTATTGGCCGACAAGCCAGGATTGAGGTCCGAGAGTACGCCGTTGACGGCGACCGAATCCAACAGCCATACGCCCTCGATTCGATCGGCTCTATCGTTGGCGCAACTGGTCAATGTCAGCAGGGCAGCCAGGATCAACGCCACGTGTCTGAACAAGCTTTTGTTCAACCGACCCTGACGAGTTCCACTGGAATTCCGTTCAAGCGGGCGTTGCCGGACAACGGATCAATCGCGGAACGGGCCGAGAGAATGTTGGAGTTTACGCCGGGACGGGTCGCAGCCACAGCGAGCCGGGCATCGGGATCGTTATGGCCCCAACCGTGCGGAAGGGAGACAACACCCGGCATCATGTCCTCGGATAGTTCGACCGGGGCCAGAAGCTCGCCAGCTTCTGAACGGACCGTGACCGAGGAATCCGCCTCGACACCGAGGGATTCGGCATCGGCTGGGTGCATGAGAAGCGTGCATCGATCCTTGCCCTTCACGAGAACCTCAATGTTGTGCATCCAGGAGTTATTCGAGCGCAGCTGACGGCGGCCGACAAGGAGGTAGGCACTGCGATCTGCCTTCAGGGTTGCTGCCAGCCGCGGGAGGTCTTCAACAAACTGAGGTGGGGCCAAATGCACCAAGCCGTCAGTGTTATTCAACGCCAGCGGCAGGCGTGGTTCGAGCGGTCCGAGGTCGATGCCGTGCTGGTTATCGATGAGCTTCTGCAGACTCAAACCTTCCGGATTGGAACCGAATCCGTCTCCGTATCGTCCGGTCCGGAGGCGAATATCGAGGATGCGTTGCGGGCCGGTGAATCGGCAAACCTCATCCCAAGCAACAACTTGATCGGTCCCAAAAGCCGGCGAGGCCGGGTTGGTCAGCGCCTTCGCAAGAAGGGCGGCAGCTCCCGCCTCGTCCATCTGATCGGCGGACAGACCATTGCCTTGGATGGACGCGGCAAGCCTCAGCAGGATCTCCCATTCCGATGGATGATCGTGAGGCTTCTCGAAGGTCGGGGGTGAATAGTTGGCGGTATTCCGAACCATCAACGCAGTGAACGCCACATCAAAATGAGCTCGTTCCAGGACCGAAGGTGGGGGAAGTACGACATCGGCGTGGCGCGCCGTCTCGGTGAGATAGACGTCCACGGCCACCATGAAGTCGAGCTGTTCAAAGGCTGATTCAACCTTCGCCGAGTCGGGGATTGAGCGAGCCGGGTTTCCGCCAACCACCAGTAGGGCGCGCACCTGGCCATCCCCCGGAGTTTCGATCTCTTCGACGAGGGCAGCCGACGGCATCTCACCGCGTACTTCGGGATGGTTCCCAACCCGCGACCGATACCGACCGGTCATGAACCCGCGACCGCCGGACTCGGACTTCGGAGTGACGATGGCGCTCATCGGAAACATCGCCCCGCCTGCGGAGTCGAGATTGCCGGAAACGATGTTCAAGAGATCTGCCAGCCAGGAGGCCAGTGTTCCGAACTCGGTCGTATGCGTTCCCATGCGACCGTAGGCGACCGCCGTCGGCGCAGCGCTGAACTCGGTCGCGATCCGTCGAGTCACTTCCGCCGGGATGCCGGTTACCCCGGCAACGGACTCGGCAGTAAACGGCGCCAGGGACCGCTTGGCCTCGCCAAGACCGACCATGAAATCCGGGAGTTCTGGCTCGGTTGTGCTGAGAACGGTCGTGATCAACGCTGCCAGCCAGGCACTATCCGTTCCGGGGCGGATGAAAAGGTGCTCGTCAGAGGCTTTGGCGGTCTTCGATCGGCGAGGGTCGACCGTGACGATCTTTCCGCCCCGCTCCCGAATCGCATCCATGCGCCCCGGCCAATCGGGCGCTGTTGCCAGGGAACCGTTCGACTCATGCGGGTCGGCACCGAGCATCAGCAGGTAGTCGGTCCGATCAATGTCGGGGACCGGGATGAGATCCGGGTTACCGAACATGGCTCCGCATGAAACATGCTTCGGCATCTGATCGACGGTCGAGGCCGAGAAGACATTCGGGCTGCCAAGCGCCTTGAGCAACGGCCGGAGATACAGACTGCCGGCCAGATTATGGACATTCGGGTTTCCGACATAGGCAGCAGCTGCGGACGGTCCGTGTTCGTCGATGACCCGTCGAAGTCCCGCTCCGGCAGCGGCAATGGCTTCATCCCATTCGACTTCGACGAATACGCCTTCCTTATTGATGAGCGGCTTGCGTAGCCGATCGGGATCCTCATGCAGACGGCCCAACGTGGTGCCCTTCGGGCAGATGAATCCTCTAGAGAAGACGTCGGCTTTGTCCCCTCGAATCACCTTGACTGATCCATCTTCGATCGTGAGCTCTAACCCACAGGTAGCTTCACATAGCGGGCAGGTCCGAATCGAAGTGGTGGTCATACGGCAACGGTAGCGAGAAGTGGCGCCCAACGCCGCTTGTTCTTAGGGCCCCAGCACCCGATAATGGGTGCGGGAACCCAGGGTTGAACCCAGGGTTGCAGCAGTGGGTGGGTTGGTAGGGTGGCGGCATGGATTTTGGCGTCTCTATTTTCCCGACCGACACAACTATGCAGCCGATCGAACTGGCCAAAAAGGCGGAGGAGCTTGGCTTCGAGTCACTCTGGTTCCCCGAACACAGCCACATTCCGACAGATCGCACCACCCCATGGGGCGGCCGGGTAGGCGCTCCGCCGCTCCCCGAGCAGTATTGGCGAACCCATGATCAGTTCGTCGCCCTCGCTGCGGCGGCGGCATCCACGACCACGCTCAGGCTGGGAACTGGAATCACCCTTGTCGCCCAGCGCGACCCGATCTGGCTGGCCAAGGAGGTCGCGTCGCTCGACATGATCTCGAACGGGCGACTGCTCTTCGGCATCGGATACGGCTGGAACAAGGAGGAGATGGGCCACCACGGGGTTCGCTACACCGAGCGTCGCGACGTAGTGCGAGAAAAGATCCTGGCGATGAAGGAACTGTGGACCAAGGACGAAGCGTCCTTCCACGGCTACCACGTCGACTTCTCGTCCAGTTGGTCGTGGCCAAAGCCGGTTACCAAGCCCCACCCGCCGGTGATACTCGGCTCGTCGGGCGGTCCCAAGACGTTCGCGCACATCATCGAGTTCTGCGACGGATGGATGCCGATCGCCAGCCGGACTCCAATTCTCGAACAGGTAACGTTGCTCCGACAGGCCGCTACCGATGCCGGCCGGGATCCGTCCACAATCGAACTCGGCGTCTTCCAGGTCCGGCCAGAAGCACAATATATCGAGCCGCTCATCGATGCAGGGTTCGCACGGGCAGTCGCTGGTCTTCCCCAGGGCGAACCAGCCGAGGTTGCAGAGGCTCTTGAGAATTTAGCCAACCTCACAAGCGCGTATCGCTAGCCTAGGAACATGACGACGTTTGACGACATACTTGCCGACCATACGTCGGCTATCGCCGTCATCGGAGCTACCGACGATCCCTTCAAGTTCGGCGGGAAGATTTACCGGGACCTGAAACGGAAGGGTTACCGGGTGTTTGCCGTCAACCCAACCCGCCAATCCGTCGACGGGGATCCAGTTTTCGCCACCCTTGCCGACCTTCCGGAACCACCAGACATCATCGACGTCGTGGTTCCACCCGAGGTAGGCATCACCATCGCCGAGGAGGCAAATCAGCTCGGCTACAAACGGATCTGGTACCAGCCGGGCAGCGAGAGTGCCGCCATCGTCGAATACCTGGATGCGAACGATTTCGAGTACCTGGCCGGCCCGTGCATCATGGTCGAGAGCCGGGCATTTCCAGCCCCGTAGCAATGATCCGCCGCTCAATTTGGGCGAGCCCGGTCAGGACTTCTGTTCCCTTTGGCAGTCCTCACCCCTAAGATCGGATCGTGAGCTCAGACGACGATCGCATCGTTCTCGAGGACCAACCAGAGCGTCCCGCCGCCAAGATCGGGACCCTCGTTGCGGCAGGCGCCGCCGTCATCGTGGCCATGGCGCTTCTGGGTTCGGTTGGATCACCGGTCGATGTTCCATCAGACTCACTCCCGGACCTGACCGCCCCTGCCCAGCAACCCCTCGCAATAATGCCCCACCTGGTCGGCTACGACCTCATCGACGTAGTCGATCTCCTCCGAGATGCGGGACTCGACTCGAGCATCGTCAGCCAGGCCAAGTGGCTTGCCAACCCCGACCCGGAAGTACCTGCCGGAGTGGCTTATATGCAATCGCCACTCCCTGGAACTGAGGTATTCGACATCAACGAGGTCACTCTGGTGATGAGTGCGGGCGGACCCGTCATCAGCTGGGACGATGTGCCCCTCGACTTACAGGAACTGGTGGGTACCCAGTACACCCCTGACCGGTCTGAACCGGTCCTTATCGTCGAAACGAGCTCTGGCCGTGTCTACAAAACAGACGATCTTCTTTTCGGACCATGCAACGCAGTCGAGCTGGCCCAGAACGCTTTCTACGACCGGGCCTTCAATGGCCTGTGTCAGGTCGGCCCACCCGAAACCGTCGTGGGATGGACCCCAAATGGGGGCCTCTTCGCCATCGAAGGACTCCCGCGCCAGGGTCACAAATCATCGGCGACGCTGCTCCAATTCGACAACGAATTCTGGGACGTCCAGTCGGTGGTTGGGACCGTTCGCCGCCAGCCTTCGGTGACTGTCGAAAGTAACGGGATTCGGATCGTGGGAGGCTACGACAAGTACTTTATCTGGACGGGGGGCCGAACCGAACTGGCTGACGAGATCGCCGCCCTCATTGAACCTGTCGACATTCGCGGGAACCTGGTCCTCAGTTTGACCGAGCCTTTGAAGTTCGCGACGGGCGGAACAGCCGAGTCGGACTTCGGGAGCGCCATCGTACGGTTTGACAATGCGGACATTATTGCCCGCCAGGACGAGTCGTACGTGACGATTAGTCCGGCCTTCGTGGACTCCACCCAGGCGACGGTACTGTCGCCCACCCGCTGGTCATCCAGGGGATCGAACGATGGTGAGTGGCAACACGCCCTGCCCGAATCCTGGGCGTCACTCGAGCTTTCAGAACGGGACCTGATCACCGCCACCACCTTCACCCCGGACGATTCGCTCGATCGGTGTGGCATCTATCCGCTAGGACTGCTTGGCCAGCTTGGCCCCACCGACGCCCTGGTATCGGTCGCCTATGGAGAATCCACAGACTTCAGCGTGTGGCTCACCCATTTCGATCAGGAAGATGTCGGCCCGGTATCTGCGCTCGACCCGGATCTCGATTGCCTGGAACGGCTCGGTTATATCGTCGGCTCCCCCCTGTCAATCGATGCGGAAATCAGAACGAGTAGCCGGTTCTTCAATGGCCGGTCCGTCGATATTGTGATCGGGTTCGGCCCGGATGTCGACGACCAGACCCGCCAGCAAGCCTTCGCGATCCTCGACAGTCTCGAGCCTCTCCCGATTTACCGAGCGTCTGGCGAATAATCGGTAGAGAACGGGCGAACATACAATCGCCTTAATGTCTCGTGGCTTAGAAATCATTTACGAGGAAGAACCCGAGACCTCGTGGCGCTTGGATCCGACGTCAGCAATGTGACCCGCGACCAAGGCAGTCGCGATTCTTGCCTCGTTCGAGCCGGTCCCGAGTTACAGGAACCATGAAGCTGGCTGACTTCTAGAAGGCCTCGTCTGGCATCGACATAAGCGATCCGTCTTCGGCTTCGGCAGCCGCCCGGCGGGCCGCAACATTGGGAAGTGCGTCCCGCACGAAGAACCGGGCACTGGCGACTTTGCCTTCGTAGAAGAAGACGTCATCGCCGGTGGCGGTCGGCAACTTGGCAGCGGCGATCTCGGCATGGCGCAACAGCAGCCAGCCGATAATGACCTCAGACAGCGAGTTGAGTAGGCCGTCAAGATGTAACCCGGCTTTGTAGATCTCAGGCCGATCCTGCATAGACGCCATCAGGTGCCCAACCAGGACTCCCAACTGCCCCTGCACGTCGTCAAGTGCCTTGCCGAGTAGTTCGCGCTCAGATCCGAGGACGTCGTCGTCGCCGCCTGCCTTGACGAACTCAGCAATCTGGCTCGCAATCCGCGTGAGGGTCGCTCCTTGATCGCGGGCGATCTTTCGGAAGAACAGGTCCATCGCCTGGATGCCAGTTGTGCCCTCGTAGACGGAGTCGATCTTGGCGTCACGGATGTATTGCTCAATGGGATAGTCCATCGTGAATCCTGACCCGCCGAACACCTGCAACGACGTGGAGAGCAGCTCGTAAGCCTTTTCTGACGAATAGCCTTTCACAAGCGGCAGCAACAGGTCGTTGAGCGCCTCAAGGTATTCGTCCTCTGGGTGGAGGATGATCTGATCTTGCACCCAGGCGGTGTACATCACCAGGGCTCGGAGACCCTCTGAGTACGCCTTTTGGAGCATGAGCATTCGCCGCACATTGGGATGACGAATGATTTCGACCCGGGGAGCAGTCTTATCGGTGGCCATGGCGAGATCGGGGCCTTGCACCCGCTCCTTGGCGTAGGCGAGTGCGTTGAGGTAACCGGTCGACAAGGTGGCGGCAGATTTGGTGCCGATGAGCATGCGAGCATGTTCGATGACCCGGAACATCTGACGAATACCGTCGTGCTTTGAACCGACCAGCCATCCATAGGCGGGCGTGTCAACCCCAAAACTCAACTCGCAGGTAGTTGATCCCTTGATACCCATCTTCTTTTCGATGTTGGTGGCAAAGACCCCATTGCGGTCACCGAGCGAACCGTCATCATTGATGAGGAACTTGGGAACCATGAATAGCGAGAGACCTTTGGTTCCGGGACCGGCACCCTCCGGCCTGGCAAGCACCAGATGGATGATGTTTTCGGCATGATCAAACTCACCAGACGTGATGAACCGCTTGACACCGTCGATGCGATACATGTCGCCTTCGAGTTGGGTTGCCTTGGTCGTGCCGGCACCAACATCGGATCCGGCGTCAGGCTCGGTCAGAACCATCGTGCCGCCCCAGTTGCGGTCAAGCATATAGTGCGCGATTCGCCGCTGGTCGGCTGTTCCTTCGTCGAAAAGTACCCGCGCCATCAGCTCACCGGACGCATAGAAGTAGGCGGTCGGTTGCGAACCGGTCAGTAGCTCAAGGGTGGCAATAACTACCGAAGGTGGGGCGCCGGCACCGTCCAGTTCAACCGGCATCGACAAACGACCCCAGCCCGCTTCGCGATATGCGTCGATCGATTTCTTCATCGCGTCCGGAAGAACCACCTCGCCATCGACCAGCTTCAACTCAGTGCGATCAGCGGCGATGAAAGAATCACCCCAAGGACCAACGGCGAGCCGTTCGACCTCGCGGAGAATCATGCGGGCCGTGTCCTCGTCCATGCCGCCAAACGTCTCAACGTACTCGGTGATCGGGTTCGCCTCAAAAAGGTTGAACTCCTGATCTCGCAGGTTGGCTTTGTAATGGCTCATGTACAGCCTTCAGCTCGTCGATGGGGCAATTTTTAGTATACACTCAATTTTATAATAACACTCAAATTTAGCTGGAGACTCAAAATTGTCTCGATGCACTATCGGCATCTCCGTCGCTCGGCTGAACCCCCTACTATTGGTGACCTATGGCGCGCTACAAGGTTGGACTCGAAACCCAGGGCAAAATCCTCGAGGCAACCCGCCGTTTGCTGAGCGAGTTCGGTTTCGAAGCCATCACGGTCAAGGCCATTTGTGCCCTGGCCGGAATTCAGGCCGGCTCGTTTTACAACCTGTTCGCCACCAAAGACGAAGCCGTTTTGACGGTGGTTCGCGATGCGATCAGCGCCTTTGACCCGGACCCCGAAGGAACGGGAAACGACACCGTCGAGAAACTGGTGAACGCTTACACGGGGTTTGTCATGAAAGACCCCGAGCTCGGCCGGGTGTACGCCCAGATGGCGGTGACAGCCGCACTCACCCAGGACCACCTGGCCGGACGAATTCAGCGCCATCACGAACAACGAGTCGAACGCTTCACGGCCGCCTACGTCCGTGAGCATCCGGTGGTTTCATCGAGCCTGGCCGAGCATCGGATGGAGATTCTGTTGGGGGCTCTCAACGGGTTGAGCATTCGTTGGTCGATCGACCCTACATTCGACATTTGTGCCTACGCGAGCCTGATGGTCGACGAGTTGTCCACCACCCCGTAACTCGCCCCGCTAAGTTCGGACGGATGAACTACTCGAACCTCTTGTTTGACGCTTCAGACGGTCTGGCAACCATCACATTGAACCGGCCTGATGCAGCCAACGCCCTCGACCTGGCGACAAGCAGGGAACTGATGCAGGCCGCCATCGAATGTGACGAGAACCCCGACATCCGGGCAGTCCTCATAACCGGAAGCGGCAAGATGTTTTCGGCAGGCGGGGACATCAAGGCATTTATGGCTGCCGAGAGCATGGCGCACCTTTTGAAGGAGATGACCGTATACCTTCACGCCGCTATCTCCCGTTTCGCTCGCATGGACGCCCCTTTGATCGTCGCAGTGAATGGAACGGCAGCAGGCGCCGGATTCAGCCTTGCGATGGCCGGCGACATCGTGATCAGTGCCGAATCAGCCAAGTTCGTATCTGCCTACACCCGGTCAGCTCTGTCCCCGGACGGGAGTTCCACCTACTTTCTCCCCCGTGCCATCGGACTGCGCCGGGCGGCAGAGTTGCTGCTTACCAATCGCACGCTTAGCGCAGCCGAGGCCTTGGACTGGCAGCTCATCACCCGGGTAGTCCCCGACAAGGACCTTCTGACCGAAGCGACCCAGCTAGGGCGCGACCTGGCTGCCGGCCCGACGCTTGCATATGGGCGGGTGAAACAGATGCTGCTCGCCACCTTCGGGGAGTCCCTTGAGTCGCAGATGGAGACCGAGGCCCGCAACATCACTGATATGTCGAGGAGCAAGGACACCACCGAAGGCATTGCCGCCTTCGTCGAGAAACGGCCACCGAACTACTCGGGGACGTAGTGGTGTGTCACCAGGCGCTAGGCAGGCGGGTTGACTTCGAAGTCGGCATCGAAGTCGAACAGTTCGAACGTCGCCCGATAGAACTCGGTCGCCGACGAGTTGACCCTGGTGCCTCCGAACACGTAGGCGGCCTTGCTTACGAATCCGGCTTCGTCGACCCAGACGTCAATCGACCCCAAGTCGAGTACGGCAAACTGATCGAGTTCTGGCGAGCCGCCCAGCCACGCTCGAACGTCGGCAATCCCTCCTTGATAGTGCGTTGCCTGTCGACCGTTTAGTTCCTCGACCCCTACGTTTGTCAGCCTGAGCAGGATCGGGCCCAACGTGTCAGGTGTAAGCGCAGTGACACTGGTGAGCGATAGCAACTGCTCGGCGGCGGCGTTCTCTTGCCAGCCCGCCCCGTCGTCGATCCAGAACGTTTCGCCGATCCCAATCACGTGAGCGACCTGATCTCCGGAGGTGACGGTGGCTTCGATACTCTCGGGTTCGCGTACATAGGCAGCCGCGATACTCGACGAAATGATTACGTCGCTCCCCGCTTCGTCGCGGCTGAGCAGGATCTCCGTGGCCGATCGGAATCGCTCCAGTTCGGTATTGAGGAATATGTCGCCGGTGGGCTTCGCTTCGGTTGGCGGGACAGTCGAATCCACGGGCGACGCGGTCGTCGTCGGTGCTGCGGTGAGAACCGAGGTCGTTGTCGCAATCGTGCTCGCGGTCGCAACAGCGGTCGTGGTGGTAGTCGCCGTCTGGGTGCTGCACGCACTAGCCAGCAACAAGAGGGCAATGAGGTGGCGGTGCATGGTTGCCAAGATACTCAGACGTTGAAGCGGAAGTGCATCACGTCGCCGTCGACGACCGTGTATTCCTTGCCCTCAACGCGCATCTTTCCTGCCGCTTTGAGGGCAACTTCCGAGCCGAGCTCCAACATGTCATCGATGCGGTAGACCTCGACTCGGATGAAGCCGCGTTCAAAATCAGTGTGGATGACTCCGGCCGCTTGCGGCGCTTTGGTACCCGCCTTGACTGTCCACGCCCGAATCTCTTTCTCGCCAGCCGTAAAATAGGTTTCGAGCCCTAAGAGCGCATATGCGGCTCTCCCCAACACCGCAAGACCCGGCTCCTCGAGGCCTAACTCCGCCAGGAACTCGGGTCGTTCCTCTTCGGGAAGTTCGGCAATATCTGCCTCCGCCTGAGCACACAATGTGATGCAGCCAGCTCCCTGCTCGGCCGCCATCTCCTCAACAACCGCAGTGTGAGCATTCCCCGCCAGGCCAGCCTCATCGACGTTGCACACATACAGGACTGGTTTCATGGTGATGAGCTGAGAATCCCAGAGCGTGGCGCGTTCCTCGACGTTGAAACTCACCGCTCTGGCCGGTACACCCTCGTTGAGGGCTCTGATGAGCCGATCTGTCACGTCGTGAGCGAATCCGGCTCCTTTGTCACCTACCCGGACCGACTTTGAGAGTCGCTCCAACCGGCGGTCGGCGACGGCGAGGTCGGCGAGGATCAGTTCGGTTTCGATCGTCTCGATGTCACGGCGCGGGTCAACAGTTCCCTCGACGTGGGTGATGTCATCGGAGTCAAAGCACCGAACAACATGCAGGACTGCGTCAACCGACCGAATATGCCCGAGGAACTGATTTCCAAGTCCCTCCCCTTCTGATGCACCTCGAACCAGTCCGGCAATGTCGACGATCTCGACCGCCGCCGGGATGACTTTCTTGGTAGCAATCACTGACTGAAGCTGGCCCAACCGATCATCGGGAACGGAAACGATTCCGACATTCGGCTCGATCGTGGCAAACGGATAGTTGGCCGCCTCAGCTCCTGCTGCGGTGAGAGCGTTGAAGAGCGTTGACTTACCAACGTTGGGGAGACCAACTATTCCGGCCTGCATCGTGAATCCTTGTGAATGAGATCGGAAACGTTAGCGGCCCTCCGCGTGTGTACCGCCGCCGGATGCGATACGGTAAGAGCGACACGGAGGAAGCCATGACCACACTGGCCGGCAGCATCATCAAGCCCGAAGGAAACTCACACATAGAACCGACGTCGATCGAGGAACTCGACAGCCTCGTCAACGTACTCAGTGAATTTCGTCAGGCGTGGATCGACGTGAGCGTCGAGGAGCGAATTGCCCTGCTCTACTCGGTGATCGAAAATGCCAAGGCAGTCGGGCCGGCGTGGGTCCAGGCTGCCTGTGACGCCAAAGGGATTGCCATGACTGACCCGGTCGCCGGGGAAGAGTGGCATGCTGGACCGGTACTCACCATCCGTAATGCCAGGCTGCTTATTCAGACCCTGGAGTCGATTCGCGATACGGGTCTTCCATCGATTCCGGGACCGGTGACAACCCGACCCAATGGCCAAACCGTCGCTGAGGTGTTCCCGGCCGACAATTGGGACAAGGTTCTGTGGCAGGGGTACTCCGGAGAAGTGTGGATGCAGCCGGGCGTTACCCCCGGCAATCTAAACTCAACCATGGCTGTCGCGTATCAACCGCACGCCGCCAGGTCACCAGAGCTAGCCCTCGTCCTTGGGGCTGGCAATATCGCCTCGATCGCCCCGACCGACACTCTTTACAAGATGTTCGTCGAAGACGCCGTTGTGATCCTCAAAATGAACCCGGTCAACGAATACATGGGTCCCTTCCTGGCTGAGGTCTTCGCCGGTTTGATCGGGAGAGATTTCATGGCGATTGTCTATGGGGGGGCAGACGTCGGCTCCCACCTCGCCCGGCATGCGAAGGTCGACTCGATTCATATCACCGGCTCGGATAAGACTCATGATGCGATTGTGTACGGGTCCGGGACCGAAGGCGCCGCCCGCAAGGCTGCCAACGAACCGCTGCTTACCAAGCCGATCTCGTCAGAATTGGGCAATGTCAGCCCGGTCATCGTTGTCCCCGGTCCCTGGTCGGAGAAAGATCTCGCCTACCAAGGTGAGAACATCGCCGGGATGCTCACACACAACGCCGGCTTCAACTGTATCGCCACCCGCATCGTCATCACTCACGAGCAATGGAACCAACGCGAAGCGCTACTCGACACGATCTCCGATGCGCTTCACGCCACTCCAGATCGTGACCCCTACTACCCCGGCGCACGAGACCGATGGGAGCATTTCTCAGCTTCTCACCCGAGCGTTCGGACCCACGGTGACGACGCCGGAGGCGCAGTCCCCTGGACCCTCATTCATGATCTCGATGCCGACGATCCGGACCACACCTGTTTTGCTGTCGAGGCGTTTGCCGGCGTGTTCGGCGAAGCGCCCCTCAGAAGCGAACGGTCGGTTGTCAGCTACATCGAGGATGCAGTTCGTTTCGCCAACGAAAACGCCTGGGGAACCCTGGGGGCATCGTTGATTGTGCATCCGGCTTCGCTGAAGGATCCGGAGATTGCCGCAGCTGTCGAGCAGGCGGTCGCCGATCTACGGTATGGCACCGTCGGGGTCAATGTCTGGACCGGTCTGGGCTTCGCATTCATGACCACCACCTGGGGCGCCTTCCCTGGGCACCCGTTGAATGATGTTCGCTCAGGGCGCGGTGTCGTGCACAACACCCTCATGTTCGATCAAGCTCAAAAGTCGGTGATTCGCGGTCCCTTTCGGCAGCCACTCAAACCGCTCTGGTTCGCGTCCAACAAGCAGGCGCACAATATCGCCAAGGGGCTCGTGGCGATGGAAGCCGACCCAACCGCACTCACCCTCATGCCGATCCTGGCGGCGGCGGTTCGCGGCTGATCTGCTGATCAAAAAAGGAGGGCCGCAGCGTTGCGGCCCTCCTTTTTGTTCACCAACTGATCTATTTGGAGACCATTTCGCCTTCCATGCCACCGTTGAAGTGATCTTCGATTGCACAAACGATCTGGTACGTCCCCGCTTCTGGAGCAGTAAAGGTGAACGACTGCGAATCGCCTGACTCGACCTCTTCTTCCCAGTACACGAAGTCGGCTAGGAGCTCTTCTTCGGTTTCCGGAAGATCGGCCTCACTCGCAATCGTCACACCATTCTTCAGGATCACCCATTCATGATCGATGGTCCCGTCGTTTGTTATGTTGATCGTGATCTCTTCCCCGGCCGCGACCGTCCAGTCCGTGGGGGTCATACTGAATTCCTTGAGCGTCACGTCGATCTCGGTCGCCGGTGCGCTTGACCCACAAGCAGAGATTATGATTCCAAAAACCACCAATACGACTGCCAAGCTTTTTCTCTGCACAATGCCTCCTCGGGTAGGTCCCAGTCGAAACGTAACAGGCGAACCAGATTCCTGCCCGTTAGGGAGCAAAAATAAGGTCGGCCCGCATTCCCGCCTCAAGGTGGCCTGGAATAACACACACGAGAACGTCATACGCGCCGTTGTCACCGAAGGTGACAATTGTCTCCTGCCGCTCGCCGGGACTCAGGCGAACCAGCATGCTTTGCTCGTCAAAGGGTTCATCGTCGTCGGTCTCTTCGCGTTCAGCCAGGAAATGTTCCAATTCCACGCTCGACGTAAGCCGGAATTCATGAGAGACCTTCCCATCATTGACAATTCGAAAACCGACCGTCTCGCCCTTCCTGAACTCGTTCGACGCCAAGTGAAACTCGAATTCCGTGATAGAAACATCGACGGTTCGATCAGTACCAGGAATAGGACCGACCGGAAGAGGCGCAGACGCCTCGGGGCCACAAGCCACAAGGAGCATCAGCGCGCCCAATAACATCCAACGAGCCATGGAACCTCCCATTCGTCCGGCGCTCCGACGTTAGCAACGCCCGACACCCGGGCGCGGCGATACGGCTAACCAATCTGCCGGGAAGTTCGCACCCCACTCCCTGACGACATGGCTGCACCCGAAACCCCGATTCAATAAATGGATGATCTTGCGGGATTGGATCACCGTATTCGTGCGACCAAGCCGCCGCCCCGATCGTGGCGAGAAGTACAGGCCCGCTGATCAAAGAACCTCGAGCACGCCCAAGTCTGTCAGCGCTAGCGATCGGACCCCTGGTTTTGCCCTGAGATCAGCCCAGGCCTTCCGCATTTGGGTGGAGTGGTTGATGTCGTCGAGGACCAAAACAGCGCCGGGAGAGGCGCTGGCGAGGAGTTTTTCGACCAACCACATGGTCGCGTCGTACGTGTGGTCTCCGTCTACGAAGGCGATATCGAACCCTGCGGCGGCCGCCCGGGCCAACGTTTCAACGAACGAACCGTTGATGATGTCAATTCGATCGGCCACCCCGGCCAGGGAAAACAACCCGGCCGCCAGCGCCTGCCGATCTGCCGACTGGTCGATCGTTGCCAGGCGACCACCGGCGGGAAGGGCACTGGCAAGATAGGTGCCGCTGAGACCGATGTTCGTGCCGAGTTCGACTACCACCTGCGCTCCCCGGCTGCGGACAAGAGCCGCTAGAAGCCGGTCGGCGTACGCATCCTTGCTGGCCGTCTCAGCCAGAACTCGGAGGGAGTGTTTGCCAACCGAGGCGTCCGACTTCAGCCAGGCAGACCGTTGCGCTTCCGCCACGTGGTTGGGAGGTTCAGAAAGAGCAGCCCTCCCCCAGGCTCGAAAGTGTCGACTGCTGAGGAGTCGGACAATGCGGGTCGCCCGTCGAAGCTCCCTGCGCAGTCGGCGGCCCACCCGTTCAAGCTGGACGTATTTGGCTTTAGGCACTGAGAATGAGGTCGGCCGCTTTCTCGGCAATCATGACGGTCGGCGCGTTCGTGTTTCCTCGAATAACAGTTGGCATCACCGACGCATCAACCACCCGCAATCCATCGACCCCGAATACCCGCAGCTGAGGGTCAACAACCGCGCTCGACGCATCGGGCCCCATTCGAGCTGTTCCAGATGGGTGGTACAACAGTTCGGCTTTCGACCGGATGTAGGCAACCAGCTCATCATCAGTCTTGGCGTCGTCACCCGGGTGAAGCTCGCCCCCCTGGTACTGATCGAACACACTCGAATGAGCGATTTGGCGCGTGATCTTCATGCCGTCGATCAGGGAGCGAAGGTCATCTGGATGGCTCAGTGCCTGCGAAAGGATGTCGGGATGGACCAGCGGGTTGGCGCTTCGTAGCCGCACGTGTCCCCGACTCTTCGGAGCGACCAACGTGGGCCCCATCGACATGGCATCGCCGTCGGTCACTTCGAAGCCGTGCCGATTGAAGTATCCCGGAGCAAAATGGAATTGGATGTCGGGTCCCTCAAGACCGTCGCGGGTGTGCACGAACCCGCCCGCCTCACCCACGTTCGACGACAGCATGCCCTTCTTGAACAGGAGGTACTCAGCCAGGCGAGCCGGCTTTTCGGCATGAGCGAGACTGACCGGCTTGGATACCTTGAAGATATTCATGATGACCGGGTGGTCTTGCAGATGTGCACCGACATTGGCGTTATCGACCGCGACGTCGATATTGAACTCCGAGAGATGCGAAGCCGGTCCTATTCCAGACAACATAAGGAGCTGCGGAGTGTTGTAGGCGCCGCCAGCAACGATGACCTCGCCATCGGCACGATCGACGATCGTCTCACCGTTTCGTCGGTATTCGACTCCCACCGCCCGGCCGCCCTCGATGACGATTCGACTGGCGTGGGCATCGGTACAAATCGTCAGATTACGGCGTTTCATGGCCGGGACGAGATAGGCGTCCGCCGTACTCCACCGAGCGCCTTTCTTTTGGGTCACCTGGTAGGCGCCGACACCTACTTGGTCCGCCCCGTTGAAGTCCTCGTTACGGGAGTAACCAATATCGACGGCGGCATCGACGAATGCCAGCGACAACTCGTTGACTGACCGTTGATCGGCCACGTTTAGCGGACCGTCGACACCGTGGAACGCGTCGGCGCCGCGTTCATTGTGTTCCGACTTCTTGAAGTACGGTAAGACTTCGTCGTAGGACCATCCGTCGCACCCGGCCGAGGCCCAACCGTCGTAGTCGATCCGATTGCCGCGAATGTAGATCATGGCGTTCATCGATGATGACCCGCCCAGCATCTTGCCGCGCGGTAAGTAGAGCTGACGGTCGTCGGCGTCGGGCTCGGGCTGAGTGAAATAGTTCCAATCTCGGTTCGTTTGGAACAGCTTGGAGAATGCCGCCGGAGTGGCGACGTTCATATGCTTATTCGAACCGCCAGCTTCCAGCACCAAAACCCGCGTACCGGAGTCGGCGCTCAGCCGGTTGGCAAGGACCGATCCCGCTGATCCCGCACCGACAATGATGTAGTCATAGGTCGCCATCCTCCGATTCTACCCCGCACCAGCGGTTGCCTAGACCTCAGAAACTGGTCAACGATCCATCACTTGCGCTCTCTGACCGCCTCGACGTTGGAAAGCGCTTCCCGCAGGTCGGCCACCCAGTCGGCCTCGTGCTCACCTACGAGCTGGACACACCACGCCAACGCTTCGCTCCGGCTCCTGGCGACGCCGCCATCAATAAGTGTGTCAAGCAGCGCTCGCTCCTTGAGGCGAAGTCTGGTCATGGCCGGTACGGCGAGGTGGGTGAACAACACTCGGGTCTCACCGCAATTCGCTCCCCAGGAGACCTTTCGTTCAAAGGTGCGCTGCGCTTGTTCGGCGATCTTCATCCGGTGCTGTCGGGAGTCTTCGCGAAACCCGTCGATTCGACTCCGCTCAGCGATACGAATCTGGTCGCCTTCGAGTCCTTCGGTCGACGGAGGCGCCAGTGCGCCCATCACGATGATTTCGTCGCGGTCCCCAGTGATGGCGACATCATCGAACCAATCGTCGGGAAGCCTCCCCACGAACCAGGCGTTTACGTCGTCCATATCAGATCCTTCCGGTGGCGTAATTGTCATTACATCATTACACACCTCAGAGAGAATCGCTATCGAAACGATCCAATCGCCGACGGTTGCAGCGTACGATCCGGGTTGACAACAAGATATTCGTCCATGAGGGGGACGATCAATGCATCGAAGTACGGCGTTTCTTGTGTTGGTGGTGTTGACGGTTGCGTGCTCAGGTACTGCGGGTTCGACGACTTTGCCGACCAACACCACGACCATCACGCCAACAGTTCCAACCCCGACGACGGTCGGCACAACAACGACGTTCGGTCAAACGGCCACAACAACAACGACGTTGGTACCGACCAGCAGCACCACCGGTTCGACGTCGACAACTCTCGCAGGCGAGCCCTTCGACCTCGGACCCGGCGCGGGTGACGTGCTCGGGGTCATCGGAGTCGCCTTTGATGACGTGCTGAACGTACGCTCAGGACCGGGCACCGACCAACCGATCGTCGCACAACTCCACCCCACGTATGCCGAAATCGTCGCCACGGGTCAGCACCGTTTGCTGACTCGCACGATCTGGAACGAGGTCACAGTCGATGGAACGACCGGGTGGGCGAATTCTTCGTTTATGGCGTATCTCGGAACGGTTGACGACGCTACCGCCCGGTACGTAGCGAACACATTCGGCGGCAAGACTCCTAGCGCGGCAACCATGCTCGATCTGGGCATGCTTGTGGCGGATAGCGCCAAGTCAGAAGACCCGCCCTCCCGTATCACGGTAACGGTGGCACCCTCGACCGGGGATCTGGGTGAGGTGACAATCGACGTGGTGGGCCTTGGGGACGATGCCGTAGTCGGGTTCCGACTTCACGTCTTTGGCCAAGCGGGAGCTGACGGTTTCTCACTGAAAAGCATCGAAGAACAAGTGATGTGTGGCCGGGGGATCACCGCTGACGGCCTCTGCCCGTAAGGTAGGGATCAGAACCAGTCGCACCGAGCAAGTTACGAAAACCAGAGCCATCACTGAGGAGAAACTGGATGACCTGCAAGCTCAAACGAAGTCGCTCGATCGTCGGCCACCTGGCCTAACTGTGGAACACCATGCCGATTTCGCCGTAGCGCTCAGTCAACACCTACTCGTTACAACCTGCGCAGACCCCGGTGACGGCCAGGGAGCCATCGCCGGCCATGTGATCTCACTGGGCTGGTGGGTCCAGCCGGGAGCCTCAGATGATCCTGACCACGAACCGGCTGGCACCCTTTATCTCGTTGTCGACGAACGTCGACCGCGGCCCATGTGGGTTCGAGAAGCTCATCTCACGTCGGTTCGCCTAGCTCCCTGATGGAATGGTTCGCCCGAGCTAGTTCGGATCCGTCTCTGGTGATCCTGGAGGGCTTTCACGCCGTGAAGCATGCACATCGTTTCGGGGCCGAACTAATCACCGTGGTTCACAGCCACGACCGTTCGCTCGACGAACTCGTTCAGACGTTGGCCCCAGAAATGTTCGAAGTGGTTGAGCGGGCAGACCAGGTCGCGGCCGAGGACTTCACTGCCCTCTTTCGCCATCCGCACCCAACCGGAATCGCCGCCGTGGCTCGACGACCGGTACCGCTAGATCCGGCCCAAATACGACGAGATGCTCCCATCGTGCTCCTCGACCAACCCCGCCACCTCGGCAACATCGGGGCGGCGATTCGGATATCTGCGGCGGGAGGGGCAGCCGGGGTCATCGCGCTCGGAGACATCGACCCATGGCATCCGGCAGCCATGCGGGGTTCGGCCGGCTTGCATTTCGCAGTGCCGACCCTGCAGATAGACGAGCTTCCAGTCACTAACCGGCCGATTATCGCCTTCGACCCGGACGGAGATGATGGGTCCGGATTTGTTCCGCCCAACGACGCCATCCTCGCATTCGGAAGCGAACGGACTGGCCTATCGGACGTGACCAGGCAAGCCGCTGATCGGCTGATCGCCTTCCCGATGCGCGACGGCGTCTCGAGTATCAACCTGGCTGCTTCAGTCGGAATCGGCATATATATGTGGCGACTGCATCAACCTCGAACAGCCGACCTATAAGCTGATCTAATGGCAGATCCACTGAAGCAATGGCACCGATTCGTCGTCGAACGAGACATCGGGCATCTCGATGACCTACTCCACGAAAACGTCACATTCCGGCCACCCACCTATTGGAAAAACCGGGAAGGAAAACCGGTCACGATCCTCATCTTGTCAACGGTCATGGATATTTTCGAGGACTTCGAGTATCACCGGCAGTGGATCGACGACGACAACTGGGCACTGGAATTCACGGCGCGAATCGGTGACCTAGAACTCAAAGGGGTCGACCTGATCCGACTCGAAGATGGCAAGATCGTCGACTTCGAAGTTCTGATCCGACCTCCCAACGCCGTTAGTGCCCTCCGCCATGAAATGGGTGAGCGGCTTGCCGCCCTCGGAGGCTCCTGACCAGACTTGATCTAGGACCAAGGCCGATCATTGGCACGCAAGAACGACAAGGCGTTAGATCGCGACCCTGGAGGGTGCACTGAGCTAGGGCTTGCACTCCCAGTGGCCCCAGGCGCCGCCGGGATGACCACTGCGGATCGAGAACTTCATGAGATACGCCGCAACGGCCACATTCGCTTCAGGGTCGAGGCGCGAGTATCCATTCCAGCCCGACATGACGCTCATCCAGGCCCAGGTTCGATCAAGGAACTGGAACAGGCCTGTAGCCGTCGAGGCCGGATTTTTGGCGTTGGGGTTCCCCCGCGACTCGCAAGCCATCACCCGGAGCGCTTCTTCAACCCGGTCCTCAGGAAAGTACTTCTCAACCAGCGATCTCCACTGCTCGACCGACCCGGTCCACCGGTATTTGTCCTGGGCTTCCTTAAGGGTGGCTTGCGCCTGCCGGTACGCTTCGTCGGCGGACTCCAGGTTGCGAAGAGCATCAGCCACCCGAGCATCGGCCAACCAAAAGAGCTCATCAAGTTCGATGCGGGTCCCAGCCAATTCGTTGTTGAGGAGCGCAAGTTCATCCACGCCTGCCTGAAGCTCGAGGGTGTGTTCAGCGAGTTCGTCCCGCTTGAGATCAAGGAGTTCGAAGACCCCTACGTCGAGTTCAGCAGCCCGCCTGATCGTCTCATTCACGACTGACACCGACTCGAAGCTTCCACTGAGGAACATACTGCTCCCGGGAGCGGCCAAACTACGGATGTAGGCGCCGACGGCTCGGTCCTGAGCTTCGTCATCAAGTGCGATGACCTCGGCTCGGATGAGATCCATGTCGGCTCGCTCCCCTGCCAGTTGCAGGCCGAGTTGCTCGAGCTCGCCATTGACGCGTTGATAGTGCGCCAACGTGAGTCCCAGCCGCAGTTCGAGGTCGGTGGCCGTCGCCCGATCGGCCACGTACGTTCCTTCGGCGACGTTGCGACTGCGTTGTGCTGCTGCAGCTAACCGTTCGGCCTTCTCGAGTTCAGTTTCGGCATTGGCGATGAGCCCACCGCTCAACAGCCCCGAAACGAGCACACCAACAAGCAGAGCCGTCAAGGCCCGGAAACGAAACACGTCGCGCAGGCTACCGCTGGAACATTTCGATCTGGCGGACCTCCAACCCACGGATGGCAGGGATTCGGCTTGGCGCTTGATGCGGGCAAGACTGTCGAAATGACCGCGATAGTTGATCTTCATTGGCGATTGATTGCCAGCGCCGTATTGGTCATCACCGTCTCAACCCTTCCAGCGTTTATCACCGCCGCCGCTATCGCTCAGGCCGGTCCAGAGCTTGGCTACGGGGTGCAGGAACTGGGCATCCTCACGTCGATCTTCTTCCTTACGGCCGCCGTGTCGTCGTCACGGATCGGCAATCTGGTTGAGCGGATCGGCTGGCATCGGACGATGCGCTTCAACGCATTGGCCGCGTCGATGCTCTTACTCGTCATCGCCACCGCAGTTCGTAATGTATGGGCGTTAGGCATAGTCCTGGCAATCACCGCGGCGATCTATGGGGCGGCCAACCCGGCCGCCAACCTGGCGTTGGCTCGCCATATTCCCTCGGACCGCCGGGGACTCGTATTTGGTATCAAGCATGCCGGCATCCCATCCGCCAGTTTGCTGGCCGGGATTGCGGTTCCGTCGATAGTTCTCACAGTCGGCTGGCGATGGGCCTATGGATTGGGGGCGGTCATCGCGCTTGGATTGCTCTGGCTGATCCCGCCCGAGTCGACCCGATCAATCCCAGTCGAGCCCGCCGCACAACACCAGCCGATGACCTCTCGTTGGCTGACCGTGCTCGGAATCGGTAGTGGATTCGCCACACTTGCGGCCGGCGTACTCGGTACGTTTCATGTGGATGCGGCCATCAGCCACGGCTTCTCCGAGGCGGGCGCAGGCACGCTGCTCGCCGTTGCCTCGCTCACCACCATCGTGGCCAGAGCCACCTACGGATATCTCGCGGATCGAACCGGCTCAAGCGGACTCGGATTCATGATGTGGCTGGCTGTCATCGGTGCAACATGCTTCTTCGCCCTCGGTGCCACCCGATCAGCCTGGTTTGCGATCGTCACCCTGGCGGCGTTTTCAACCGGATGGGGATGGCCAGGCCTGCTTACCTTCGGGGTCGTCAGAGCCAACGCCGGGCGCCCCGCCGGTTCGACGGCCATAACTCAGGCCGGCGTCTTCCTTGGCGCTGGCGCTGGACCAGCCCTATTCGGGTGGCTCATCGAAAACCGTTCTTATCAGGCGGCCTGGACCGTCACCGGCGTCAGCCTGCTTGTCGCCGCAGCGCTCGTTGGCGCGGTCCGCCAGCGCGGAATACCCGGCTCGGATAACCTTGCCCTATGAAGTCGGAAGCAGACACGGTCGACGCATACACCGGGCCGAGTTCGAATCCGCGTATGCGGCGGCCGGTACACGGTACGACTGCGGCAAGAGTTGCGTGCGGTTCCGCAATCTCGACGAATTACCACTAGAAGTGGTCGGTGATGCGGTCGCAGCTATGCCGCTGGAGGTGTTCGTGAGCATCGCTAAGGGCGCCGGGGACCGGCTAACCACTTAGCCTGGCACTCGAAAACAACACGTGGAACGGTTCGCAGTAAATGATTACGGATCGATATTGCGAAACGTCCATGTCGGCCGGAACGTCGTAGTTCTGGTTGCCAACGTTCCCTTTTAAAGATCCCAAGTCGATGTAGTCGCCGAGATCAGCAGCCGGGTCGTCGCTCGTTGAAAGAAGGACGTGAAGGTCGGGACCGTTCGTCACTTCAAAGTCTTCGAGGCGCACGACCGTTGAGCCGTCCTCGATCTCGTATAGAGTCGCTACGCCACTCCCCTTGTGGAAGTTGTCGGCATCTTGAAACGAGCCAGACGCGAGCACCGAGGGTGTCTCCGGTGGCATCGGCTCCTCTGCCTCGACGGACGGGGCATCGGCCGCTTTGACCATCTCTGCTTCAACTTCGGCGAGCGTCATATCGTCGGGAACCTGAGCGGCTGCGGCCATAGGGAACTCGTCGTTCACTTCGTTGGTAATAAACAGCGGCGACACCAGATACCAGGCCACTGCTGCACCGGCCACAAACCCGATTCCGACCAACCAACGGACCACCGGACGTTTCAAGAAAGCTTTCATTATTTACCTCCACCTTGCTCAACCGCTCGAGGCGACGGCGGCTTCCCCAAAACGTATGAACAATCCAGGAACTCCGAGACTACCGAGCCGTACCGGAAAAATGGCGAAACGGAGCCAGCTACTCGCCGCAAAGTCGAATCGGAGGCTTGTTCAGTCATAGGCGGCCGGTTTCAATATCGGCCACCAAATCGACGGCGACCTGGCCATCCAGCATGACCAACGCCAGGCCCGGGCCATCCATCAACTGGCGGGCCCGGGCCTCCAGCGAATCCAGCTGGTTGTAGACCATGTCGCCCGGGCACGACGTGCTCGCCACGTCTCGATGGCCAAGAACCTTCTCGAGCGCCACGCCGTAGCGCGTTGATGCCCATGCCATCAGGGCAGCTACCGAACCGAGCTGAGTGTCTGTCGGCGACTGGCTATTGAACTCGCCTTCGCAACAGATCAGCAAGTGCCCGGTCGGGTCGTAGTCCGTCCCCGTATCTCCCGCCGCCCACGTCGGACGTCCCTCGTAGATGTGTCCATTGCGGTCAACCACAAAGTGATATGCGAGGTCTGGCCAGCCTTGATCGACCTGGTGGTAGGCCTGGTGTTCCCTAAGCCGGCCAGGCGCGTCGGCATTGTCGCTGAGTAGTGATCCGGTGTGATGAATCGTGACCTGTTGGATCTCGTGCTCCACGAACGTCCCGACGACGGGAGCCGCTCCCCATGCTTGCTTCGAAATCACGAGCAGTTCGACCGGTTGGGCAACAACTGGGACAGGCACCGTCTCGGCTAGTAGGACTGTCGTCGTGGTCGGTTTAACGGACTCGAAGGAAGCCTGGCCGAGAGTCACCGGGCTGTCGGTCTGGTGGCGGTTTAACCAGCTGAAGCCGACCCCGGCTGAGCCGAGACCGAGAACGAGTTTGAGAAAGCGACGTCGTCCTATCACGGCAGTCGAGGTTAGGCGAAGACCGGCGAATTAGGTCGCCAAAGGGAATCCCTCGCCCTTCCAGCCCTCAACGCCAGCGATCATCCTTTTGACCGGGCAACCCAGGCTGGAGTTCCGATTGAGGCGCGATCGGCGTCGTTGCAATGCGGGCCAACGCGCTACACGATGAACAGAGTGCCCTCACCAAGTGCGCGGGGGTGAGGTCCGGCTCCCGCTAAGGTCTGCCTCATGTTCGGCAAGAGACAACGAGGCAACTACGTGCCCTCGAAGCAGCCCGAGGGCCTGATCTCTGTGCTGCAAGATCAGTCGGCCCCATTCGGCGATCGCGACGACGCCGCTATGGACCTGGCGGCATTCGACGAACCGGGGGCCCTTCTTGCCCTGGAAAGCGTCGCCGACGATCCGGCCACCGACCGCGACTTGGTTGAGAGCTGCAGGGACTCCCTTGTTGAGATTCGCCAACGATCCGCAGGCACGGGCTAGGCGTCCGATCACCGACTCTTCCTAGCTCCAGGTGTGTCAGCGGGTCCGGAGGCTACTGATTGCCTCGATCCTGGCAAGAGCCATTCGGGTGGCGGCGGCCTGCGGCGTTATCGAGAGCTCCCTGGCCGACTCTAGAATTGCCAGGGTTCGATCGCCGAGGGCCTGAACGTGGGCGATCGCCCGCTCCCGTTTGTAGCCGTGGAGTTCGTCCGCGACATTGATTACCCCGCCGGCGTTGGCCACAAAATCAGGTACATATACGATCCCCCGGTCGGCTAATCGCCGAGCGTCTTCTTCGGTGGCCAGCTGATTGTTGGCTGATCCCACGATCAACCGACAGTTCAGCTTCGGAATGCTGTCGGCGTCGAAGACGGCCCCGAGGGCGCACGGAGACAGGATGTCGACATCGGCATAGAGTATGTCTTCCTTCGGGATCTCCTTGGCGCCAAACCGATCGACGGCCCGGTCGACCGCCGGTTCCCACGTGTCTGCGACAAGAACCTCAGCCCCCGCCTCTGTGAGCAAACCCACGTAGTCCATACCGACCTTACCAACCCCCTGAACGGCCACTCTCCGGCCAGCCAGATCAGTCGATCCAAACACGAATCCAGCGGCCGCTTGGAGTGAGGAAAACAAACCGACCGCCGTGGCAGGCGAAGGGTCGCCCGACCCGCCGTTGACTGAGGACGTTCCGGCCACCCAACGAGTTTCGCGGCTCACCCATTCCATGTCTTCGGCCGTGGTACCGACGTCTTCAGCGGTGATGTAAAGGCCACCGAGCGATTCAATCAGGCGTCCATACGCTCGCAACAAGGCTTCGGTTTTGATCTGGCGGGGGTCGCCGATGATGACGGCTTTCCCTCCCCCATGGTCAAGTCCAGCTGCTGCGTTCTTGAGTGTCATTCCTTTTGACAGGCGCAAAACATCACGCAAGGCATCGTCGTCAGAGGCATACGGATAGAAACGGGTGCCACCCAGGGCCGGCCCGAGGGCGGTCGAATGGATGGCAATGATGGCCCGCAGGCCGCTTGCGTCATCAGCCCCGTAGAGGACGTGGGTATGTCCATCACGGTCTGCTGAGGAAAATACACCCATGGTGGGGTTCCTTCCCTGGTCAGTTGGTAGTTAACGATACCGCGTGTCGTCGCGAATCGGACCCGACCGAACGCGCACAAGTCGGTAGTCATCTGGCCCTGTTGAGTGCGCACCTACGTCCTCATCGACGAATGTAACCGGCCAAGGCTCACTCGACGTACAAGGTCCCTTTGCGTTCGGAAACCTTGCCACGCCTCAGGGGAAGCACCGTCGTGAAGATCTTGTACGACGTACCGAGGAAAGGAATCTTGGCGAAGATGCCCTGCGGGCCGCGGGTCATACGGCCCGTGGCGACGTCATATTTGGCTCCGTGCCATGGACATACGAGACAACCGTCCGAAGCGATCGACCCGTCGGCCAGGTCGGCCAACAGGTGACGACACCGGCGGGTGACGGCGAATACGTCCTCCTGCGAGTTGCCGACCGCATACGGACCGGCCCCGACGATCTTGCCAGGGGTCAACTCCTTGGCTGGGCAAACCTCTATCTCATCCGACATGACGCTCCTTGAATCCGTGGTGCCAAACCCTACCCCGGGACACGTCATCGAAAACCCGGGAGTCTCCATGACAGTGACCCAACCCGAGAAGTCTGGCGATGCCGAATCTATGATCAGTGCATGAGCACTAGAGGATCCGACGATGCAATTCACTGACGAGCACGATCAATTCAGAAAAGTGGTCAGGGAGTTCTTCGAACGGGAGATCAACCCACATGTTGATGCGTGGGAAGCGGACGGCATGATGCCCCTCCACAAGATTTTCAAACAGATGGGCGACCTTGGATTTCTCGGCCTCGAATACGATCCCGAATTTGGCGGCCAAGGCGCTGACCATCTGTTCACTGTCGTACTCGCCGAAGAAGCTGGTCGGGCCCACAACGGTTCTATCGGGATGGCCCTTGGCGTGCAGACTGACATGGCGACCCCGTCGTTGGCAGCATTCGGTACTCCAGAACAAAAGACCAAGTTCCTCGCTCCCGCATTGGCTGGCGATGTCGTGTGTGGGGTGGCCGTTACCGAACCCGACGCCGGTTCAGACGTGGCCGGCATCAAAACCCGGGCGGTACGCGACGGTGACGAATGGGTCATCAACGGGTCGAAAATGTACATTACGAACAGCCTGCAGGCCGATTGGCTGTGCATCTTAATGCGAACCTCCGACGAGGGCGGCTACGAAGGCATGTCCCAGGTAATCGTCGAAACAAACTCCCCCGGGTTCGAGGTCTCGAAGAAGCTCGACAAACTTGGTATGCGTGCATCCGACACCGGTCTCCTCTCCTTTACCGATATGCGCGTCCCGGTAGCCAACACACTCGGGGCAATCGGCACGGGGTTTCAGCAACAAATGTCGCAGTTCGTTGTCGAGCGAATGTGGGCCTCATACTCGTCGGTCGGCGGCATGGATCTTGCCCTAGAGCGAACCAAGCAGTACCTCCTTGAACGCCAGGCGTTCGGCAAGCCGCTTCTCAAGAACCAATACATCCAGTACAAGCTGGCGGAACTCGCTGCCGAGATCGACCTCTTGCGGCACTACAACTACGCCCTCGCCGCCTCGCACATGCGACGTGAGAACCCGGTCCGGATGGCGACCATCGCGAAACTGAAATCCGGGCGCCTGGCCAGGGAAGTCGGCGACTGGTGCCTGCAATTCCACGGTGGGATTGGCTACATGGAGGAGACATGGACCTCCCGATATGTTCGAGACGCCCGACTGGGGTCGATCGGCGGAGGCGCCGATGAGGTGATGCTCCAGGTTCTCGCCCGGATGGACGGGTACGCCTAGGTCACGACGCTGGGAACTCGAGCAGTTGCAGTAGGTTCCCGTCCGGATCTCGGAACGTGGCTACCCATCCGCCCCATTTTTCGCGTTCGGCGTATCTAACGATCTCGACACCGGATTCCGCCAGGTGGGCGACAGCCGAGGCGACATCGTTCGTTGAGAAGTTGATCATGATTCGATCGGGATCGCGCGACAGCCCTGCTACTGCAGAATGGACCGCCACTGTGAGACGCTGCTCTCCAAACACGAAGTTGATGAAGCCTTCTCGATCGGATCGGACCGGCAAGCCAAGGACTTCTCGATAGAACGCTGCCATGGATTCGAAACGGTCCTGGCTAGTAAAGATCAGAATCCCCGCCGGCGAAACCGATCCGAGGGGCATCAGTGGGTGACTTTGGCGAACCCTCGCCGCCAATACACCAGTGGCTCGCGCTCCTGGACGAACTCACCGGCCAGAACACGCCCGATGAAGATGACGTGATCTCCGGCGTCTATTTCAGACTCGACAGCGCATTCGAAGAAAGCAAAGATTGAGTCCGTCAGGATCGGGCCGCCTTGATCCGTGGACGGCCGATCGTAGGCGACCCCCGAGAACCGTTCGTCCGAACGCAACGCCATTTTCAGTGCCAAGTCAGCGGTTCCTGCCTCAAGAAAGTTGACCGTATACCCACCGCGCTGTCGGATGGCGTCAAGAGATGACGCCTCGCTACCGACGCACACGAGTACGAGCGGCGGGTCGAGGCTGACGGAAGAGAAGGCGCTGACCGTGAGACCGGTCGGTTGGTCATCGGCGTCGAACGCCGTCACCACCGTCACGGAGGCCGCCACGTTCCCCATCGTGGTCAAGAAGGTGTAGTCATCCATGGTTGGCTCGTTCCGCGGGTCGCTGGACTGAGCGTACCTTCTGTCGGGCGGGCAAGCGGATTCAGGTGACCAGAAGGTCGTTGAGGTAGATGCTTACGTCGTGGGCAAGATCCAGCTCTTCGCAAAGCTGCTCGTTTCCCATGAAGATATCGGTCAGGGAAATGCCGATCCGACCAACTACAACGACCCGCCGCTCCGCCGCGTCCGTGACTGCCCCGAATGAATCGATCGCGGACACCTCGACCGGAAATTTCATACCACCGACTCCAGCGAGTTCTGTCGCCAGCACCAACAGGTCGGGCTGGTGCTCAAGCGGGGGAAGGCCCCAGTTGAAGCCGAGCGTCAGGCCAAACACATCGTCAGGGCCCTCGACATCGGCAGGCAAATCGCGGACATGATCTTCAAAATCGAGAATAACTCGTGGGTCGACGTCGAGAGCCATGTGCAGGTCGAGCGCGCCCCCACAGGTTTGTTCGGGATGCACGTCAATCTCAAACATCTGGCTCAGCGAATAAGTCTCGATGAAGTGCCGTTCGTCGTGAACGTGGAACGCATGGTCCATGGCATGGCTCTTCAGGTCGGCGACGAAGCCGGCGATGTCAACAGCAGCCACGCGATCCTCTCAACAGTTTGGCCAGGGCGACCAGCCGCTCTGGCTATACAGCCAGAATGCAACCGCCGTGTTGGCTTCCCCATCGTAGATGCTGGCACCAGCCCATCCAGCCGCGGCAGCCCGGCTATCCCAATACGCAATCGAATGCTGGAAGAGGCCGCCGTAGCCGGCTGGGTTATAGGCATTCGTGTTGAGGCTGCTCTCACAGATGGCGATTCGTAATGCAACCTCAACATCGTCACCAGAGAAGTAGCGACCGAACAAAGCGCGCGCATCTGATTCGGACAGCACACCTGAGTAATCGGACGTAGTAGTCGTCGTGGTTTCCGCCGGAGGCTCGGTGGTCGTAGTGGTGGAAGCGAGGGTCGTCGTTGTTGTGGGCGCCTCGGTGGTCGTGGTCGTTTCAGCGACCGTCGTCGTTGGATGATCGTGAGTTGTGGTCGTTACCTCAACCGTGGTCGTCGTCTCGGCCGCCTCGGTTGTCGTGGTCGTCTCGTCAACTTCGGTAGTCGTCGTAGATGCCTCGGTCGTCTCAGGAATAACCGCTGTCGATGGCGTGACAGCTAGCGCCGCGAAGTTCGACACATCTGCTGATCCGAGGTCGTCGACTAGTTCGTCCGCTATCAGCGTCTGAAGGGGCGGGTCGGTCGGAAGCGGCGACGTTGAATCGGCTTCAATCACCACGGCGGGAGTCTCATTAGATTGCTCTTGAGCCCGGATCTGCGCGTTGGCGCCACCGGTGAGCCAGATCAGCCCGAAGATAAGCCCGGTGAGTAGAAGTGCGAGAACCGCACGAATTGATGCCCTGTCCGCCACAGACACCCGATAGAGCGTACCGGCCATGGGTTGCTATTCACAAATGGTCTTGCGTGCTTGTATTGCATCATGACGTGGCCATTCCCAGCACCAATCGAAACCATGGAAGCCAAGGTTTCCGAAAAATGGCCAAAGGGTTCCTTCGCGTACGAACCGAAATGGGATGGCTTCCGAGCGGTGGTCTGGTCGAATCCCGATGGGCGGATCGACTCACGGAACCAGCGACCCCTGCTTCGGTACTTCCCGGAACTGGAGCCAGCCATCGCGCAGCTGCCTGAAGGAACCGTCGTCGACTGCGAAATTGTTGTCGTATTAGACGACGTGACCAGTTTCGACACCCTTCAACTTCGGCTCCATCCAGCCGCCTCCCGGGTCGAGAAGCTCTCGGCTGAGATCCCGGCTCGACTGGTTGCTTTCGACTTACTGGCCGACCGCGGCGAAGACCTCCGCCAACTGCCTTTCGCCGATCGACGAGTCCGCCTCGAGCGACTCCTGGACACACTCGATCAACCCTGGAACCTCACTCCATCGACCACCGACGAGGCAGTAGCGAAACGTTGGTTCGACGAATTCGAGCCAACCGGCTGCGACGGAATCATCGCCAAGCCATTGGACCAAGCGTATATCCACGGCAAAAGAGCCGTCATCAAGATCAAACATCGTCGCACTGTTGACTGTGTTGTTGGCGGTTACCGGATCCACAAGGACGGCGACAAGATCGGGTCGCTGCTGCTCGGTCTCTACAACGATGACGGCGAGCTGCACTTCATCGGTCATTGCTCAGGGTTTCAGAACTCTGATCGGGTGGAGATGCTCACCCAGTTCGAGGCTCTGAAGTCCGACGAATCGTTCGGCGAAGACGCTCGAATGCCCGGCGGACAAAGTCGCTGGTCGACCGGCAAGGACCTGTCTTGGGTTCCAATCGTCCCGGGCATTGTCGTTGAGATCAGCTACGACCAGTTGGAGGGATATCGCTTCCGTCACGCCACCCGCTTTCATCGGTGGCGTCCGGACAAGGACGCGGCGGATTGCAAAATGGATCAGCTTGAACGCCCCGATGGTCTGGGATTCTCTGACATGATCGCTCATGGCTAAAGAAGCCTTTATTGACATCGACGGGGAGTCGGTTCGGATCTCGTCACCCGATCGTGTGGTTTTCCCCGACCAGGGTTGGACGAAGATCGATGTCGCCAACCACTTCGCCGTCGTAGCTGACGGAGCGTTGAACGGCATCTTCGGACGACCAACGATGCTCAAGCGGTATATGAAGGGTGTCACCGAACCGCCTGTGTATCACAAGCGGGCCGACAAGAACTCACCTTTCGAGACCGTTGAGATCAGATTCCCGTCCCAGCGTCCTGGCATCATGAACGTCCCCCGCACCGAAGCCGACATCCTGCGGCTCGCCCAACTGGGCTGCCTCGACTTTCATCCATGGCCGGTTCGGGCAGAAGACATTGACCATCCGGATGAACTACGAATAGACCTCGACCCCACCGAGGGGTTCGGATTTAGTGACGTCAAAGCCGCAGCACGCGGAGCCAAGGACCTCTTCGACGAAGTGGGATTGGTCAGTTGGCCAAAGACGTCAGGCAGTCGGGGAATCCACATCTACGTACGCATCGAACCCATCTGGGATTTCTTTCAGGTTCGTCGGGCGGTGCTGGCGTTCGCCCGCGAACTCGAACGCCGGATGCCAGGTGCAGTGACGACCAAATGGTGGAAAGAAGAACGCTCGGGTGTGTTCATCGACTTCAACCAGATGGCCAGAGACAAGACCGTCTCGTCGGCTTACGGGGTTCGTCCGACCGGGTTCGTGTCCACCCCATTTGCCTGGGACGAACTGGACGATGTTTCCATCGAGCGCTTCCCCATGGACACCTTCGCCACTCGCTACGCCGACGTCGGCGACCTCACCGCCGACATGGACAACCAGGCCGGGTCGATCACTCCCCTGTTGGAGTGGATGGTTCGCGATGAAGAAGACGGTGTCGGCGACGCCCCGTGGCCTCCCCACTACCCCAAACAGCCGGGCGAACCTCCCCGGGTGCAGCCGTCGAAGCAGCGGCGCCCCGACGAGGACTACTAGATGCGCTTTCGACTGTTCGGTTTTCCGGTTGAGTTCAACATCACCATGTTGCTGCTCTTCTACTTCGTGGGGCAAGGTTTCGAACCTGCGGCAGCAATAGTGGCCGGGTTGGCGGCAGTTCTTTCCATTCTCGTTCACGAACTGGGGCATGCATTTGTGGCGAGGAGCCTCGGCGGTCAAGTCCAAGGCATAACGTTGCATGGACTCGGCGGCGTCACGAGCTGGACGGGTGGTCGCAACACCGGATGGCCGCGTATCGCCGTAGCCGCGGCCGGTTCTGTGACATCAATCATCATCGGTGTGGCGATCTGGGGGGCCGCATCTATGGGACTGTTCGGTGGTCTTGCTGAACTGGTCCTCGACACGCCCTGGAGGGTTTATCTCGGCGACGCCCTCAACGCCAACAACTCTCTGGTGTTCTTTCTCGGAGTTTTCGTGTGGGCGAACACAGTTATTGGAGCGTTCAATCTGCTTCCGATCGGTGGTTTGGATGGTGGCACAATCATGAGCGAACTCATCGAAAAGGCGATCCCCGGTTCAGGGCGGCTCCATGGCGCAATCATCGGTTTGCTGGTCGGGGCGGCAGTGGCCTTCCTCCTCTACCAAAGAGGTTTCACGTTCGCCCCGATCATCATCGGCATCTTCACCATCCAGGCGCTGGTCCGAGCCGTCACGTCCCGGCCAGTCAAGTAGCCTTCCCGAATGGACATCATTGAGACCATCCGGACCTCGGTCATCGGCGACACCGATATCGTCTCAGGTCCCTTCGGGCCACGCCTCGTCACCTACGCCGATTACACGGCCTCGGGACGTTCACTGAGTTTCATCGAGGACTTCATCCGCAACGAAGTCCTACCGCTCTACGCCAACACTCACACCGAGACATCTGGAACTGGCAGGCAGACGACCAAGTTCCGTGAGGATGCGCGGCGCCTTGTTCGCGAAGGGGTCGGCGCCACCGACGATCACGCGGTCCTCTTCGTTGGCTCGGGGACCACCGGCGCGGTAGACCTCATGATCAGAATTCTAGGACTTCGTATCCCTGCCGAACTGGACGCCCGTTATGGCCTCAGTGACCACATTCCCGCCGAGGAACGGCCGGTGGTGTTCTGCGGGCCATACGAACATCACTCGAACGAAATCCCGTGGCGCGAATCAATCTCGGACGTTGTGCGTATCCCCGAGGACCGCGACGGTCACATCGATCTAGATGCTCTCGAGGTGGCCCTCAAGAAATACGCGGGTCGTCCGCTGAAAATCGGGAGCTTCTCAGCCGCATCAAATGTGACCGGAATCATCACGGACCACGCCGCGGTGGCCATCTTGCTGCACAAATACGGGGCCCTCTCGTTCTGGGACTACGCCGCGGCCGCGCCCTACATCGGGATCGACATGGATCTGGAGGGGCCAGAAGACGCCCACAAGGATGCCATCTTCATCAGCCCCCACAAGTTCATCGGGGGTCCCGGCACGCCTGGAGTCCTCGTTGCTCGAAAAGAGCTGTTTCAAAACAAGGTGCCTGCCGTCCCTGGCGGCGGAACGGTCGCCTACGTGAACACCGAGGAACATTCGTACTTGACCGACATCGAGCACCGTGAGGAAGGTGGAACTCCAGCAATCATCGAGTCCATCCGAGCCGGACTCGTCTTCCAACTCAAGCTGGCGGTCGGATCCGATCGCATACGTGCCCTTGAGCACGCCTTCATTAAGCGAGCGATTAGCTCCTGGCAAGCGAACTCGAATATTGAAATTCTCGGTAACCCTGACGCCGACCGCCTCTCGATCGTTTCGTTTGTGATCCGGTATGAGAACCGCTACCTGCATCACAACTTCGTGGTGGCTCTCCTGAACGATTTATTCGGTATCCAGAGCCGCGGTGGGTGCTCGTGCGCAGGACCGTATGGCCACCGACTTCTTGGAATCGACAAGGACACCTCTCACCAATATGAACAAGAAATCTTGCGAGGTTGCGAAGGAATCAAGCCGGGATGGGTCCGGGTTAATTTCAATTACTTCCTTGCCGAAGACACCTTCGATTTCGTCGTCGACGCAGTTCACCTCATCGCCAACGAGGGATGGAAGCTGTTGACCTGCTACCAGTTCGACACACACACCGGAGGCTGGCGACACAACCAGGCTCCCGAAAAGACAGCCATGTCCCTCAGTGACATTTCATACGACTCCGGGGCGATGACCTATCCGGATCGACGCCGCACGACTGACAGCACCGCACTCGGTGACTATATGGACGAAGCCCGCTCCTTGCTCGACAGTGCGCTCGACGAGCCGCCCTGTGAGCCCGATCCCGGTTTCGACTTCGAAGCCGAAGCATTGCGTTGGTTCCCGGTCGCTTCCGAGATCCGCCCCCGCCCAAGCGGCCCGTGATCCCGGCCGATACGACTCCATCCCGCCAACAGGAAATCCAGGCGGGGATCATCGACACCCTCCCCCTGCTGTTGGCGATTGTCCCATTTGGGTTTGTAGTCGGTGTGGCGGCAGCAGCAGCGGGCGTGTCAACGTCTTTGGCGGTCGCGACAAGCGGGCTCATCTTCGCCGGCGCCGCTCAGCTCGCCACCATGTCGCTGCTAGAAGCTGGAGCTGCCTGGCCGACGATCATCGGCACCACCCTCGTGATCAACGCCCGCCACATCATGTATTCCGGCACCCTCGTGAAGCCACTCGGACATCTGTCCAGGGGATGGCGTTGGTTGCTGTCCTATCTAATGGTTGATCAGATGTTTGCGCTCACGGTGACCCGGTCGGCCGATGGGAACGACCATCCCCACCTCCACTGGTATTCCGCAAGTATCGGGGGCTTTCTGTGGGTCGTATGGATGACCGCCACGGTCGTCGGCGTCGCCCTCGGAGCCAGCGTCCCCGATTCGTGGGGACTCACCTTTGCCGCTCCTCTGATCTTCATCGGTTTAACTTTCCCGGCGCTGGTAGACCGGGCAACCTATGTAGCCGCTCTGGCGTCCGGCCTCACCGCCATCGTTGCGGCGCCGCTGCCATTCAACCTTGGTCTGTTGACCGCGGCCGCCGTCGGCATCACTGCCGGAGTTCTGGTGGATCGGATCCTGTGAATCCCTGGCTGCTCGTCATAACGATCGGAATCGGCACGCTCCTCTTGCGAGGGTCCTTCCTAGCCATACTCGGCCCTGGCAGTATCTCCCCCGCTATCCAACGGGCGTTGCGCTTTGTACCGGCCGCCGTGTTCCCGGCGATCGCACTTCCAGCCGTATTCCTGATCGACGGTTCCTACGCCATGGCCGTCGACAATTATCGAATCTATGCGGCGATCGTGGCCGCGATCGTCGGGCACAGAACCAAGAATCTGTCCTTAACGACCATCGCCGGCCTGGCCACGCTCTGGGCTCTTCAAGCCTTCTTTTAACGGATTGATGGTTAACGACGCTGCGTCGTAAACTTCATGATCTTGGCCGCAGAATGCCGCCGTAGGGAGAATCTATGTCAGACATCATCGTCCAGGCTGAACATATCGTCCATACCTTTGGTGGCAAGGTTAAGGCCCTTGATGATATCTCGCTGTCTTTTGAACGAGGCATCATCTACGGTCTGCTCGGCCCGAACGGTGCAGGAAAAACGACGCTGATCCGCGTACTCACCACCTTGCTGAAGCCTGAATCTGGCTCAGCATTTGTCGCCGGCATCGATGTCATCAACCATGCCGCAGCGGCACGCGAAAAAATCGGGTTGGCGGGCCAGAACGCAGCTGTGGATGGGTACCAGACCGGGCGAGAGAACCTTCTGATGGTCGGACGCCTCTACAACCTGTCGAAGGGCGAAGCAAAAAAGCGCGCCGATGACGTACTCGAACGAATCGATCTGACTGACGCGGCCGATCGTCAAGTCCACACCTACTCAGGCGGGATGAAGCGACGGCTCGATCTCGCAGCTTCGATCGTCGGCCACCCTGAAGTTCTGTTTCTCGACGAACCAACCACAGGGATCGATCCCCGCTCTCGGCTCGGCCTTTGGGAAATCATCAATGAGCTCGTGGCGGATGGGACCACTCTGCTTCTGACAACTCAGTACCTCGAAGAGGCTGACAGATTGGCTGACCGAATTGGAGTGATCGATCAGGGTCAACTCATTGCAGAAGGCACCGCTGACGAGCTCAAAACTCAGGTGGGTGGCGATGTCATCGAAATTCAATCGGCAGATGAGCTCGACGTCCTCGCCGACACCCTCCGGAGGAGCGTTGACGGCGAACCGGTTGTGAATCGCGCCCGAAAAACCGTGACCATTCCCGCACCGAAAGCCGCCAGGTCGCTCCTCGAGGCCGTACGAGTTCTCGACGACGCTGGCATAGAGGTCCATGACATCGCCCTACGCCGGCCGACCCTCGACGATGTGTTCCTCACCCTCACAGGGAAGGCGACTGAGGAAATGGCCGTACCCGAAAAGCAGAAAGGAAGGAGGTCGCGATGACCACCTTGACACGCACCGCCACCCACATCGGAATCATCACTCGTCGCAACCTGCTCCGAAATATTCGCTTGCCTCAACTCTTGCTGTTCTCGACAGTCCAGCCCGTGATGTTTTTACTCTTGTTCAATTACGTGTTCGGCGGCTCGATCGCTCAGGCGATCCCACCCGTTTTCGGTAGCTACATCAACTTTCTGCTGCCAGGGATCATCGTCCAGAACGTCGTGTTCGGTGCGACGGCAACCAGCATTGGCCTGACAGAGGACTTACAGGGCGGGGTGATCGACCGATTCCGATCGTTGCCGATGGCTCGATCAGCCGTCCTAGCGGGGCGTACCTTCGCCGACGTAGGGCGGTCCGGATTTGTCATAACGTTGATGACCGCCGTTGCCTACCTGATCGGATTTCGGCCACTTAACGGTTTCTTCTCACTGGTCCTGGCCGTGAGCCTGGCTCTTGCATTCGGCTACTCGATGTCATGGGTGATGGCCTGGATCGGATTGAAAGTTAAGACACCCGAGGCGGCTCAGGCGGCCGGATTCCTTCCCGTTTTTCCCTTGACGTTTGCAAGCTCAGTGTTCGTACCGACGTCAAGCATGCCATCGTGGCTGGCGACGTTCGCAGAAAACCAACCCGTTTCGGTCCTGGCAAACACGGCGAGGGCGCTCATCCTTGGTGACGCATACATCCAGACCGACCCAAGTCTGGTTGCCAGCGGGGCAACCACCGGCTCACTCGTCCTGTTGTCCCTGGCCTGGATTGTTGGGATAGTCGCAATTGCGGCACCCTTCGCGGTCCGCTCCTATCGCAAGACTGCTGAGTAGTTGTGCGCATAACGGGTACGCCAGGGGAGGTCGTGGACGTATTGACTGAGGAGTGGGCCCCGCTCGGCGACGTCACCTCGAAGCGCATGTTCGGTGGTGTGGGGGTGTTCTGCGACGGCATTATGTTCACGATCATCGACAAACAAGGTACTGTTTTCTTGCGGTCTGATGAGACCACGGATCCGATATTCGAGGCGGCCGGGTCGCACAAACATGGCATGCCGTACTGGCTGGTTCCCGATGACGTCATGGCCGACCCCGATGTCCTGTTGACGTGGGCTAAACGGGCCGTGGCGGTAGCGGTGGCCAACAAAAAATAACCCCCTACTGCAACGACTGTGCATCAATGTGCCCTATAGGTCCATAGATGCACAGTCGATTGGGGTTTGGGGGTGGAACTGCAGGTCGAACCGGGCGCTACGATTCCGGGTATGCAGCACACACACGAGTTTTACATCAACGGTAAGTGGGTCGCCCCTTCAACTACTGCGACGCTGGAAGTCATCAACCCTTCTACCGAGGAGCCCATCACAACCATTGCGATGGGTGGGCCGGACGACGTTGACGCGGCGGTAAGGGCAGCGAGAGCCGCTTTCGCGACGTTCGGCGAGACCAGCCGTGAGGAACGCCTGGAGCTGCTCGACTCGATCATCTTGGTGTACAAGAGCCGCATGGACGACCTCATCTCGGCGGTGAGCGACGAAATGGGAGCTCCACATTCTCTGTCGTCACGCGCCCAGGTACCCTCGGGACTCAACCACTTCAAGACCGTTCGGCGGGTTCTCGAATCCTACGAATTTGAAGAAGAGATCGGCACGACGCTCGTCGTGAAAGAGCCGGTCGGTGTCTGCGCACTGATCACCCCGTGGAACTGGCCACTCAACCAGATTGCCACCAAGGTCGCTCCGGCACTGGCGGCCGGTTGCACAATGGTCCTCAAACCATCTGAGCTTTCCCCGTTGAACGCCATCATCTTCGCCGAGATTCTCGACGAAGCAGGAGTCCCGGCCGGAGTCTTCAATCTGATCCAGGGTGATGGACTCAATGTGGGCGTGCCGCTCACTTCGCATCCCGAGGTCGACATGGTTTCGTTCACCGGTTCCACACGGGCCGGGGTTGAGGTGGCAAAGAACGCCGCTCCAACCGTCAAGCGGGTCGCACAGGAACTTGGTGGCAAGTCGGCCAATATCGTGCTCGACGACGCTGACCTCGAAGCCGTTATCGCTCGTGACGTGAAGGGAATGTGTCGCAACTCGGGTCAATCGTGCAATGCCGGCACCCGGATCCTCGTGCCACAGGACAGAATGGCCGAAGCTGCCGGGTACGCGAAAGCCGCCGCCGAGAACATTGTCGTCGGCCATCCCGGCCACGAAGCCACGACGATCGGTCCGGTTGTATCGGAAGCTCAGTACAACAAGATCCAGGCGCTGATCGAAAAGGGGATCGACGAAGGCGCCGAGCTTGTTACCGGTGGCCCTGGTCGGGCCGAAGGCCACGATCGTGGCTACTTCATCAAACCGACAGTGTTTGCGAACGTCACGAACGATATGACCATCGCTCAGGAGGAGATCTTCGGGCCGGTCGTTTCGATTATCGGATACGCCAACGAAGCCGATGCCATTCGTATTGCGAATGACACTCAGTATGGCCTATCGGGCTACGTGTCATCTGGCGACCAGGATCGTGCCCGACGAGTGGCTCGCCAGATTCGTACCGGCATGGTGCACGTAAACGGTGCCCTCGGCGACCCAAACGCCCCATTCGGTGGATACAAACAATCCGGAAACGGACGTGAATGGGGCGAGCACGGCTTCGAGGAGTTCCTTGAGGTGAAGTCGATCTTTGGCGCCAACGCCTAGAACTGGCTCAGGCCTTCGCCTCTGCAAGTGACTTGATACCTTCAAGGACGGCCCGCATGTTGACAGCCTGTTCGGCATCGCGCGCCGCGATGATGTCTTCCTCGTTCTCCGGGTGTCGCTCGATAATCGAGGTGATACCGCTGGGCCCGGGGCCGAGTCGTCGGTGGAACTCCAGTCGAGTTCCTGCTGAGACCTCGGAGAGGCGATAGGTCCAAGTGGCGCCCGGATTCACCGGGTCCGAGACGGCCCAGCCAAACGCGTGGAGAGGTTCATATTCGACGACCCAAGACGTGGTGTCCCACTCAAAGCCCTTGCGCTCGTTGTAGCCGACAAACTCAGCGCCAAGCCCCGGCCCGTCGGTTACCCACTCGGCGCGTTTGAACTCACTCTGAAACCTGGCTGGAAGACTGATGTCCGAAACGAGCTCCCACACGGTTTTCGGGGTAGCGGCGATTTCAACAGATACTTCGACTTCTGGCCCTTCAGCGAATCTCACCATGTGGTCTCCTTGACAAGAATCAACCTAGACCAAAGAGCGGGAGTGCGACCGGAATCGGGTTCGACCGAGGCTGGCTAACGTTCCGGGAATGCCCGGCGACGAGTACCTGACGATTCTGCGTCCGACTCACCACGAAATCGAAAAGATCAACGGCTCCAGATTCATCGCAAACGTCGGCCCGGTCGCCGACGAGCCAGCCGCCTTCTCATTCATCGACACCATCACCAAGCGCGAACCTGGCGCCACCCATCACTGCTGGGCTTATCGACTGTCGGATGGGCGAGAACGCAGTTTCGATGCCGGAGAACCGGGCGGCACGGCCGGAGCTCCTATCTTGCGACGTATCGTCGGGGCGAGGTTGCACAACGTAGTTGTGGTGGTCACTCGGTTCTACGGTGGCACGAACCTCGGCAAGGGCGGACTGATACGAGCCTATGGACGAGCCGCCGCCGAAGCGCTTGCCCTCGCTCCCACCCTCAGCAAACCTATCCTCACCGAATGGCTGCTCGTCCACCCCTACAACCTGTCTGCGCCGGTCGCCGGGGTTATCACGGGCTTCAATGCAGAGACTCGTTCTTTCGAATACGGCGAGGTTGTCAAAGTCGTGGTGGCGGTACGAGCCAGTCAGGCAAACGAGTTCGCAGTGGCCATCGTCGACGCCACGTCTGGCATCGTGGTACCTCAGCCTCCGACGATGATCTCCTGAATAGAGCCAATGAGCCCATCGGCCAGGTCTTCAATCGGACTGGGATTGTCACGAGGCGCCACGGCCAGGATGCCTGCTGCTCCGGCATTCCGAGCCACCCCGAGATCGGTAAACGAATCACCAACCATGAGCATCCGCCCAACCGGTACGCCAACCTTCTCACTGAGATAGATCAGGCCGGCCGGGTGAGGTTTAGGTCTCGCCGGACCATCACCACCGATAAACGCAGCCACCAGGTCAGCAATCTGGAGCTGATCGAGATGCCTGGCAATCGTTTGTTCGTCGTCGCTGGAGGCGACACACAGCACCAGATTCTTCTCCCGAAACCGTCGCATGGACGCAGCCACGTCTCCGATTGGGACGATGGGCAAGTTCGGTAGGGCGGCCGTGACTATTTCTCGGGCCGCCTCGATTCGCCGGTCGATGGTTCCTTCTCGGTCGCCAAGCGCTTGTCGCGTTGCGTACTCAATTTCTCGAAACGTTCCCGTTGCTGCCACGCCCCCTGGAACCAAGAACCCTGCCGCATCGACCCCGAGAGACGCCCGCAGCTTCTCAACATCCTCGGGTGAGTCAGCAAGTGCGGCAATCCACGAATCGGTAACTGCAAGCCAGGTGCTGTCGAGGTCAATCAGGGTGCCGTCCTTGTCGAAAACGATGGCATCGACGTCGAACGTCGCTTGTCCGCCGGACACGATCACGCCACGTCTCCGAACCGCAACCCACCGTCCATGGCTACCACGCGCACCTCTCCACTTTGATCTCACTACTCGTATCGCTTCATCGAGCTTAGATCCAACACCGCCTCGGTCGCTTGGCATCCGGCCCGGGTCGCTGCGACACGGAAAGAGAACGCAAAGGCTGATAGTGTCCCGCACCCATGCACCACCCGAACATGCCCCTCTTCATGGCCGATCATTCGGCGGCGAACACGAAGCGCGTTTCCCGAGGCCGGACAAGATATGACCTATGACTATGTGATCGTTGGTGGCGGTTCGGCGGGGTCGGCCCTGGCCAATCGACTCAGCGCGGATCCCAACCACCAGGTTCTCGTGCTGGAGGCAGGCCGCCCAGACCGCAAATGGGACATCTTCATTCATATGCCAGGCGCCTTCTCCATTCCGATCGGCAACCGTTTCTACGATTGGAAGTACGAGTCGGAACCCGAGCCTGAGATGGGCGGACGCCGGGTTTACCACGCTCGCGGCAAGGTGCTGGGGGGCTCGAGCAGCATCAACGGGATGATATTTCAGCGCGGGAACGCCATGGACTATGAGCGGTGGTCGGCCGACCCTGGCATGGAAACGTGGGACTACGCCCATTGCCTTCCTTACTTCAAACGTATGGAAACCTGCCTCGCGGGTGGCGACGATTGGCGCGGCGATGATGGACCGCTTGCCATGGAACGAGGGCCGGCCGAGAACCCACTATTCGGAGCCTTCTTCGAAGCCGTCGAACAAGCCGGGTATCCACTCACCGACGACGTCAACGGTTACCGACAGGAAGGGTTCGCCAAGTTCGACCGGAACATCCATCGTGGTCGACGCCTATCGGCAGCCCGGGCCTACTTACACCCCGTTATGGACCGACCGAACCTCACCGTCGTCACCAGGGCGATGACGACCAAGATCCGGTTCGAGGGGACCACGGCCGTAGGCGTCGAATACACCAAACGCGGCAAGCAAAATTTCGCGGCCGCCCGGGAAGTCGTATGCGCAGCAGGGTCTATCAACACTCCGCAGTTGCTCCAGTTGTCCGGCGTCGGGAACGGCGCTGATCTCACCAACCTCGGCATCCCGGTAGTCGCCGACGTCCCCGGAGTTGGAGAAAACCTCCAGGATCATCTTGAGGTCTACGTCCAGTATGCCTGTACCCAACCGGTGTCGATGGCGCCCGCCCTTGACTGGTGGCGTCGACCGAAAATCGGTTTCGACTGGCTCTTCAGACGCAAGGGCGCTGCAGCAACCAACCACTTCGAAGCAGGCGGCTTCATCCGGTCAAACGACGAGGTCGAGTGGCCCAACCTGATGTTCCACTTCCTCCCGATCGCTATTCGATACGACGGGACGGTGCCAACCAAGGGACACGGCTATCAGGTGCACATTGGCCCGATGTTCTCGGACGCCCGTGGCTCAATCAAGATCAGATCAACCAACCCCAACGAGAAGCCCGCGCTGCGATTCAACTACCTGTCCACCGATCAAGACCGCCGAGAATGGAAAGAGGCGATCCGAGCGGCCAGGACGATCATGACCCAGGAGGCGTTTGACCCCTTCAACGGCGGCGAGCTCTCACCCGGTCCGTCGGTATCCACCGACGAGGAGATCCTCGAATGGGTTCGCCATGACGCCGAAACCGCCCTGCACCCGTGCGGGACCGCCAAGATGGGCACCGGACCCGAAGCAGTGGTTGATCCGCTCACGATGAAGTTGCGAGGGGTCGAGGGCGTACGGGTCGTCGATGCGTCGGTCATGCCGTACGTCACGAACGGCAACATCTATGCCCCCGTGATGATGATCGCCGAAAAGGCTGCCGACCTCATCCTCGGCAACGAGCCGCTTCCACCGTCTGATGCTGGCTTCTACCGCCACGAGACCTGAGCCTCGGTCACCCGATGTCGATAACGAGAGTTTGCAGGTCGGTGAACTCCTCGATGGATCCGCGCCCCCATCCGGTGTCGGTACCAGCGGCACCGCCGAATGGCTGAAACGTTTCCCAGAAATCGGTTGAGTCGTTGATAACCACAGTGCCGGACCGGATTCGATCGGCGTACCAGAACGCCTTCTGCAACGAGTCCGTGAACACAGCCGCTTGTAGCCCCAGGTTGGACCGGTTGGCGATCGCCACCGCTTCTTCGTCGCTCGCAGCTGACAAGATCGGCATCACCGGCCCGAAGGACTCCTCCTTCGATACCTCACTCTGTTCTGGCACGCGGTCAATCACCGTGAACTCGTAGTAGAGATCTGTCGGGAACCCGCTGGCCCGACCACCCCCGACGAGCACTTCGGCTCCTTGGGCTTGGGCGTCGGCAATGTGCCGATCCATCTTGGCCGCGGTTGGTTCGTTGTTGAGTGGTCCCATGTTCGTCATTTCGTCGAACGGGTCTCCGAGCTTCACAAGCTTGGCGGCTTCCAGGCTGGCTGCAACGAACTCATCATGAACCTCATCCACGACGATTACCCGCTCGGTGGCACAGCACACCTGTCCGGCGTTGTAATAGGTGCCATATACGGCCGCTTCGGCAGCCGCCGCCACGTCGGCGTCGGCGGTGACGATGGTTGGTCCATTCCCGGACATCTCCATGATGGAACGTTTGATTCCCATCTGGGAGATGATCCGGCGACCGGTTTCTGACGATCCGGTGAACCCCACTGCGTCGACCCCGTCGTGAGTGACGAGCGCCTCGCCGATTTCTACGGCTCCAGGGATAACGGACAACAAACCTTTAGGTACGCCCGCCGCGTCAAACGCCTCAGCCAGCTTGAGCAACCCCCAGGAGGTGTTAAACGGAGGCTTGGTGATGACAGCATTGCCGGTCGCTAGGCCGGGGGCTATGTATTCGAGCGGGATGGTGACCGGGAAGTTCCACGGTGTGATCGCCGCCCAAACACCCACTGGTCGCCGAAAGGTAAACATCCGCTTGCTGCGGGCCGATGTCGGGATCACCTCACCCATTAGACGCTTCACATCTTCGGCGGCGTTATAAAAGTACTGATTCGCTTCGGCAATGTCGTCGAGCGATTCCGAGTGGTACGGCTTTCCCTGCTCAAGAGTTTGGATCCGAGCGATTTCGGTGACGAGCGGTTCGATTTCGGCCGCAATCCGAAGGCAAAGGTCGGCACGTTCAAAGGCGGACCAATGCCGGAACTCGTCCTGGGCGACTCGAGCCGCCTTTATAGCCCTGTCGATGTCGGCCTGGCTGGCGACAGGAACGTTTCCGATGTGTTCTCCGGTGACCGGCGACACGAGTTCGTAGTGCTCGCCACTGGTTCCTTCCACCCACTCGCCTGCGATATAGAGCTTGAGATCTTCCACCACCAGCCACTACCTCCTCAAAAATCTCAGCGTACAGTTCGCGCCCGACTCGACAAATCTACCTCGGCCGACAATCACCTACTCTGTGCCCGATGCGGGTTCGTACGGGCATCACGTTGGCAATCGTTGCCGCCACCATGTGGGGATTGGCAGGTGTGCTGGCTGCGGCCGTGTTCGCCGAGATTTCAGTCGTTCGAGTCGCTCAGGTACGGGCCTTGGCTGGGACCGTGGCCTTTCTGCCGTACGTGTTGTGGAAGCGCGAGTTTCCTGCACGAAAAGTGTGGCCGCTGGTCGTGGCCTTCGGAGTATCTCTCGCCACCGTGACCTACTCGTTCTATCTGGCGATCGATCTCATCGGGGTCGGGCCAGGCGCCACGATTCAATTCATTGCCCCGATCTATCTGCTCGCATGGAATCGCTGGGTGCGCGGTGACGCGGTTACCTCCATTGCTTGGGTCGCCGCCGGGGCAGCCCTGGTTGGGGTCTCGCTGATTGCCCAGGCATGGAGCGGGACGGCTCTCAACCTGCCGGGCCTCGCAGCCGGACTGGTCTCCTCGGTAGCGTTCGCTTTCTACCTGGCCCTTGCCGAAAGGCTGAGCAAGGATCTCAGCTCATATGCGATCATGGCGTATGGGTTTGGAATCGCGGCCATCATCTGGCTGATCGCGGTTCCCATTTGGACGTTTCCAACCGATATTTCTTCAACGGGTTGGTGGCAACTAGCCGCGGTGGTAATGGTCGGAACCATCGTGCCGTTCGCTCTCGAAATCAAGGCCCTCGGAATGGCGCCCGCCCCGCTCATCGGCCTAACCGCAACCTGGGAGCCACTAGTGGCCACGGTTCTGGCGTGGATCTACCTTGCCCAGCAGCTCAGTCTCGGCCAGATAGCGGGGGGCCTCCTAATTTTGGTGGCGATTTCGCTGATTCAAATCAGCGCCGGCGACCACACACCTGACCTCATTCCGGCCGTCTGATGAAATCCGCCTGAAGCACTGCTTAATTGACGGTCAGTGCGTGCCGATACACCAGGTATGCAAACTGCGCCGCCCGCCGTCCCGACTGCGTCCGCTGGAGCTCCCCTGGGGTCCCAGGTCGCCTCGGATCTGTTCGCCAACCTCTCCAAGGTTATCCGCGGAAAGCCCACCGAACTGCGCCTGATCATCGCCACGCTGTTGTCCGGCGGTCACATCCTCGTCGAGGACGTCCCCGGAGTAGGCAAGACACTGCTGGCCAAGTCGTTGGCGGCGTCCGTTGGAGGAACGTTCCGGCGCGTCCAGGGAACCCCCGACTTGCTGCCGGCCGACCTCACTGGCGTCGCCATATATCGCAGATCGACCGAGTCATGGCACTTTCGGCCGGGCCCTCTATTCGCGAACGTGGTGATCGTCGACGAAATCAACCGGGCCACGCCGCGTACCCAGGCGGCTCTCCTCGAAGCAATGGAAGAGCGACAGGTCTCCGTCGATGGAACCACCCACAAACTTCCTGAGCCTTTCTTCCTCGTCGCGACACAGAATCCCTTTGAACACGCCGGAACCTTTCCGCTCGTCGAAGGGCAACTCGACCGATTCAGCGCCATCTTCGAGATGGGCCTTCCCGACCGCGAAACCGAACGAGGGCTGCTGATGGGCGATGGAGGCACCGGCCAACTCGCCGACCTTCAAGCCGTGGTGACCCCGGAGCATCTAGCCAAGGCAATCAAAGAAGTGCGCAGCCTCCATTGCAGCGAGTCAGTCATCAACTACATCCTCGATATCGTCTCGGCCACCCGACAACATCCGGAGATCTCCCTGGGAGCTTCTCCTCGAGCCAGCCTCGGCATGCTGGCCGTCGCTCGTGGCCACGCCACGACCGTCGGACAGCGCTTCGTCACCCCCGACGACGTGAAGGCTGTGGCCAGCCCGGTCCTATCTCATCGGATCATCTTGTCAGGGGGAACCGACGTCACGGCCGCACGGTCCATCATGGACGATCTGCTGCGTTCGGTTCCCGTTCCGCGTGGCTAGCCCCAGGGTCCGAATCCGGGCCACGCGGGGTGTCTACACGATCGGGGCATTATCCCTTGCCTTCCTGGTCGCATCACGGACTACAGGTGCCGGGTGGTTGACAGTTCTCCTGGCGATCTCACTTGGCCTGCTGGCAGTCGGAGTGCTGGGGCCGTGGATGGCCAGTCGTCGGATGACATTGACAGCCGAGGCTCCTGACGATGCCGTGGCCGGACGTCCCTTTCAAGTCGGCTTGACGTTAACTGGCCAACCTCAATTCACCAGAGTTCGTCTGCTCAAGCCAGATTCCGAGTGGATTGGCGCAGCGGTTCCCGCCGAGGGCAGCATCAGGGCGGTTGCGCAGCGACGCGGCCTCATCAGGACAATCACGGCCGAGTTGTCTACGGCATCCCCGATCGGATTGGTCTGGGTAACGCGGCAGGTCGCGGTGCCGCTCGCCACCCCGGTCGCCGTAGCTCCCCGCGTCGAATCAGTGGCGTTGGCCACAGTGACATCGAGCCCAGCCACCGGATCTGAGGCGGTCGGCCGCCGTACCGGAAGTGGGGAAACCGTGAGATCAATTCGCGACTACCAGCAGGGCGACTCTCTACGCATGATCCACTGGCCAGCCACCGCCCGCATGAACCAACCGGTCGTCAAAGAACTGGAGTCTCCCGACGCCCCTCACCTCGTTGTGCGCTTAGACCTCAACTGCCCCCCGGACGAAGCCGACCGGCGAGCCAGCCTGGCCTACGGCCACATTCAAAAGGGTCTCACGGCTGGCGTGCCCGTTCGCCTGCTGACGGCTGAGCAGAGTGGGCCACATGCCGGGGCAGTGGGATCGATGCTCGAGGCGGGCCGACGACTCGCCTATGCCACTAACGGTGTTCCGGCCAGTCTCCCTGAGGCCGAGCGCGACATCACGATTGTGCATGTGCCATGAAGCTGTCCCAAACGATTAAGGAAGCCAACCTCGCTACCGATCCCGAGCCGTTCGTACCAGTGAGAGCGGCGGTCGGCGCGACGGTGATGATCTCGGTCGTCGCCTTGATCGCTCAGGGCTTCGTGCGGACTCTGCCAGCCGCAGTAGCCATCGTCGGAATCCCAGCCGGGTTTGTTCTGTCCTACCGGATGCGCCACTCCGACGCGCTCAAGCTCAAAGCAATCCTCGCCGTAGCCCTGATCGGGTCGGTGATCGGCTTCTTCGGCGAGCTCGTCTCATCATTCCAGGACGGACTGGTAGATATCCAAGTGCCGCTCGCCGAACTGTTCCTCTGGGTACAAGTCATCCATTCGATGCATGTGCCCGCCCGGCGGGACCTCATGTTTTCCCTGGCATCTTCTGGCGCCATGATGGCAATCACGGCTGCCCTGTCTATCTCAACCGCACTGGGGGTCTTCATCTTGTTGTGGGCCGTAGGTCTGCTGTCATCGTTGTTGCTTGCCTATCGGAGTTCGATCACCGATCTGGGAACCCTGACCAATGTCCCTTCGGTCACCGCCGGGGCGTCAAGGTCTGGGGCCAAGACGCTGGCGATTCTCGGCACGCTATCGGTCGTCGTCTTTCTGGCACTGCCGAGCGCTCGCGCGTCGCGGGCCTTGACGTTCCCCGCCGAACTCCCCTCCTCCAATGCCCTCGGAACACCTGGTTCCCTGTCGAACCCTTCACTGGGGGGTCGCGACGGCCAGGGCCAGGACGATCAATCAAACGGCGGGGCGAGTTCGGGCTACTTCGGTTTCGCGGAAAGCCTCGACACATCATCGCGGGGACGCCCCGACGGGACGCTCGTCATGCGGGTCCGCGCCTCGGCGCCGGCGTTCTGGCGCGGACAAACATTTGATGTGTGGGATGGAGTCACCTGGACGGCAGCAGATGACACTTCGACCACCATCGGGGGACCCGCCCCGATCCAGATCCCGCTCACGGTTGGTGACACCCCGGTCTCTGCTGACGACTTCATCCAGACGTTCTATATCGAGCAGCCGGGACCGAACATCGTTTTCGGCGCCTACCGCGTGTCTGAGGTGTACTTCGATTCGCGATTCCTCTTTCAGCAACCCGACGGGGCCCTACGAGCCGGGTCGGATCTCGGCCGGGGGGCCGTCTACACGGTTATCAGTCAACGTCCGCACGTGACCGAGGCACTGCTGAGGGTGAGTGATCCGCTCCGAGCCGATCTTCCGCTCTCGCTTGAGCAGTTCCTCCAGTTGCCCGATGACGTGCCCCAGCGGGTGCTCGACCTCGCTCAAGAGGTGACGGCCGAGGCCCCCACCACGTACGACAAGATCCGAGCGCTCGAAGCGTGGATGGGAGCGAACACCACCTACAGCCTGGACATCCCCCCACTTCCGGAGGGCGCCGACTCTGTCGACGAGTATCTCTTCGAAACCCGCCAGGGTTTCTGTGAGCAGATCGGTACGAGCCTCGTCGTCATGCTTCGATCTCTCGGAGTACCGAGTCGCCTGGCGGTCGGTTTCATCCCCGGCGAACGAAATTCGCTCACCGGCCTGTACGAAGTGCGTGCGTCGGATGCGCATTCGTGGGCGGAGGTCTATTTCCCGGGGATCGGATGGCAAGGATTCGATCCAACCGCCCAGGTTCCCCTGGCCGGTGAGTACGAGGCGCCTGCCAACGCCGGATCAGCCATCGTCACCTGGGCGCGGGAAAACGCTGGCTTGGTTGGGAAAGGACTTGGGTTGCTCCTGGCCGCCGTCCTGGTCGGTGGTTTTGGTGGCATGCTCGTCTCGGTCACCAGCCGAATCGTTGCTGAACGGCGACGCAAAGCTCGCCGGACCTGGGTCGAAAGACTGACGGAGGGCCTCGAGCAGAGCGGGGCAGCCCGCGATCGGCCCCGTCAAAGCCACGAGACAATCAGAGAGTACGTAGATGCCCTGGTATCGGGCCCACTCCCCGATGGTCGCCTGAACGAAGTCGGTGAGATCCTCACCCATGAGGCTTTTGCCGACGTCTCTGATCCTGACAAACGGGCCGATGCCGAACAGTTGCTGGCAGCAGTTGTCGGTCGACCTGTCGAGTGACCTCACCCCGGTATGCCAACCCGCTGAGTCGTAAGATCCGTCGTCAGCGCCAGCCCAGCCAACCTTTCAGCCGGTCGGACTAGTTCTTTCGGGGCACGAACTTGCGCACGAGAAATGGCACTTTACGCCTTCCATTTTCTGTGTGAAAGTTGTCAATAGGACTTAAGTCACAAAAGGGGTTGGGTTCAGCGTACGGGAGGCATCAGCAAGTTCGGGACCGGACGATTCTGTCACGGGCCCGATACCCGTGTCTGAACACCACCTCACTAGCGCCACACGTCACCTGTGCGGCAAGGAGGTCATAAGAAGATGGGCCGACACAGAAAACTATCGATAGTCACGGTCATACTCGCCATGGTCGCGGCGGTTTTTGCGACGGCGGCCATCGCCGAGGAGCCCTTTTACGTTGACAGGGGCGTCCTTCTGCTCCACACCTCGGACAGCGGCTACAAAGTTCAATGGTTCGATGTGCCCGTCTCGTTGGCCGGACCAGCAACGGCAACCCAAAACATCAATATCGATTCGAAATGCAATGTAACCCTTAGCGGCGCCAGCCTGATCTCATTGACCCCAACAGGAGGGAATGGAAAAGTCGGGGCAGTGTCGAATGGGCTCGGCGTCAAGACCAAGAACAACTGTTCAACCGATCAGGGTCAGATCGTTATCGGCCAAACCCTAAAAGTCGAGCTCGCAAGCGACTTCAACAACACCTACTCCATCGGGTCTGCTGAGCTAGACATCGAGGGCAAGCACGACGCCAAACTGGGCGTCGCATTCCCCGTGGGACCAGCCCAGGTCTTGATGCTTGGCAACACGTCGGACAACGGACCTGACTCTGGGATCGGAGATAACAACGTAATCACCATCACGCCTGCTCATCCCGTGAGGTCGATGACGTTGTACCCGGTCGCGAACGGCAACGGCGGACCGGCCGTTTCTCTTGAAGGTGGCGGCGACGGCGTCCTTGCCGGTGGCGTGCGGCGAACCGCTCTCAACACAAATGCTTCTCTGTTCTCACTGGTGCAGGAGTTCGACGGCGTTCTCGACTGTGGCCAGTCGACACCCCCCGAGGGTGGCGGAGCGGATGCGGCGATTACCGTCTTCAGAGGTGGGCAAACCGAGTGCCAACTCAAGCCATATAATGATGACGCATCAGGCTCGACTGCCTCGTTCGAACCGATCGGACAAGCAGGCGCCGAGTTCACGGCCACGATTGTCTGGCCAGCCGAGGGTGCAGTTCTACCGGTCCCTGGGACAACCATCGACTTTGGGAACGGTCCCGAAGCTGTTCAATGGTGCCAAGGTACGGCTGTTCGCAACACAGACGGCACACTCACTGTCGACGCAGCTGCGCCGTATGCGTTCTCCGGGCCACCTACGCTGCCAGGCACCGCTAGCTGGTGTTTGCTGGATCAGAATGTCAGTTACATCAACGGCAACCAGATCCAGGTCACCGAGTACTACTACGGCAGCGGAGATCCGTTCTTCGCCCGGTAATCGAGAAAGGCCAAGGTACAAGGCAGACGCCGAACATCAAGGTCGTGAAGTAACTGAGTAGCCCGAAGAACGGTGGAGGGGTCGGCTGAGTCGACCCCTCCCTCTATGGTGTCACCTGTCAGGACCAGTAAGGCTTCTTCATAGCCCAGGCCCTGGTCGGATGCCGCAGCAAGCCCGGCAGCGATGGCGGCCTGCGCCTCGCTCGTGCGCCCGAGGTCGCTCAACGCCTGACCGCGGACCCGGCCGAGCGATGCCGAATACCAGAGCCGGTCGCGCCCGGCAGACTTTTCAGCCAGGGTCAGGATCTCAAGCGCGTCATTCGGGTCGCCCCGTTCCAGCCGACACTCGGCCAGGAAGATCGCTGCCTCCAGAGCACTACCCGTTCGTCCTAGCTCAGATAACTGCTTGCCAGCCCCTCTCAAGAGATTCTCGGCGTCGTCGAGTTGTCCCCGATCGGCCAAAACCCGAGCGAAGTGAATCTCCGCGAACACCGCCCCGTCAGTGAAACCCGCCGCCCTCATGACTCTGGCGGAATCCTGGAGCAACGGTTCAGCCTCCTTCATCCTTCCCTGATTGACGAAGACCTCGCCCATATTCGAGCCGGTTATCGCGGCCTGAAGCGTGTTTCCGGCGCGCTCGGCCATGTCTTTCGCTTTGGCGTAGTAGTCCAAGGCTCTGGCCCAATCCCCCGCGAAATATGCGCCAGCTCCCAGGTTCCCGGTTATCTCGGCTTGCACGTCAAGCATTCCCAGCTTCTCATAGAGGGCTAAAGACTTTTCGGCGAATACAGCCTCGTCAGATCTGCCCAACATGTGATAGGCCGTGTTCATGATGTTGTACGCCTTCGCAAGCGCCTCTTCCTCCCCCGCCGCGCTCGCCTGCTCGACCGCTTGTTTGGCCAGTCGCAGAGCAGGTCGCGGTTGATCTTGAGCTTGTCGGACCGTGGCACGCAGGGCAGTCAAGCGGGCTCTGATGGCCAGCCCATTCGAGTTGTCTTGGTGCTCAACCAATTTCAGCCCGGCAGTGATGTCCCGAAGCGCTACCGAGAAGGATCCGGCCCGTTCCCGTGCTCGAGCTCTCCGGAGCAACAGGTCAGCCTTTTCAAGTGGATCATCCGCGGCGAAACGGAGCGCGTTCCGGTAGGCCGACAGGGCTTCTTTGAACCTGCCAGCCTTCAACTCGACATCGCCAAGTGCCGACAGCAGCTCAACTCGTTCACGATCGGTTACCTCGGGGAGCCGTCGCGCGGCATCTACCGCTCGCGAGTATTGGACCGCAGCGTCGACGTTGGAATATGCGTCGCGAGCGTCATCGCCAGCGACGCGAGCGTAACGCCAGGTCGGTTCGTATTCCTGAGCCAGCGAAAAATGGAGTGAGAGGAGATCGGCCACGGACTCCGTGTCGTCGCCCGCGAGTCGTTCTGTCGCGTAGGCGGCTCGGCGATGGAGTTCCCGCCGCCGGCGATACGGCAGCCCTTCGTACGCGACGTCCCGTAGAAGACCGTGTCGGAAACGAAGCCGGTCGGGTCCATTCGATACCAGAAAGCCAAGTAGTTCGTCCTGAGTTTCGGAATCCATCCGCAGGTTGTCGTCGCCCAGCACCTCATTTAGCACCGTTAGCCGGAAACTCCGGCCCAATACGCTCGCATACCGTAGAAGGCGCTTGGAACGCGGGGGCAAGGCGTCGATCTGTGCACTGACAAGCGCATCGAGCGAGTCGGGTAGCTCGCGTATCGATCCCGACTGTTTGACCACCGACAGGATCTCTTCAAGGAAGAGGGCGTTCCCGCCGGCTCTCTGAACAATGGCCTTCACGTCATGAGGCAGCAGCGGCTTATCGTCGGTAACGGCCAACACGATCGACGTAGCCTCTTCAGTAGCCAATGGGCCGAGCTCGATGGTGGGCGTACCGTCTGGTTCGAACCGCCCCTCACCGGACACTCTCGTTGTCAGTACGGCCCAGGGATGGTCCTCCGTTGCCCGGCACAGGCGTTCAGCCAGTTCCGTCGAGGCGGCATCCATCCACTGACCCTCCTCGATGACAATGGCTTGCGGGCCAGGCAATGCCAATTCAAGGACCCGAATTACTGCATCGGCTAGGCGCTCGCGGCGAAATCGCTGGTCGATCGCATCGACTTCCGGGGTTGACTCCACTTCGACGTGAGCGACGTCTCCCAGTAGCGGTAAGAACGGAAGGAGCTCAGGATCGAGCCGTTGCACTGCCTCCGTCATCTGCCTGGCCATCGTCTCCTGATCGGCACGCTCGACGCCCAGGATCGTCCTGGCCGGGTCCCGGAACGGTCGATATGGAGTGGCCGTGCCGTACGGCTCGGCGCGAACAGTTGCAGCAGGTAGATCAGGTTGCAGATCGACTGCTTCTTGAACGAGGCGGGTCTTGCCGATTCCGCGCTCGCCTACCAACGCCACCACCTGACCGACTCCGCGACAAGCGGACTCCAAGGCATCGCAAAGTTGGGCCAACTCGTCGACTCGACCGGTAAACGGAAGCTCATCCCTGGAACGCCCCGAACGAGTACCGGTCTCTTCTCCGACCGCAAACGCCTGGACTGGTTCGGCTTTTCCTTTCACGGGGAACGGTTCGAGCGCGGTAGTTGCAAACAAGGTCCGAGAATTCTCAAGGACGACCGGGGTTGCGTAAATCGTCCCGGGAGTGGCCGCTGACATCAACCGGGCAGCCAGATTTACGTCATCGCCCATGATTGTATAGGTGCGCCGATAGAGGGGGCCGACGTCACCGGCAAACACGTGGCCCCGATTGACGCCGATCTTGATCGGAAGTTCGTATTCGTGGTCGATTATCTCTCGCAATGCGTGCAGCATGCGTTCGGAATCGTTTCCTGTGGCGGTGGGCGCTCCAGCAGCCAGAATGATCTTGCCGCCATCGTCGTAGATGTCGGTTCCCAAGAACGCAACCTGGCGCGGGTCGACTGCTGCTTGAACCCGGGCCACCAAATCCGACAATGCATGGGCGACCGCTTCGGGCCCTTTCTCATAGAGAAGGGAGTCCACGCCCATGAACTGAAGGAACGCCACCGTGACCTGCCGGTGTTCCGGTTCGTTGGCGCCTGCCACCAGCGCTTGGCGCACCGCCACAGGTATGTATTGCTCCAGGTCCCCGGTGGCTGGACGCACGTCGACCGTTCCTCCCGCCACCTCAGGAACCGGCTTGCGGATGAGAAATCCGGCTCCTTTGGGATCACCGACCGAGGACTTAGGAAGGCCCGCTGCCGTGGTTCTCGAGACGACAATCTCCGTAGCGTCGGCGAAGGCTTCCATCTCCACGGTGGCGGTGGCGGCCGAACCGGTCAGGATCAACTCTCGATGGGACTTACCAACCAGAAAGAAGTTGAACTCGCCGGAGTTGACGCCGATCGACATCTTGAGCGTCATGTTCCCAACGGGGGTCTTGACCTTGCCGAGCCTCTTCATGGCATGCTGCATGCCAACCGCCGCGTTCACCGCCCGATGTTCGTGACCCTCGCCATTGAAGAGCAACAGGAGCGCGTCGCCACCGAACTTGATGAGGCGTCCACCGAGCGGATAGGCGACAGCCAGCAGACCCTTGAAACATCCGCCCAAAACCTCGGTTACCTCTTCGGCACCCACTTTCCCAAGCATGGCGAGACGTTCGGAGAGTGCCGTAAAGCCGGAAATATCGACGAAAACCATGGTCCCAACGATCGCCTGGTGGGTCGACGACGGTGCGTCTTTGTCCCAGTGGAGAACTATGCGCGGCAAATACGACTGGTACGGATCTGTGTTCGTGTCTTGTTCTAGATCGACGACCAACGCTTCTCCAGGGGTGAGGGTACGACGAGATGAACCTCCAGGCACTGGAGACGATATGACTCGATGCCGTTTCTTCCGCTGATCATCCGACGATCCCACCAAACCTACTCTGGTTGGTGGCGACTGTCCTGCGAAACCCTTTCCGGACAGGATGATCCGCCGGTAGGGTGATCAGGTTGCAATGAACGAGATCCGGGTCGACTATTCGCGCAAGTGGTTCGTGATGGGAGCCGTGTCGATGGGCGTCTTCCTGTCCAGCGTCGACGGGTCGATAGTCAACATCGCTTTGCCCACGCTCCAGAAAGACTTCGGGGCGCCGTTCTCCTCCGTGCAATGGGTGGTTCTCGCCTACCTTCTGATCCTAGGAACACTGTCCCTCCTTATCGGTCGGCTTGGCGACATGATCGGCAAGAAACGGATCTACGCCGGCGGATTCATCGTCTTCACCCTCGCCTCACTCGGCGCCGCCACCTCCCAATCGGTCGGGATGCTCATCGGATGGCGCATCATCCAAGCTGTCGGAGCAGCCATGGTTCTGTCACTGGGGATCGCCATCCTCACCGAGGCGTTCCCACCGACCGAGCGAGGCAAAGCGCTTGGCCTGATTGGAACCACGGTGTCGGTAGGCATCGTCGTAGGCCCGACGTTGGGTGGGCTGATCCTGTCGGCCGCCTCATGGCACTGGATCTTCCTTGTGAACCTGCCGGTCGGAATCGTTGGAACAATCACAGCCGTCAAATTCATTCCGAACACCAAACCGGTCGGTGGCCAGACCTTCGACTTCGGTGGTGCGGCCCTATTCGCGATAACCATCACGTCACTCATGTTGGGAATCACCCTCGGCGGGGACCGCGGCTTCGCATCGCCGCTCGTTCTCACTCTCCTCGCTGCTGCCACCATGGTCGGCATCGGTTTCATCTACTGGGAGCGGCGAACCGAGCAGCCGATCGTCGATCTTTCAATTTTCGATAACAAGCTCTTCACCATCAACATCGTGACGGGACTGTTGGCCTTCGTGTGTGTGTCCGGCGTCTTCTTCATTTCTCCGTTCTATCTCGAACGAACCCTCGGGCTCGAGTCGCGTCAGATCGGACTCCTGCTCGCTGCGTCTCCGATTTTGCTCGCCGTGGTCGCACCGGCCAGCGGTTGGCTGTCAGACAAGATCGGGTCGCGACCAATCACCATTGCCGGTCTGCTCGTCCTTCTCGTTGGGTACTGGTCGTTCCGGCGACTCGGCCAGGACACCACTCCGCTCGGATTCGTCCTGGCTCTGGCGCCCATCGGAGCGGGCATGGGTCTCTTCCAGTCGCCAAACAACTCGATCATCATGGGGTCGGTGCGGCCGGAGCGACTGGGGATCGCATCGGGCCTGCTCAACCTGACCCGCATCCTCGGACAGATAACTGGCATTGGCGTCCTGACCACCTTCTGGGCGATTCGGGCCGACGCAGCCGGAGGGCAGACCGATCCGGCCGGGATCGTGTCCGGCCTCCACGACACAATGTTGGTCGCAATGGTGTTAATCGGATTCGGGTTTACTCTGGCACTGTGGGGATATTTCGCCGAGCGACGTCAAAAGAAGGAAGAGGTCAAGACATGACTGCTGAGAACAAAGACGCCGGTCTGACGCCGGAACAATATCGGGTCATCCGTGAAGGTGGCACCGAGGCGCCGTTCACCGGCAAGTACCTGGACAACAAGGCCGACGGTGAATACCGCTGCGTGGGTTGCGGAGAACCGTTGTTTGGTTCCGACACAAAGTATGAATCGGGATCTGGCTGGCCGTCATATTTTGAACCGCTCCCGAACGCCAAGCTGACCGAAATCGTCGACCGGTCGCACGGCATGGTGCGCACCGAAGCCAAATGTGCCAACTGCGACGCCCATCTCGGCCATGTGTTCCCGGACGGACCACAGCCGACCGGTCTCCGTTACTGCATCAACTCGGCTGCGCTCGATTTCGATCCAAAGGCCGATTCTGAATCCGCCGGATCCGAGGACTCGCCGGTCTAGCCGACCTTGGCGAGCCAATCCACGATTGCCCCGGCGGTCTTTTCGAGTCGGCCGCGCACTGCTTCGTCGGTCAGGGTGGTTCCGTCGAAGGAATCCCGTAGGTGGGCGAACGCCACCATGCCCGGCAAGAGCGGGCAGTGCATATAGATAAGGATATGGCGGAGCATCAGTTGGGCGTGGGCCGTCCCGAAACGACCGGTGGTGCCGCCAATGATCGCCGCCGGTTTGCCGTGCAGCGGGTTCGTACCCCGTGACGCCCAGTCAATCAGGTTCTTCATGCTGCCGGGGATGCTCCCGTTGTACTCGGGGGTGGCAAACACCACCAGGTCGGCTTCGGCGATGGCATCTTTGAGGGCGGCAACCGCGCTGGGATCGCCGTCGACTTCGAGGTCCGCGTTGAACACCGGCACGTCGACCGCATCGAAAATCGAGAATGAAACGTCGTCGGGAAAATACTCCCCTAGGACGGACAGCAGCTGCCGGTTGTACGAATCAGCTCGGAGGCTGCCACAGATACCAAGAATACGAGTCATGACAGGAGGTTATCGCATATCCCTATGAACACGACCGGGGCGTCGTATCCTGACCGGGTGCCTCGACTCACCCTGTCAGTACGTGTCATGGTCAGCTTGCTCATCGGAGGCCTTCTAGCGGCGTCATGCTCGTCTGGCTCCGAAACTACGGAACCACCCTCCACCGCTGCCTCTATCGAAACCGCCCCGAGCACCGTCGTACAACCGCCTACTACTGAGACGACGGCAACGACCGCTTTGGAGAACCCCGACGATGTCTGCCGTCCCAACGCCGGACCCAATGTGCGTATCCGCTGGGATGACCTGGCCGCCCAATGGGCAGCGCTCGACGGCATCGCGACACCCGAAGCCACATTTGATGTTGGCGATGGCCAGGATTCCGGCCAGTTCACGTTCGATGACGGGACCATCGTGCAGGCAACGGTCAGCCAGAACCAGGGGGAGATTGTCGAGCTATTCGTCATCAGCCCGGTCGACCCACCCAATCCAATGGCCGGCCTTCCAGTGATTCTCGATCATTGGGTGGACATGCTCACCCTGACCGAACCTCGCCTCACGCCTGTCGAACGGGTCGGGCTGCTCCAGGAACTCGGCGTCGTCGGCGAGAACCTCACGCTGTTGGACATGAACGGCATCGTCGAATGCCGGCAACGAACTTACGAGGTTGCGTTCGACGTTGACCTGGCCGCGTTCGTGTTCGGGGTGGACCTGTCTCGCTAGGTCCGATCAGCTAAAAGTACAACCGCGATAGCGTCTCGGCAACACAAGCGGGTTTCTCTGAACCTTCCAGCTCAATCGTGATCTCCGTCTTGAGCTGGAGACCTCCTTTCACTTCTGACACCTCGAGTAACTTCGAGTGGGCTCGAACCCGCGACCCGGATGGAACCGGAGTGATGAAGCGAACTCTGTCGAGGCCGTAGTTGATCCCCATCCGGACACCGGGAACCTCAGCTGGTTTGGCGATCCCGGGGATCAGCGACAACGTGAGGAATCCATGGGCGATGCGAGTCCCGAACGGTCCGGCGGCAGCCTTGTCCTCATCGACATGAATCCACTGGTGATCATGAGTGGCGTCCGCGAACTGGTCGATCATCTCCTGGGTGATAACCGTCCATTCACCAACCCCCGACTCGGTGCCGACGGTTGCTTGAAGCTCTTCGAGTGTGCCCATCAAATCCTCCGCTGTTGTACAGCCGAGGCTACTGGATCGGATCGGTTCAGCTGGCCCGGCGGATCTCTTCGGTCCACTGGCGCTTAAGTTTCCTTCGCTCCCGGGGGGTTGTGCCGCCCCAGATGCCAACCGACTGATTCGTATCAATCGCATAGACAAGACAGTCTTCCGCAACGGGGCAGTCCGCGCAGATAGATTTAGCACGCCGCATCGCCCCGACGTCGCCATCGTCTGGGAAGAAAATGCCCTCCGTGTCGTCGGCGCACGCAGCACCTTCACGCCATTCTTCGAATTGGTAATCAGCTAATGCATCCATACTCATCCTTGAAAACGCTTCAACCCATCAAAGCGTTCCCTCATTCCCGCTCGGAGGCGAAATTGGGCTAATTTGTGACTTTGGTCCCCATTGAATTCCGCATGGGGACTGCCAATCTGATCCGAGACCTCACACAGGAGCTAACCAATGGCAGAAAAAGACGACCCCTTCATCTCGGTTATCCGTTTGTCGATTGTCGCCGTCATCGCCGTCCTTTCATTCTGGGCGCTGTTTGCGATCGTCGGCAACGAGTCGGGTGGATCGGTCGCGGCGGGCGAAGCCGGCGGCGGGGTCAGCACCGCCACGATCGAGCTAAGCGAGTTCGCCATCAAAGGCGACCTCACGCTCCCGACCGGAGATGTCGACGTCACGGTTGTGAATGTCGGTGGAGTCGACCACGACCTCACTATTCGTGGAAGCTTCGGCACATCACTGATCTCAGCCGGCCAGTCGGAAGTTCTCGAATTACGAGATCTCCAGCCGGGCTCGATTGAGGTCTTCTGCTCCGTTCCTGGCCACGAAGGGGCCGGGATGGTGGGCACCATCGCCATCGCCGAGGGTGCAGTAGTCGCCGGGGGTGACGCCACAAATGACGAGCCGGACTATGAGGCGATCGACCAGGCCATGCACGACTCGATCATGGCTTTCCCCGCCGAAACCGAAGGAATCGGCAACCAACTCCTGGAGCCGACCATCCTCGCCGATGGGACCAAGGAGTTCCAGCTCACCGCAGCCATTACCGACTGGGAAGTCGAACCAGGTCGAGTCGTCGAGGCATGGACGTACAACGGTATGGTCCCTGGGCCATCCATCAAGGTCGACCTAGGCGACAATGTCAGAGTTCTGATTCAGAACGACCTCCCGATGGGGACTGACATTCACTGGCACGGCGTTGACACGCCGAACAATATGGACGGCGTATCCCCACTCACCCAGCCACTGATCGAGTCCGGCGACAGCTACATCTACGAGTTCGTCGCCGACGCGCCGTCAATCGGCATGTATCACGCCCATCACGCCGGCCAGATCCAGGTCATCAACGGGATGTTCGCAACGTTCCAGATTGGAGATATGCCCATCCCCCGCGGACAAACTATCGGCGGCGTCGAGATTCCCGCCGACCTTGAAATTGCGGCGGACTTCCCGATGGTCGTCAATGACGCCGGCGCGATTGGCTATTCCATCAACGGCAAGTCATTCCCGGCAACTCAGCCATACGTGGTCAACAAGGGTGACTGGATCGTGGCGACGTACTACAACGAAGGCCTACAGAGTCACCCGATGCATCTGCACCAATTCGGCCAGCTGGTTTTCGCCAAGGATGGCTTTCCGCTCGACAATCCCTATTGGGCTGACACCATCAATGTTGCCCCTGGCGAGCGATACAGCGTGCTTATTCAGGCTGAGGACGCCGGCGTCTGGGTCTGGCACTGCCATATCCTGACCCACGTCGAACGCGACGAAGGCGTGTTCGGGATGCTTACCGCTCTCATCGTCCAAGACAACTAAGAAGATTGCCAAGTAAGCACAGAGCGCCGGCCCTCGGGTCGGCGCTCTGCTGGTTCGGCAGCTACCAGGGCTCGTACGGATACGGTTCCGGCGTGAAGCCGGGCTCATATCGCTTCAACTCTCGTCGAGCGACCGAGCGCTTGTGAACCTCATCGGGTCCGTCGGCGATCATGAGGGTGCGCAGGTGGGCGTAGTAGCCGGCAAGCGGATAATCGCCAGACAGGCCACCAGCACCAAACGCCTGGATTGCCCGATCGACGATCTGGACCGCCATGCGAGGCACCACGACCTTGATGGCGCTGATCTCGATGCGAGCCCCTTTGACCCCGACCGTATCGATCAGCCAGGCGGTCTTGAGGGTGAGTAGCCGAGCTTGCTCAATGGCAATACGCGCTTCGGCGATCCAATCCTGAACGACTCCGTGTTCCGCAATCGGCTGCCCGAAGGTCTCGCGAGCAAGAACCCGTGAACACATGAGATCAAACGCCCGCTCGGCCATCCCGATTGCCCGCATGCAATGGTGAATCCGCCCGGGGCCCAATCGAGCCTGGGCGATGGCGAATCCGCTGCCTTCGGTGCCGAGCAAGTTGTCTTTTGGAACCCGGACGTTGTCGAACCGAATCATCGGGTGGCCACCCCGGTCGTTATAACCGAGCACCGTCAGGTCCCTTTCAATCGTGACGCCGGGCGTGTCGAGCGGGACGATGATCATCGATTGGCGCTGATAGGGCGGGTTGTCAGGGTTGGTGACGCCCATCACGATCGAAACTTTGCAGCGAGGCGAAAACGCTCCCGAAGACCACCATTTCCGACCGGAGACCACGTAGTCATCTCCGTCGGGGCGGATCTGAGTTCGAATGTTGGAGGCGTCCGATGATCCGACATCCGGCTCGGTCATCGAGAAGGCCGAGCGAATCTCAGCGTCGAGGAGCGGTCGTAACCACTGTTCTTTCTGTTCCGGCGTCCCAAACATGGTCAGAATCTCCATGTTGCCCGTATCAGGAGCCGAGCAGTTCAGGGCTTCTGGAGCCAGATTGGGACTGCGACCGGTGATCTCGGCCAGAGTTGCGTAGTCAAGAACCGACACACCACTGCCCCATTCTTCATCGGGCAAAAAGAGGTTCCACAGGCCGCGTTTTCGGGCTTCAGCTTTGAGTTCTTCCACAATCGGCGGATGGAACGACGGGTCTCCGGAGGCAGCCATCTGGCTTTCGTAAATGGGTTCGGCCGGATACACGTGCGAATCCATAAACGCCAGGAGTTGTTTCTGCAGTTCCTCGGCCCGCGGGCTTAAGGCAAAATCCATCGCAAGGTCTCCTCAAGAGGTTTCGTAGACCTCAACCTACCTGCCCAATTGGCTCTCGCTCAGCGTCCGGCGGCCAGTTCAGGTCTTTTGTGCGTTGATCTTCCTTCGCCGGAGACGCATCACCCAGCGCACGATCGGGTATCCGAAAACGAGGATGAGAACACCGATGAGAATCGGAATCGCAAGCGCCAAGAAAGACACTGACGCAGCAATGATGTCCTCGGCGATGCTGACCGGCGGATTGCCCAGACCACCGGTGGTTGCTGTCACCGCCGGTCTCACGACTACCGCCTTGGTGGTGTGAACAGACCCAGCCACGAGCAGGCCCGCCACAACTGCCAGTGCAGGATTCATCTGGATGCCATCGGTTGACGCTGCGAAGGCAAGAGCGCCCGCCGAAGGTCGAATGAACGTCTGGATCAAATCATTGATGTGATTGACAACCGGGGCGTTGTCGGCGAACACCTCGATGACGATCAAGACGAGCAGGGTTCCGATCACCCACCAGTTCGAAACGATGTCGTAGGGAGCCGACAGCTCAATCAGGCCAGTGAATCGATTCACTAACCCCATCACCAGCAGCGGAATGTACGCGTTGAGGCCGGCGCTAGCCGAGAGGCCCAGGGCCGAAAAAACCGCAGTCAGAATGTCCATGCTGGCCAGATTAGTGATCTGATCGGATCGGCTTACCCTTTGGCGAAAAGTGCCAGTGCGATGGCCTCCGCCTGGCAGGCCATACGAAGGTCCTCAAGATGGACGCTCTCGTTCGGTCCATGAATGGCCGACGTCGGGTCGCCGACGCCCGTCAGCAGGATGGCTGCATCTGGATACGCTTCTGAAAACGCCGCCACGAAGGGAATGGACCCGCCTACTCCCATTTCGGTTGGGTCGGTGCCCCAGGCCTCTGCAAAGGCGGCCCGAAACGCGTCATAGGCCGGTCCGCTGGTGTCCAACTCAAACGCCTCGCCCGAACTCCCGGGAATGACTTTGACCTGAGCGCCCCATTCGACCTTCGATTCAAGATGACGGACCAGAGCGGCCATGGCACGCTCCGGATTGTCACCAGGCGCAAGGCGCATGCTCACTTTGGCGCGAGCCGACGGGATCAATGCGTTAACAGCCCCTTCGACCGGCGGGGCATCGATGCCGAGCACAGATACCGCCGGGCGGGACCAGGTCTTGGCCTCCAGACTTCCATCGCCGATGACGTGCACGCCTTCCACGGCCCCAGCCTGGCTACGCACTTCCTCTTCGGTAAGGTCGAGCTCAACATGGGGGCCGAAGAACGCTCCTTCAATGGCCACATTGCCGGCATCGTCATGCAACGTCGCCAATAAACGCGACAGGACCGTAAGAGCGTCTGGAAAGACGCCACCGAACATGCCGGAATGCACTGCGTTCTCCAGGGTCCGAACCTCAACGGTGCAGTCAACCAGTCCACGCAGCGATGTCGTGAACGATGGGGTTCCGACTCGCCAGTTGCCCGCATCGGCAATCACGATGGCATCAGAAGCGAGCAGTTCTCCATAGGCTTCGAGAAAAGCCACCAGGTTGAGGGACCCAATCTCCTCTTCGCCCTCAATGAAGACCTTGACCCCTACTGGAGGTTTGCCGTTGTGGGCGCGCACGGCTGCGGTGTGGGTGACCACCCCAGACTTGTCGTCGCTCGAGCCGCGTCCAAACAGGCGACCACCTTGCTGGCGCGGCTCCCAGGGATCTTCAGTCCAGCCGAACCCGGCTGGTTGCACATCGTGATGGGCGTACAACAGGACGGTCGGCGCACCCTCGGGTGCGGGTATCTGTCCAAACACCGCCGGATGCGCTCCGTCAATCTCAAGGAGGCGCACGTTCTCGAAGAACGACGCCTCGAGCAGTCCGACGATGTGTTCGGCCGAACGACGTACCTGATCGGGATCGGTGGCACTCACCGAAGGGATCCTCACCAGGTCCTCAAGTTCACTCACTACAGTTGGAAAGAGTTCGTTCACGCGATTCTTTAGGTCTTCAAACATATCTGCGAGCGTAGTATTGGGGAACTACTGAGCGTGGGTTGGACGTTGTCTCATTTCGGCCACTTCGGAGAAGACGTATGGAAACCAAGCCGCCCCCGATCCCGACGACACTTGTGGAAAAACCAGCGGAAAAACCGACAGTGGCACCGGGCTACCTCGGAATAGCACTCGTAGTCGGATATTTGGTCCAAGCGCTGGCCTTTCGCAATCTTCCCGGACTCGGCGCGGCCATCGCGGGTATCGCGCTCACTCTGGCGGTACGGTTTGGCCCATCAAAGCGGCAGCCCAACCGGTGGTTGGTTTACGCGGCCGGCATCTTCTTCGCTGGGTTGGCATTCCGGGCGAGCGAAGTTCTGATCGCACTAAATGCCATGGGCGGCGTCATCGCCATAACGCTGGCCACCTACTCTACGAAACGACCAGTCACCGATTGGACCGTCGGGCAGACTTTCCTGGCTGTGTCGGTTCCACCGATCGCCGCGGCCGGGTACGGTCCGAGCACGACCCTCCGGTCGCTCCCCAGCCATCGAGACAACCATCTCGGACCCGTGCTCATTGGACTCCTGATCGGAGTCCCCATCCTTCTCGTATTCGGCTCCCTCTTTGCTTCGGCCGATGCGGTGTTCTCCGACCTTGTCGACAACCTGATTGCTGTCGAATTCATCCGAACCGCTACCAGTCACGTGTTCTGGTCGCTCGTACTGGGTTCATTACTGGTCGGCCTGTGGATGTTCTCGAC